>JBBRAE010000007.1:0-128654 GCA_038207085.1 Armatimonadota bacterium
AAATCCCTTGGTAGCCAGGGCTGCCGTGATTGCAGCCGTAAGCGTCGTCTTACCGTGGTCTACATGCCCGATTGTCCCAATGTTTACGTGCGGCTTTGTTCTCTCGAACTTCTGCTTCGCCATTTTTGTTCGTTGCCTCCCTTGCGCGAGTCACAAGTTATGAGTCAAGAGCGATGAGCATCCGAAAGCCCCGGAACTCGCAACCCGCTTCTCACAACTCCACAGAGATATACGTAAAACATGCAGTTACGAGTTGTGTGTCAGAGACCACGCCACACAAGCTCAGCCAGTGCCTCACTCGTGCTCGCGACCAGAACTCACAACTCGCGACTTTCTTGGAGCCCACGATGGGATTCGGACCCATGACCTCCTCTTTACCAAAGAGGTGCGCTACCCCTGCGCTACGTGGGCATAACTGCTCCGGCGGTTCACGCCGAACATGAAGGCTCCAAGCTTGCTTGGAACCGACAACGCTACATTATATCAGGTATCAACCATCCGTGCAACCGCGCAAAATCGGAAGTAACGGCTGGGGTTTGGAAGATTGGTCGAACAACATGCCGTTACCAGCAGAGGCCATTCGACCCACTCTTCGAGACGGTGGTGGGGAGAGGCGGATTCGAACCACCGAAGCATTCCGCAACAGATTTACAGTCTGCTCCCTTTGGCCACTCGGGAATCTCCCCATGATCACTGGAGCCGACGATGGGACTCGAACCCGCAACCTGAGGTTTACAAAACCCCTGCTCTGCCAATTGAGCTACGTCGGCGACAACGACATTAAGTATAATGGCTCCTAAGTCTGCTGTCAATAGTGTTTCAGGTAAAAATCGTGCAAAGTTTATGCTCTGCCAGTTTTTAGCGCCGGTTCGACGGCCGGAACATGCGGGGGCGCCGGGTTGTACTTGTCCGACGATACCCGCTCTTTTCTCACATCAACCCCGTTTTCACTTACCACACGATACACCGTAACAGCCGTGACGGTCTTGCCGTTCTTCTTCAGAACCTCCCTGGGACGAGTGGTTATTATTCGCACGTCCTGTTTGGCATTCCCGTTCCCGTATAGCCTGATTGTGAGCCTGCTGCCGGCGGCAACAGCCGAAACATAGACCGGCGCGGATGTGTTGTTTCTGATCTTCAGGTCAAGAAGCCCATAAGCGACTGTCGCATCCCTGCCCAGAGGAACGTACGGCACCTTCATCGAGTGATGGCTGCGCTCCGCGATATCTAACCCCGCTAGGAGTGCCGCATTGTACAGCGTGCTTGAAACCTGACAGATTCCCCCACCCGTCCCCGGGATAATCTTGCCGTCAACATAGATCTGCGCGTCCTGAAAGCCAGTCTGCTTGGTGCGCGGACCTACGGAGCCGTTATAGGAAAATACTCCCCCAGGCTCGATCAGATCGCCGTCGATCGCTGCGACCGCAAGCTGAATATTTCGCGTACGCCCCTTTTTCCAAGCCGGATACCTCGTCGAAAAGCTCGCAAGAACAGTATCGACCTTTTCCAGTTCAGAAGCCTTCACATTCGGCACTTTGGGCAGTATCGGAAGCTCCACAACTTGTTTTTTGTCTTCCACAGCATTTCTGATAAGCCGGTATGAATCGCTTGAGTCAACCGACGTGCCGGGAGCCTCGGGGGTTATCACCCTCTCGCCGCCCCTGAAGCTGATGCGCGCGTCCCTCGGCGGCTGCGCGACATCCCTGTCAATCTTCGCGAACAGCTCATCTATCTTTGCATTGTCGTACTTATAGCGCACAGGGAGGCGTGCTGAGCGAACAGAAATGCCAAAACCTTCAAGCACTCGACGAAGCACCGGCCCCTCGCGACCGATCGCCTTGGCCGAGCGCATCATCCCATCGACATCAGGCGTCACGCCAACTGCGCCGAGTTCGCCCTTCCATTTGCGCTCGCCTGCAGCAAACCATATAGGGTCGGTCATCCTGCGGTGGGCCCACGCGCCGACACGCACCCGAGCCTCCCCCGGAGCAAGCCCGCCGATATCGACACCGGCGACTCTCACGCCGGGTGCGATGCGTCCGCTCTTCACAAAACTCGCGCGCACTCCACAGACGACAATCAGCGCGACGACAGCAACACCGGCTGCCGCGACAACAATAGACTTTCTGTTCAAAAGTTGTTCTTTGGTATCCATCATCTTCTCATCTATAGTTTACTGCAAATGAGGGTCAAATGTTTACCTCAAATCGCGCTATTTTCATTCCAAGCCCAACATTTTTTTATAACCCATCTCTGGAAGCCCAAATGTGCTGAACCGTCCGAGCCGAGTTGTGATACAATATGTGGTGATTTCTAGCGCCACCGGAGGATCAAATTGTCGCTCAAGGACTACGGACACTTCTCTGAAGACGGCAAAGAGTTCGTCATCACCAGGCCGGACACTCCCGCGCCCTGGGTCAACTATATCTCGAACGGCCGCTACACCGGCCTGGTCACTAATGCCGGCGGCGGGTTCAGCTACTGGATGGACCCCCGCGACTCCCGCATCACCCGCTGGAGATACAACGGCCTTCCCTGGGACCGCCCCGGTCGCTACGTCTACCTGAGAGATCAGGACGGGGACTACTGGTCGCTCTCATGGCAGCCTACCGGCGGCAAACCCGATTTCTACGAATGCCACCACGGGATGGGCTACACCACAATCGTCACGCGAAACAAGGGCATTCGAAGCGAGATAACCTACTTTGTGCCGCAGGACGATGACCTCGAAATCTGGCTCGTGAGCCTCACAAACGAGACCATGGAGGAGCGCCGGCTCGGCATATACTCCTACGTAGAGCTCTGCCTCGGCCACGCGCTCGTTGACCTGATCAACCAGCCCAACGACCAGCACTTCAATATTGCTTCCTACGACCAGGAATCTCGAACGATCTTTGCGACCAAGAACTATTGGGTCACGCAAAAGGGAGTCTCGGTCGAGCAGCCGAACAAAGGCTGGGATAAGTACGTCTACTTCACAACCAGTCTGCCCGTCATCGGTTGGGACTGCTTGAAGGACGCGTTTATCGGCCGCTGGCGAAGTGAGTCGAACCCCGAGGGTGTAGAGCGCGGTATGCTCTCCGAGACAGACATCACAGCAGGCGACGCCTGCGCCGCCCTTCACTCAGAGTTAGTGCTTTGTCCCGGGGAGCGAACGGAGTTTGTTGTCCTGATGGGTGTGACCGATGTCGACCGCTACAAGGAGCGAGCCCGTGAGGTCACTCGCAAATATATCGAACCCGTTCAGGCCTGGGAAGCGCTCGACCGTATCAAGGACTGGTGGGACGAATATCTCTCAGCCGTCAAGGTCCAGACTCCTGACCCCGAGATGAACCTGATGCTGAACACCTGGGCCAAGCGGCAGGCGTGGGTGACATTCAATATGAACCGCAACGCCGGTTACTACCACGGCGGGCTGCTCTTTGGCGTCGGCGTGCGCGATCAGTCGCAGGACCTCATGGGGCCGCTTATGTCCCAGCAAACGACAGAGGTCGCCGACAGAATTGCCGAAGTCGTTTCACATCAGTTCAGGGACGGAAGCACGCTTCACAACTACTTCAAACTGACGGGAATCGGCGAAAAGACCGGGCACTCGGACACGCCGCTCTGGCTTCCGCTTGCGGTTATGACCTATCTCAAAGAGACTGGCGACTACGGGTTCCTCGACCGGGTTGTCCCGTTCCAGGACGGCGGATCGGCCACGATGCTGGACCACGCAGTGCGGGCGACGGACTACGTGATCGCAAACCTCACCGAGCACAACCTGCCGAAGTTTGGCCCCGGTGACTGGAACGACACCCTCGACTACGTAGGTCGCAAGGGGATCGGCGAGAGTATGTGGGTCGCTGAGTTTCTCTGCTATATTCTAAAAGAGATGGCGGAGCTTCTCGAGTGCCTGAATGAGCGTGGATATGCCCGGGTCGACTGCGAAGGCGAGAAGTCCGGCTGCGTGGTGAAGTCCTGTGGAACGCTCGCAAGCGACTACAAAAGCCAGTATGGAACAATCGCAACCGCGCTTAACGAACGCTGTTGGGACGGCGCCTGGTACATAAGAGGCACTCGCGACGACGGCTTCCTGATAGGTTCCTCCGAGAACATGGAAGGTCAGATTTTCATGAACTCCCAGAGCTGGGCGGTCATAAGCGGTATCGCTCCTCCTGATCGCGCGAAAGAGTGCATGGAATCGGCCTATGAGATGCTAAGCACCCCGCGCGGGCCAAAGATTCTGCATCCATCTTATACAAAGGTGGACCCAGGCGTAGGCCTTGCGACCCGCTGCGTTCCCGGCAAGAAGGAAAACGGCGCGATATTCAACCATGTTGCGGCGTGGGCGGTATATGCTCAGTGCGTGCTTGGAAACGGCGACCGCGCCTACGAGTGGTATCGCCAAACGATGCCTATCGTCCAAGCCCACGACCCCGATATCTATAAAATGGAGCCCTACGTCTACTCGGAGTATGTCACGAGCCCGGACCACCCCACCTTCGGCCAGGCGAGTCACTCCTGGCTCACCGGTTCAGGCGTCTGGATGCTCCGCGACGGCATCGACTGGATCCTCGGCGTGCGTCCGACCTACGATGGCCTGATCGTCGACCCGTGCATCCCAAGGGAATGGGAAAGCTACACTGTAGAGCGCCGATTCCGTGGAGCACTGTATAAGATCAGGGTAGAAAACCCCAACCACATTGAACACGGTGTAGTCTCAGTCACCGTGGGCGGCAAAGCGATCAAGGGGAACGTTCTCCCAGTTGCACCGACTGGAAAGACTGTCAAAGTGGTTGTTACGATGGGTGCGGGGCACTGATTCACGCAGACCAAAGCCCCCTGCATGCTTTGTATGGGGGCTTTCCAGCATCTCTCGCGCCCCCAAACCAATAAAGCCCACAAGCCGTTGAAGCAGGTGGGCTTTATCTCTATAGACGACTATCACGCCGAAAATCTTCGCACCGAGCTATTTCGTGCGCCGTTCTTCTTCACGAATCACTGCGCCGAATATCTCACGGCCGACCTTTACTCCGCTGCCGACACGGCCCTTCAGACCGACTTTTGTGCCTTCACGAGGGACGCCGTTGTTGGTGATCACCCAGATCTTGCCGCTGCCGTCGTCGATCTGATAGGCTCCGGCCTCGGCGATCAGGAGATTGACGGAGTAGGTGCGAGTGACTTCACCACCTACCAGCACGGTTTTATCGGTGTATTTGTCCGGACGTTCGAGAATCGATGAAACCATCGTTTGGTCACTGTTTTTGCAACCGGCGATGAAGACCGCCCCGATGATCAAGAGCGCGGCCAGGCTAAGTAATGCTTTTCGTTTCATAATAACTACCTCCACTGTACATAAGACGTGAAAACTCGGCTACAGTTTCACGTTTGCCTCAGCTCTCTTCGGGGAAGATTGTCTCAGGCGCAGGATGGGCTGAACCACGAGCGCGCCGCACCTTGAAACCCACCAAGAGGTACGCAAGCGCCATGGATGGACTCAAACGACGAGCAGTGATCTCACTTGCCTCGTCTTACCTTTCTCAACTCGGCACTACCGCAGCCGATTTTATCTCCAAAATAGTCCTCGCTCGACTGATTCTGCCTGATCAGTGGGGAATCTTCGCTGAAGCGATGCTCGTCGTACTGGTCGCCGACGTCTTCACAGACCTTCGGCTCTCGCAGCACGTCGTCAGAGAGAAATCAAAGCCGTTTGGAAACGTTTTGATCGTGCGAGCGGCGCTTTCAGTGGTAGCGGTGGGTGTGGTCGAACTCTTAGCGCCATACCTCAGCTTCTTTACCCCAAATGTCGTTGCGCCAACCCGCCTGCTTGCCCCTCTGATACTTATCAAGGCGATCGGGAGCGCGCCGACCATATCATAACGATTTCAGAGTCCTCCAAGCGCGATATCGTCTCAGTGCTGAAAGTGCCCGACGAACGCGTTACCGTGATCCCGAACGGACTCCACCCGGACTTTCGCCAGCAAAAGGACGAGTCCCGGCTCCGAAGAGTCAGAGACAGATATCAGCTTCCCGATCGTTTCGTGATGGGTTTCACTTCGTCTGACCCGCAAAACAACATTTCGACGCTCCTTTGAAGCGATGACCATCGTTCAGGGGCGAATCCACGATGTCGAGCTTGTCCTCGTGAGCTGCGCCCCCGGAGCATGGGAATCGGTGCACATCGGGTCGCTTCCCAAAGTTTACGATTCGGTGGGCTGAATTACCCTACCCCTTTGCCAGTTCCTCAAGACCAAAAAGAACCCGGCTGCGTGGCTCCTTGCGCTTGAGGAATGGGCCAAGATGCGCGTGTAAGAGGCGATGATCACCGAAAAGTTCGAAAAGGTGGTCATAACCTCAAGGAACGACCAAATGGCGCTTGAGGGACTGACCTGGGAGCGCGTCTCGATGCTTCCAAACGGAGTCGACCACGAGTACTTCCACCCCTTGGACTTGCCCGAGCAGCCAGACACGGTCGTATTATCGGGCAAGATAAGCTACTACGCCAACGCGGCGGCAGCAAAGCACTTCTACAAAAACGTTTTTCCTATTATGCGAGAGAAGAAGCCCCATGTTCACCTGAACATAGTCGGCGCCGACCCGCCAGCGTCTATCAGAAAGCTCGAAGCAGACCCCGGCGTCACCGTCACAGGCTACGTCGAGGATATCAGGCCCTACATCGCCCAAGCGGCCGTCGCGGTCTGCCCGATAACGGTCGGCGTCGGCATACAGAACAAGGCGCTTGAGTCTATGGCTATGAAGCTTACAAACTCCGCACGATGTGCAGCGATGCGGACTTGGTCATCTGCGAAGACCGAGTCAGACTGAACGTGTACTATGTAAAGCACAAAGGCATTGGGCTTGATATCCACATACTGCTGCGAACCATACCTGCCGTGATCACAGGAGACGGCGCATACTAGCAATTTCGCGAGTTAACCCAGGCGCTCGACTATGGAACACCTCTAGTGTAGTAAAAATACGACGCGGCGTCGGGGTGGAACTTGTCGCCGCGTTTCTGTTGGAGTGACTATACATATGCCCGATGTCGGCGCTTGGGCTAAACTCGCCGCTTATGTAGTCTGCACAGGTCTCGGACTTGAACTTGCTCACCGAGCCTACTGGGCTACAAACAGCTACGTGCTAAACGGCAAACTGCGTCCCGCATTCCGCGGAATCGCGTCGGCCGTCAGCGCGTCTTTTCCACTCATCTCCGTGCTTCTGATTACGGGAGTCTTCTGCGCGTTCGTTGACCGGCAGTCGATATTCTCACTCGGCTTGCAGCTTGGGTCAAGCGCTGCGGTTATGTTTATGTCCGGCGCGGTGATTGCGTTTGTCTCTATAGCGATGCTCTTTGTTGGGTGCTGCAGAGTCGGTATCTTTCAGGTGGAACGCTTAGGGCTCGCAAGCGACAAAATCCCCGCATTCTTCGGGACCGCCTCAGACTTTTTACTCTCCTCACTCTTTGAAGAGGTCATGGTCCGCGGCTACATCTTCGCGGTGCTTCTGAACGCCTGGGGAGGCGCGGCTGCGGTCGTAGGATCGGCTGTGATATTCTCCGGGCTTCACGTGATCAAACACCCGAGAATTCCCTTTATCTACACACTGAACGCGTTTCTCTTCGGCATAATCACGGGTCAGGCGAGGCTTGTCACGGGGAGCCTGTGGGCGCCCATTGGACTACACTTCGGCTGGAACCTCGCGATGGGCCCCGTGTTCGGGATGCCCACAAGCGGCAAGATCTACGACTCCGGGATTCTGTGCTGCGCGGTCGACGGCCCCGAATGGCTGACCGGAGGGCTCTACTCGCCCGACGCCGGAGTGCTGGGGTCGATCACCCTCGTCGTCGCCACGATGGTGCTGATGGTGTTTGTGCCGATCTACTAACCCGCATTATTCACGAGCAGCGTGAATAATGCTCTGTTAGCGAAAGCTTTATTCGCTTGCATGTGATAGCTCATCTGTTTTACACTACATCTGCCGGCAGTCAAAATGCCCCTTTACACTGAAGAAACCTGGTAGTTTTACCGAAATTACCAGATGGAGGGCAGGCAACTGCCTATCCACGGAAGGAGTTGTGATGAAGACTCTCACAGCGCACAAACCGCGCTGATGTTGTTACCATCACAAAGGCTACGTAAATGGCAAAAACCAGCATTTACGAAGGAGGCAGTTTTACACTTATGAAACGTGCAATTATTTCGTTCGCACTGCTTGCGGTAGCGATCTCGGCCACTCAGGCAGAGGTAAACTTCGGGTCAAACGCCCGCTCAGTGGCTATGGGCGGCGCGGGGCTTGCCCTTGTCGGCGACCCAATCGTCTCCGGGGCGATCAACCCCGCGGCTTACGCCATCAAGGCCTCAAAGTTCAGGTATATGCTCCCAAGTTTCGACTACAAGTTCGATGGCACCAGTCTCTCCAAGCTTACCGACATCTCAAACAGCGTGGACAATTCCTCGTCGAGTTCCATTGAACTCGCACGCGAACTGGGTAAGCGCAACACCTTGATTGAACTCTCCGGCACGACCGGCTTCAGCCTTGGCAGAGTCGTGGTTATGTTCGACGGACAGGCCAACGCAGATATTATGCCAAGCGCGGGCTTCAAGCAGTGGGCAGCCGACCCGAACGCTGTCGACTGGTCAGGATACGTCGACTCTGAGACCGGCGCACCCGACCTGGCCGCGATTCAGTCCAACTTCTACTCAGACGTCACAGGCCAGATCGTAAGCAGCCTGCCGTCAATCGGCTATGGATGGAAGGTCAAGGGCCACAAAGGCGTCAACCTCGGAGTTCGCGTGAAAGCGATGCGCAGCTCCGTCCGAAGGCAGCGGATCACGGTTTCCAACGCCGTAAACAACGGGACTTTAGAGAACCCCGACGTGTCGCTCACCCTTGATGCCTTCACGCTGGAAGGCGTCAATGAGCTCGTTCAGGACACCGGAATCGGTATGGACTTCGGCCTAATCTACCAGACACCCGACCCCAATCTCCAGCTAACCACGGCTGTTATCGTGAACAACCTGCTGGAACCAAGCCTCGACGCCGTTCGCGTCGACCGGATGCTGAGCTTCGGCGCTACGGCCACACTGAAGAACTCCGTTATTGTCGCAGCTGACCTTGTGAACATCAACCAGGCGTATGACAAGAATATGCAGCTCAGGCTCGGCGCGGAGATTCGACCGTTCAAGTGGCTAGCGTTCCGCGCAGGCTACGGCGACGGCACCCCGACGCTCGGCATAGGGCTGAAAGGCTACGATTTCGCATTCTCCAAGGACCAGCCCCTTACTCTGGGTCGCCTCTGGAAGTTCTAAGAATTCCCGGGCTGGAGTCTATTTCAGGCTCCAGCCAATTTTCTTCTCCAATTATTGAAGCTTCTCACCACCTCACGCGTCTAACTATGTGAAAGACGATAATTCCCGGCCACAAACACAAGAAGGAATCGCCGCAACTATGGCTAAGGGAACACTGACGGAAATCAAATGAACGCCGGGGGTATCCATATAGCACCGGAAGATACGGCGGTAGTCGAGAAATCGCTGCCGACTGACAGCGAACTTGTGCAAAAGGCCAGAGACGGGGATCTGTCCGCCTACGCCGCGCTTGTGAATCGTCACACGCGCGCTGTCTATGGCATCGTCTCCCGGATGGTCGCATCCAGGGACGACGCGGACGACATCGTCCAAGACGTCTTTGTGCTTGCGTACAAGTCGCTTGGCAAGTTCCGCCGAGACGCGGCGTTCTCAACGTGGCTTCACAGCATCGCGGTGAATACGAGCATCAAACACATCAGAAAGATGAAGATAAGGCAGACGACTTCCATAGACGAATTTGAATATCTGGCCGACTCTGTGCTTATGTCACCACAGGAAGAGACGCCGCCCGCGCTCGCCGAAGACGCGGAGCGCAAGAACTCGGTGCGAATAGCCGTCGAAAAGCTCCCGGAAAAGCACAGAATCGTCGTTTCGCTCAGATATTTTGAAGACTACTCGTGCGAGGAGATCGCGCGTATACTCCACTGTTCGGTAGGGACGGTCTGGTCGAGGCTACACTACGCCTGCAAGCAACTGCGCGGGCAGCTCGACTGGTTAGAGACGACTTAGGCAAGTATATGCTATGTTTTAGGACTCGAAAGCTCATCATACCGTTTATCGAAGGGACACTCGACCAGAGGCGCTCCGACGCCGTCGCTCGGCACATCGAAAACTGCCCGAAGTGCGCCGAGGAGGTCTCTCTCGTTCGCCTCGCAAGCAAAGCTGTGCAAGAATCACGCCAGCCTGCGATGGAACCCGCGACGAACATCTGGGCAAGGATCGAGCGCGAAATAGCGCCTGCTCCTGCTCCTGCCGGATGGCTTCCCCGAGGCATGTATTTGGCCGGAGCCGCTGCGGCAACCGCGCTTGTGCTGTTTGTAGTGCTAACCGACTCCGGTGTCAAGGAAGAGAGGGCTCCCCTCGCGTCAAAAACCCCGAGCAAGGTGGCCAAGCTCCCCTTCGGGACACCCGCGCCGGACTCGGCTCCCTCTTACTACTCAGCAAAACCATCTGAGACAAAGTCAGCCACCAAGCTCAGGACTCCGCACAACGCGCATCGCTTCGAGCCAAGTCCCAGCCACCGCAAGCCGTTTGAGGTCGCCAAAGTCCCTGAAGCGGTCACTCCAAGCATCCCCGAACCGGCTCCGTCGGCTCCTACCATGGGCGATATGGCCGACAAACCGACGCTGATGGAAAGCGAAAAGGTCGCCATCGCATCAGCACCCGAGGCATACGAAGACGCAGGAGGGGCACCTCGCGCTGAAGCGTCGAACACAATGGCAAAGTCAATGGACGCCGCCGCTCAGTCCGCTCCGCCTGCTTCGATCAGCACGGCTCGGAAGTCAAGCGCCAAGGATACAGAAGCGCCTACACCGGAACTCGCCAAGAAATACGAGCAGCAGGGAGATTACCAGGCGGCAGCGGAGGTGCGACGCAAGCTCTCCGCCGAGTACCCCAATAACCAGCAGTATTGGGTATCACTCGGAGACGCAGAGCGCAGGGTGGAAAGAATCGACGCGGCAAAATCGGCCTACAAACGCGCCTCCGAGATCAAGGGCGACCCCGACCTCAAGGCCGTCGCGGAAGCCAGGCTAAAAGAGCTTGAAAAGTAGTCTTACTCGATCATCCCACGTTCTCCCAGGCGATCAAGCAGCGTTCGGGTGACATCGTAGTCGCCGATGTCGGCCAGCTTCACCCACCGGCACTCGGCGGCGTCGGTTGCCGCGACCGGCTCACCTGGAAGCGCCGTTGCGAAGTAGTCGATCAACACGTAGTGGAAGGTGATCCCCTCATTGCCCCGGACAATCAGATCACAGACGCCCGCGAGATCGCCGACCTGTATCTCAAGGCCCGTTTCTTCCCGAACTTCGCGCTTGACGCCCTCAGTGAGAGTTTCACCAAACTCGACGCTCCCACCGGGGACCGACCATTTGCCCTTGTCAGGCTCGTTGCCACGCTTGATGAGCAGAATCTCTTCACCGCGCAGGATGATCGCCCCGATCGCCGGGACTGGGTGTTTGTATCCAATATGCATACGGAAGTATTCACCACGACGCTGGCGTCATCCTGCACTGCGAGAAATCCTAAATATCTGTCAAAACTCTATTGACAGGTGGCGGGTCCGCCTGCTAAACTTCATTTTAGGAGAATTAATAGCAATGCAGGCTATCGTTTCTGGAGGCAAGATAATGTGGTTGTGGCGAGGCTCCAACTTTGGTGGAGTTTGCCCGGCCTCTTGCGTCTAGAATCAAGCACAGGATAATCGACAGCATGCCGTGGACAGCTTCACTAGGTCCGCGGTGTTTTTGTTTTTATAGCAGCCGCGGGTATTTACGCCCCGGCTGTTTTTTGCATTTGGGGTATAGACTTACAGCACAGCTCACTTAACGATCTGGGAGAGACAAGTGTATTATCCGGACAAACCTGAGTTTATAAAGCGCGCGAAATCCGGCAGCCTTGTGTCGGTCTATCGCGAGATACTTGCCGATATGGAGACCCCCGTTTCCGCGTTCAAGAAGATCGCGGGCAACGCCTACTCGTTCCTGCTCGAAAGCGTGGAAGGCGGCGAACGAGTGGCGCGCTATTCGTTCCTTGGAAGCGCCCCCTACTCCATTATGAAAAGCAAGGGCCGCGTGGTCGAGATCGAGAAAGACGGTCAGATCACCGAGCGATTCGAGCTCGGGCAGGACGAAGACCCGCTTTCGGTGCTAAAGCGCGAGATGAACCGCTTTAGGTGGGTGCCGGACCCGGACCTGCCCAAGTTCTGCGGTGGCGCGGTAGGGTTCTTCGGCTATGATATTATCCGGTTCTTCGAGGACCTGCCGGACACGACGACCGATGACCTCGACCTGCCGGACTGCCTGCTCGCGTTCACCGACACCCTGCTAATATTTGACCACGTCCGGCACAAGATCAAGGTGCTCGCAAACGCCCGGGTCGGCGACAATATCGAAGCCGCATACGATGAGGCTATAGAGAAGATCGACTTCTTAATCGCCAAACTAAGAGCTCCAGTCGCTCACACAGTCGAGCCCGCGAAGCGCGAAGAGCCCCGGCCCGTCACGTCTAACTTCAACTCGCAGGAGGAGTTCGAGGCCGCCGTTGCAAACTGCAAGGAGTATATCGCGGCGGGCGACGTGATCCAGGTAGTACTATCCCAGCGCTTCTCGACCCCGATCACAGCCGACCCGTTCGATGTCTACCGGGCGCTTAGAAGCGTGAACCCGTCGCCGTATATGTATTATCTGAGCTTCGACGACATCAAGTTGATCGGTTCATCACCTGAGATTCTGGTCACCGAAGAGCGCGGCAAGGTATCGACCAGGCCGATCGCAGGCACTCGACCCCGAGGCCGAAGCGACGAAGAAGATCGAAGGCTCGAAGAAGAGCTATTGGCCGACGAGAAAGAGCGTGCTGAGCACATCATGCTCGTAGACCTCGGACGAAACGACATAGGGCGCGTCTGCCGCTACGGCAGCGTAAGCGTCGACCAGTTGATGAACGTAGAGCGCTATTCGCACGTAATGCATATAGTATCAAACGTCGTTGGGCGGCTTCAGCCGGATAAAGACCAGTATGACCTGCTTCGCGCGACATTCCCGGCAGGCACAGTTTCAGGCGCGCCGAAGATCAGGGCGATGCAGATCATCGACGAGCTTGAGCCTACCCGCCGAGCCACCTACGCAGGCGCGATCGGCTACTTCAGCTATTCAGGCGACATGGACACCTGTATAACTATCAGAACAATTCTTATAAAAGACTCTACAGCTTACGTGCAGGCAGGAGCGGGGATCGTCGCCGATTCTGTCCCCGAGCGCGAGTATCAGGAGACCGTGAACAAGTCCGCCGCGATGATTCGGGCTATAGAGATGGCCGAATCGGGCCTTGAGTGAGGATACCGATATGATTTTGATGATAGACAACTACGACAGCTTCACATACAACCTCGTTCAGTATCTGGGGGAGATGGGCCAGGAGCTCAAGGTCTACCGAAACGACAAGATCACCGTCCCTGAGATCGAAGCGATGTCGCCGGACCGAATAATCATCTCGCCTGGGCCATGCACACCGAAAGAAGCGGGCGTCTCGGTGGATGTGATCAAGCATTTCGCCGGAAAAGTCCCGATACTCGGCGTATGCCTTGGGCATCAGAGCATAGGCTACGCGTTCGGCGGCGAGGTGGTGCGCGCTGACCGCCTGATGCACGGCAAGACCTCGCTCATACATCACAACGGCGAGGGCGTCTTCAAAGGCCTCCCGAACCCGTTTCAGGCGACGCGATATCATTCCCTCGTCATTCGACGCGAGACGATGCCCGACTGCCTGCAGATCACCGCTGAGACCGACCAGCGCGAAGTGATGGGAGTGCGCCACAAGGACCTCCCCATTGAAGGCGTGCAGTTCCACCCCGAGTCGATATTGACCGAGGGCGGGAAAGTGCTGCTTGCGAACTTTGTCAAATAAGTAGGTTCGTCCGGGGAATCTGTCCCCCTGCTCGCTTATAGGGCATAGTCGACCATTGGGTTGGCGGATGGAATCTGCGGAACGGGGTCGGGGGACGGATTCCCCCGACCAACGAACGACGACCAACGAGACCAACTACATTGGGTAATCGTGGAGACATGATGATTCGAGACGCTATCAGAAAAGTTGTTGAAGGCGAACACCTGACCGAGGCCGAAGCGGTCGCGGCGATGACGGAGATAATGGACGGCGAAGCGACGCCTGCCCAAATATCCTGCCTCATCACCGCGCTTCGGATGAAGGGTGAGACAGTCGATGAAATCACGGGATTTGTCCGGGTTATGCGCGACAAATCGATCAAGGTCCCAACTTCTCGCACGCAGCTCGTCGATACCTGTGGGACTGGCGGCGACAAGCTGAACACGTTCAATATATCGACTACAGCGGCGTTTGTGGTCGCCGGCGCCGGTGTCGCTGTCGCAAAGCACGGCAACCGTGCCGCTTCGAGCAAATGCGGCAGTGCTGACGTGCTTGAGGCGCTTGGTGTGAAGCTCGCGCTATCGGCTGAGGACGTCGGGCGCTGCATCGACGAGTGCGGCGTCGGGTTTATGTTCGCCCCGTCGCTTCACCCGGCAATGAAGCACGCCGTCGGGCCGCGCAAAGAGATCGGAATACGAACGGTATTCAACATACTCGGGCCGATGACCAACCCAGCCGGCGCGAAGTTCCAGGTCATCGGCGTGTTTGCCCCGGGGATGTGCGAACTGATGGCCGGGACGCTTGCGAAACTCGGAAGCGAGCGCGCGATGGTCGTCCACGGGATGGACGGGCTCGATGAGATTTCAACGCTCGGTGAGACATTCGTCGCCGAGGTAAACGCGGGCGTGATGGCGTCCAGAACAATCGCGCCGTGCGACTTCGGATGTTCGACCGTCACCGCAGAGGCGCTTGCCGGGGGAGACTCACCCGAAGAAAATGCACAGGCGCTGATCTCTATACTATCTGGCGAAACAGGCCCACGGCGCGACATCGTGCTTGCAAACGCGGCGGCGGCGCTCGTCGTAACGGGTGTGGCGGGTGATCTCTCGACAGGAATTGAAACGGCGGCTGAGTCGATCGACTCTGGGGCTGCAATGAAGGCCCTGAACGCTCTGAAATCGTTCACGGAAAGGTGCGGGCAGTGATTCTCGACAAGATTGTGGCGCATAAGCGCATAGAAGTGGAAGAACGAAAGGCGCGTTTGCGCGGGTTCGGAGAGCTTCCGACAGACACCCGCGACTTTGCCTCGGCCATTCGCAGGCCAGACGGCGCAATGCCTCGGGTCATATCTGAAGTGAAAAAGGCTTCGCCCTCCAAAGGCGTGATTCGAGCCGATTTTGAACCGATATCGATCGCCACCCGTTACGAGCAGTGCGGCGCATCGGCGCTTTCAGTGCTGACTGATGAAGAGTTCTTTCAGGGAAAGCTCGAATATCTGACACAATGCAGAAACTCGACCAGCCTTCCGGCGCTTCGCAAGGACTTCGTGATTGACGAGTTTCAGATCACGGAAGCCCGGGCGGCGGGGTCAGACGCAGTGCTCTTGATCGCGGCGCTTCTGGACACCGAAACGCTCAAGAAGTTTCGGGAGTATGCCGCATTACTTGGCATGGCGTCGCTTGTCGAGGTCCACGACGAGTCGGAGCTTGAATCGGCGCTTACCTCGGGTGCGGAGATCGTCGGGATCAACAACCGCAACCTGCAGACGTTCGAAGTCTCGCTAGAGACGACGTTTCGGCTGCTTTCGCGAATCCCACAGAGCAAGATAGTCGTTAGCGAGAGCGGAATTTCTACATGTGAAGATATGAAAAGGCTTGCAGACGCCGGAGTCGATGCGGCACTCGTCGGTGAGTCACTGATGCGCCGCCAGGACCCGGGAGAGAAGCTATTGGAGTTGATCGGACGATGACAAGAATCAAGATTTGCGGTATAACCAACGCCGAGGACGCACTCGCCGCATGCGAGTTCGGGGCCGACGCAATCGGCTTCGTGTTCGCCGAAAGCCCACGGCAGGTGTCGCTCGAAGAGGCGGCGGACATAGCCGACCAACTACCGCCGTTTGTGAAAACAGTGGGCGTGTTTACTAGCGAGAACCCCAGGGTATCGGCGATCGCGGACTGGGTGCCGCTCGATCTGATCCAGCTCCACGGCGACCAGACCGAACAGTTCGCTGACTGGCTAGGGCAGGACAGAGTGCTCCGAGCTGTCTGCATCAAGAACGAAGAGTCGCTCGCATGGCTCAAAAAGTGGGAACTGGGCACGGCGTACGTGCTCGACACCTGGGCTAAGGACCAGAAAGGCGGCACGGGCCAGACCTTTGACTGGGAACTCGCGCTTCGGGCAAAGGAGTTCGGCAAGCCGATCATCCTCGCGGGTGGGCTTACGCCCGAGAATGTCGCAGAAGCGGTGCGAATCGTCAAGCCTTACGCCGTTGATGTATCCTCGGGAATCGAGTCGTTCCGGGGCAAAAAAGATCACGCAAAGATGGAGGAGTTTATCCGAAATGTTAGAGCAGCAGATGAGTCTCCCCGATAGCCGAGGCCATTTCGGTCAGTTCGGCGGAAGATACGTCCCTGAGACGCTGATACCGGCGCTCGATGAGCTCGCAGCCGAGTATGAGCGCGCCAAAGCCGACCCCGAGTTCACTCGCGAGCTCGAATACTATATGCGCGAGTACGTCGGACGAGCGACGCCACTCTACTTCGCCGAGAGGCTGACAGAAAAGCTCGGAGGGGCGAAGATATACCTCAAGCGAGAAGACCTCTGCCACACCGGCGCGCACAAGCTGAACAACGTCATGGGGCAGATTCTCCTCGCGAAACGTATGGGGAAACCCCGAATCATCGCTGAGACCGGCGCGGGCCAGCACGGGGTCGCGACCGCTACGGCGTGCGCGCTCTTCGGCTTCAAGTGCGAGGTCTATATGGGCGAGGAGGATATCGAACGCCAGGCCCTGAACGTCTTTCGGATGAGGCTCCTTGGCGCAAAGGTGATCCCCGTAAGCTCGGGAAGCAAGACCCTGAAAGACGCGACGAGCGAAGCGATCCGCGACTGGGTGACAAACGTGCAGGACACGCACTACATCATCGGCTCAGTCGTCGGCCCTCACCCCTACCCCATGCTCGTGCGCGATTTTCAGAGCTGCATCGGCATCGAGGCGCGAGAGCAGATCGTTCAGAAAGAAGGCCGATTGCCCGATTACATCGTCGCGTGCGTCGGCGGCGGCTCAAACGCGATGGGGATCTTCTACCCCTTCGCCAAAGACACTGATGTAAAGCTGATCGGTGTCGAGGCCGCTGGGCACGGTGTTGAAACCGGCGTCCACTGCGCGACGCTTGGCGCAGGCTCTCCCGGTGTGCTGCACGGGGCGATGAGCTACCTTCTGCAGGACGACTTCGGTCAGGTGATGCTGACCCACTCGATCTCAGCCGGGCTTGATTACCCCGGAGTCGGCCCCGAGCACGCATATTTCAAAGAGACCAACCGCGCCAATTACGTTTCAGTCACCGACGACGAGGCACTTGACGCCTTTGAGTTGCTTTCTCAGACCGAAGGGATCATTCCCGCGCTTGAGTCTTCGCACGCAGTCGCATACGTCAAGAAGTTTGCTCCTACGTTGGGTAAGAATGAGGTGGTAATCGTCAACCTGTCCGGCAGAGGCGACAAGGACGTCGATTCCGTCTCCAAGTATATGGAGGTGCGGTAATGAGCCGGATAGACACACGATTTGCCGAGCTTGCGGCCAAGGGCGAGAAGGCGCTGGTCTGCTTCCTCACCGGAGGCGACCCGGACCTTGCGACGAGCGAGTCATTGATACTCGAACTCGCCGACGCCGGAGCCGACATCATTGAAATAGGAATACCGTTCTCGGACCCTCTCGCCGATGGGCCAAGCATCCAGCTTGCGACGTTGCGTTCACTTGAGGCAGGGACGACACCACCAAGCGTTCTTGATCTCGTAAAGCGAGTTCGGAAAAAGTCAGAGGCGCCGATCGTATTGATGACCTACTTCAACCCGGTGCAAAAGATGGGCCTCGAACGCTTCGCAAGCGAAGCCGCATTAGCCGGGGCCGACGGGGTCATTATGACCGATCTGCCGCCCGAGGAAGCTTTGGACTGGAAGCGGGCCGCCGACAGCGTCGGCCTTTCGACAGTCTTTCTGCTTGCCCCGACGAGCACCGATGAGAGAATCGCAATCGCTGCCGAAATGGCGAGCGGGTTCATCTACTGCGTGTCCCGCACCGGCGTCACGGGCGCAAGAAGTGAGCTTTCAAGCGAGATCGCTGGGTTCATTGAGAGGATTCGGCGTGTTACGGACAAGCCTGTCGCCGTCGGCTTTGGAGTCTCCACGCCCGAGCACGTGCGAGAGATTTCGGGGTTCGCTGACGGTGCCGTCGTCGGGAGCGCGCTTGTCGATTTGATTGCGTCAAACAAGGACGGGCAACTCCTTGCCAAAGTTCGTGAGTATACAGGGTCGCTTAAGAATGCGACGAAGTGAGACCGCTCGGGGGGCATCTCCCGACGATCGTGTGATCGACTTGCCGGAGGTTTAATAGTGTTTTCAAAAGAGCAATTCGCCAAAATGATGGATTACACCCTGCTCAAGCCTACGGCTACCAGGGACGATGTCCTACGCTTCTGTAATGAGGCGAAAGAGCATCACTTCGCAACAGTCGTCGTGTTCCCGTTTTGGGTGCCGGTGGTCGCGCGGGAACTCGCCGGGACGGACGTGAAAGCTGCAACAGTCGTCGGGTTCCCATTCGGCACGAACGGTCGAGCTGTTAAGCTCTATGAGGCGCGTGCTGCCGTCTCGAACGGCGCGCAGGAGATCGATGTTGTGATCAACATCTCTGCGCTGAAATCAGGCGAGATCAGCATCGTCGAGCGCGAGATCAGCGAACTGACCGACACCGCCCGGGCCCTTGCGATGACCGAGGATGCCAAGCGCACGATTATCAAGTTCATAATCGAGGCCTACTACCTGACCGACGACGAAAAACGCATTGCCTGCAGGATAATCGCCGACGCCGGAGCGGACTTCATCAAGACCTCCACGGGCACAGCCCCCGGAGGCGCGACTATAGAAGATATCCGCATAATCCGTGACGTAGTTGGACCGAGCATGGGCGTGAAGGCTGCAGGTGGCATCAGAACCCCCGTGCAGGCGATTTCGATGCTCGACGCTGGCGCAAACCGCATCGGCACCAGCAGTGCGGTTGAAATCGTCGAAGCCTACGTCCCGGAGAACTTCATGCAGGCTACAGAACGACGGCGGAGGTAGAGTTTGGAGTCGTCGAGAACCTATAGAACGAACGCTATTGTGCTTCGCCGAATCAACGTCGGTGAGACAGATCGTATCGTCACGCTATATTCCCGTGAGAAGGGCAAGCTTTCTGCCGTCGCCAAGGGAGCACGCAGGCCGCTCAGCAAGCTGGCAGCGGCGACCGAACCACTTACCTACGGTAAGTATTTCGCAGCAGCAGGCCGCGAGCTTGATGTCATCACCCAAGCCGAGAGCCAGGCGTCGTTCCCCAGCATTCGGCGCGACCTCGACCGCATCGGCCACGCAACTTACCTCGTTGAGCTCGTAAACGCAATGGTCGAGGAACGCGACCCAAACTATGAGCTCTTCGACACCCTGCTTTCGGCGCTCTATCTGACTGACGGAGGCGCTGACCCCGAGATCGTCGCGAGATACTTCGATCTTCAGATGATGTCGATGACTGGCTACCGACCGGAGCTCGACGTATGCGTTCGCTGTGGGTCGTCCCCCAAGCAAAACGGTATCACATTCAGTCCATCACTTGGAGGCCGCGTGTGCGACACCTGCGCCCCTCTTCCGGACGATGTGCTCTACCTCTCAAGTGAGTCTGTTGCGGCGATGAAGAAGCTCATTGCAGCCGAAGCGAGAGAGGTCGCAGCGACAACACTTCCACAGCCGGTCAAAGACGAGATATTCAACGCTATAAGGTGGTACGTGCGTTACAGGCTGGATCGCGACCTTAAGAGCTCAGAGTTTATCCAATCAATTGCGACCGAACGCCCGTCAGGCAAAGATTAGCGACTGGGGCTGACGAGACCAGCCCCGACAGTTTGAGTCACACAACGAACGTTTCCAGCTCGTCAGGAGTGAGCACCGCGACACTGTCTCCGGTTGAGTGAATTGAGCCATTCTGGCAGTGGACGCAGGAGTCTTTGCCCACCGTCACCGATATTTTGCGCCCTCGGAATGGAACGTTGCGGAGCGTTCCCGGCGGTGTGTGAACTCCACCGAGCTTAATGCAATCGTCCCAAGCCTGCATGTCGAAGTATTCCTGCACCCCGATGTAGGCCAGCATAGCTCCCCAGTGGTAGAACCGGTCGCTTCCACCCTTTTCCGCGCCGTAGCCGGTGATAGCGTTGTAGTTCTCACACACGTTGCCGTTTTCCCGCCAATTGGTGAGGAACATCGCGAGGCCTTTGCCGGCAATCTTGGCTGCCACTTCAGAACGACCCGCGCGGCGGATGCCTTCGTTTGTCAGGAAGTTGGTCGGCGCCCATATCCGCCCGCGCCAGTAGTCCTGGGTCTCAAAGCTTGGGTCATCCCGGCTGATCATCGGGATGACGTAGTCGCCCCAGAACTCATTGGGATTCAGGATGTGCTCGTCGATGATCCGCCGTGCCCGATCTTCGGGGACGATCCCCGCCATCAGCGGAAACGTGTTGGTCGGCGACATAGATGGGCTGAACTCACCATTCCAGTGCTTGTTCAGATATGTCCCCTTCTCCTCGCACCAAAGCTCGGAGTTGATGAGTTCTCCGAGGCGCTTGCCGCGACTTTCGAGCTCGGCAGCCTCCTTGTCGCGACCGATAACCCGGGCAATCTTAGCCAGGCACTCGCAGTCGGCGACCATTTCAGCGCAGAGACCGGCGTAGGAAAGCTCCATGCAGTGTTTTTCCTCGTTGAAGGTGGCATCATCGAACATCGGCGAGTTGTCGAGTCCCGACTCCCACATCGCGCCCTGCTTTTCCCCCACCCCCTTCTCAGGCCACTGCCTGCCTGGGGTAGTCGTGTCCCAAGGTGTCGATGCGAGCTCGAGGAGCCCGTCACCGTTGCAGTCGCGCTCGCGGAAGCGCCAGTTGTTCCACTCAAGCAGCCTGTCAAAGCATTCTTCGATGAACCACGTGTCACCAAACTGCAGGTAGAGCTTCCACACACACCAGGATCCGACCTGCGGCTCGCTTCTATCACGGCTGTGACGGGTCGCACCGCCGAGGTTCGGGATGAAACCTTCGGGCGTGATCTCTTCAAGAATGCTGAACGTGAACGCATACGCCAGGCGTTTGTCGATCAGTCCCGCCATCAGTCCGGCAAAGAACGTGTCCCAATCAAACAGCGCGTATGGGCCCATTCCGTAGTGCGTGTAGCCGTAGCCACGGCACCAGTTGCGCGACACAGGAGCTACGACGCGCCTGTTTCGGGCGTCGTAAATTGTATTCCACAGTATCACCCGCCGCATCCCGTCAAGCGCCTCGCCGAGGTCGCCGTCTGCGGTGATCGTCGAAGCAAGCCAGGCCTCGCGAGACTCTGCGATGAAGGCGTCGATGTCCTCCTCAGTCATCCCCTCTGCGTTCACTCGGAGGTAGATGGCTTCGCTGCCCGGCTTGACGACTATGTTAGCGCCTTGGATCGGGTTCCAATCGGGAACGACCGTCTCTGAGAGCGTATCGATCACAAAATTACGGTCAAGCGACCCGGCAACGATCGTACCCTCCCGCTCGGCGATGTTCCATGAGTCTCCCCACTGGCCGTGTGCCTCAAAGGCTACATACTCGCCGCCTGTGACATTGATCGGGGTGACTTTCATCGAGAGGATCGGGCCATCGGACGCAGTCTCCACACGGAAGCTGCTTCCTTCGTAGCAGACGTCGACGTCAGTGTAACTACCGTCCATCGCATGCTCGCCGAACCGCGTGACCTCCGGCCACGAAAACTCACGGCAGTAGCCGCCTTTGTCCGGTATTATAACGCTGAAACTCACCTCGAAACCATCAGGAAGGAACACATGACCTACGACCGAATGGACATCCCAGGTATTCCAGCCCTGAGCAAGCTCGCCGTACAACTCACGCGCGCGTGGAGTAATTTTCATCAGAGACCTCTTGCTACAAATATTGGCCTCAGTATAGCGTACTGCGTGCCACTGTGCCAACGTTTGTTGCCGGACCATTTGCCTGCTCGCGTCTGTGAGCACAATCGTCGTATGCTCAGACAAACGAATAACCTTCGGTATCAAGCCTGACTCACAGGCCAAAATGAACGGCTGAACTGGAAAATCTTCGAGGGGTTGAATATCTACTACGGCCCCGGAGGGATCTACATCGACCCGGCAGCCGAGCACACGCTGATTCGACACTGCCAGATCAATGTAGATGGCGAGAAGATCGTCGACAAGTCACTCACGCTTAGAGCCGTAGGGGCGGACCAATGTGTCCGCCCTTTCACGGCAACGGATAATTCTCGGGCGCGCTCGCGAGTCCGCCCATGAGATTTAAGATTCCATAGTCTTCAGAATCTCACGCACGGACAACTCCGCCCCTGCGATCACGGTATCGGCCGCACCGTAGTAGAGCGTAACCTTGTCGCCATCAACGAGACAACCGCAGGTGAATATCACATTCGGCACGAGGCCTTCCTTCTCATAAGGCGCTTCGGCCTCCATGATCGGGTGCTTGCTGCGGGCGAGGACGAACTCGGGCCGCTCAGGGTGAAGGAGCATTGCGCCCAGCGAGTAGCGGTCATCCGCCGTAGCGCCGTGGTATATCTCGACCCAGCCCTCTTCGGTCATAAACGGCACAGCGCTTCCGCCGATCCGCCCGCTTTCCCAACTGCCAGGAAGCGTCCCCGCCAGGAACTTGTGATCGCCCCAGTAGATACCGTCCATCGAGTAGGATATCCACATACTCGGGCGACCGATGTAGTGCGGGAACGGGCGATGCAGCGCGGCGAAGCGCCCACCTATCTTCTCAGGAAAGATCATAGCGTCCATATTCTCAGGAGAGAGTATGACTCCCTGCTTTTCAAAAGTCACGAAGTCCTTCGTGGTCGCAAGGCTCTGAGTGATCCCGACCGGGCTCACGCTCTTGTAGACGATGTAGTAGGTGTCATCGATCAGCGTGATGCGCGGGTCCTCCACACCAAACGCCTCGGAGGGCCGGTCCGGGACGATCGCGGGAGTGTCCTCGATCGTGAAATGGCGACCATCGCGACTCCGAGCTATCCGAAGGTGCGAGATCGACGTGAGAAATAGCTCGTTGGTTGTAGTGATCACCCTCGGGTCGTGAAAGTCGACGCTTGGGTCGTCGCGACTGAACTCTCGAATGACAAGTGTTGGTTCCCCACTCTCGCACTCGAGCACCGGCGCCTGCACGATGCCGGGGTCGCTCCACTTGGGTCTTTCTGCGACCCGCATCAGCAGGATCACCTCATCGCCGAACCTGGTAACCGCGGGGTTCATCACGCAAAGAATCTCGAAGCCATCCCTTGACGGTCGGACGTCAGCAGGCGTGATCAATGGGTTTTCGGGAAATCGCTCTATCTTCAAGCCTGCCTCCACTACTTAACGCCGATCTTCGCAAGTTCCGCGATGACTCCCGCGCTCGGAGCGTCGCTTACCACCTTGCCTTTGATCACGCCGTGGCCGTCGATGATGAACACCGTCGGCATATACATCACACCATACTTGCCGCCGACCTCTCCGGCCTTGTCGTTCCCCATAAGCACAGGGAAGCCGATCCCTGCGTCACTCACGACCTTCTCCGCGGCGGCCTTGTTCGAGTCTAGTGTAACGGCGATCAGCCCGACACCCTTAGCTCTAAGCGTCGACTGAATCTTCGCCATATCGGCGATGCCGTCCTTGGCCGACTTCGACATCGACGACCAGAACACCGCAATGAGCGGCTTGCCCGTGTAGTCGGCGGACGTTACCTGCTTGCCATCAAGTGAGACGAGACCAAACGCGGGAGCCTTGTCTCCGGTCTTGTCCATCTTCTTTTCCATAGCCGTAATGCGCTTCTGCATATCCGCACGGGCCGCTTTTGGGTCGAACTTGGTCACGCCCTTTGGCGCAGAAAACTTGAATGTCGAAGGGCTGATCGCTGCGTTCATAGCAATGTTTTGGGTTATGGCCTTCTGGGTTATCACAAGTGGTCCCTTGGGAGGCTTTGCGCCCTTTTTGGCGTGCGCGGCCATAGCCTTGGCGCTCGCTGTCCCGGTGGTCACGATCTGATAGACCAGACCGTCCTTTTTGCCGATCCAGAGTTTCTCCTTGCTGACCAGCCCCGGCATACCCTTGGCAGGCACGGTATACTCGATCACATAGGAGTCGACCCCACCCACACTCTCACTGCCAACAAGTTTGGCGCTCTTTATAAAACTGTCGAGCTTCGCACCGGCGAGAAGCGATATCGTCGATATCCCTCCACCGGCCTGCGCGGCGGCCTTGCTGATATCCTTGGGAGCCGGTAGCTCCTGATACTGCTTTGCATTGGAATCGTAGACGAACTGCTTCTTGCCGTCGGTCACGACCTGCATCGTCTCCTTGCCGCGGGAGAACCTAAGGTTCATTCGGTTCGGACGCGCGAACTTCAGGCTCAGACTCGTCAGGGCAGTCTTGTTCTTGCCTGCAAGCGACATAGACTCGCTCAGAGTCGCATCGAGGGCTAGCGACTTCGCAGACTTATATACCCCAGCAGTTCGGAGCAAAATATCCTTTGCAGTCGGCTTTGCGGCAAGTGCGGGAGCCTTGGTTGCAGCAGCTTTACCAGGGACTGCCCGAGCAACAGGCTTTTTCGCAGTGCTCGCCGCTTCGGACGGCTTTGCAGGGGAAACGGACTTGCCCGCCGCTGGCGCGCTTGCCTCGGGAGCGGGAGATTTGGATGCGGTGCGCTGACCGCAACCAGCGAGCGCTACGGCAATAATCGCCGCAAGGGAAAGAAGAGCAGATGACTTTTTCAACATAACCTCCGGGTAGATGCACTTATGATAACTATGCCCACATTATGGTTGCTGATTTTTGATCGAACAGACACTAACCCGCATTATTCACGCTTCACGAATAAAGCAGGCTAACTGCCGTTCGATGGGAGCCTCACTAGATAAGAATACGCACCGAGAGCCGCTTTTGCTCCGTCTCCGGCTGCGATTATTATCTGTTTTTCAGGAACGTCGGTCACGTCCCCTGCTGCGTAAAGCCCGACGACTCCGGTCTCGGTAGCGCAGTTGACAGGGATCTCGCCATACTTGTTCAGCCTGACCAAGCCACCCAGAAACCCTGTGTTTGGCACCAGACCTATCTCGACAAACAAGCCGCGCACCTTGAGCGCGCGCTTGTCCCCCGTTTCTATGTTTTCCACATTAAGGCCCGTAACCATAACGTCTCCGACCACTTCTCTGGGTTTTGTGTTCAGAAGAACCTCTACATTGTGCGCCTTTCTGACCTTTTCCTGCAACACCTCGTCGGCCTTAAGCCGATCACCTGCCTCCAAAAGATAGACTTTGGGCGTAATCTTCATCAACTGGATAGCCGAGTCCACACCGGAGTTGCCTCCACCTATCACCGCCACATCCATCCCGGCAAAGATCGGTGCGTCGCAGGTGGCGCAGTAAGTGACGCCTTTGCCGCGGAACTCCCGTTCGCCGGGGACATTTAGCATCCGTGGGGACTTGCCCGTGGCGACGATCACGGTGCGCGCGTCAAACGTGCGGAGGTCCTCAGTTTCCACCTGAAACCCACCGTTGATCTTGGAAAGCCGCGTGGTCTTGCTGTATTCGATTCGCAGATTGAAGTAGCGGAGGTGGTCCTCAAACTTTTGCACAAGCTCGGGGCCGGTGATGTAGGTGTAACCGAGGTAGTTCTCCACCTCAGAACTCCAGGTGGTCTGCCCCCCAATGTTTTCGGTGATAATCAGCGTATCAAGTTGCTTCCTTGCGGCGTAGACTCCGGCAGTCATGCCCGCCGGTCCCGCACCGAGGATAATCAGGTCATGCATCGTCTCCGTTTCCCCTTCGTAAACGGCGCCATTTTCCATTTACGTTCCTATCGTGAAGAAGAGCCAGGGGCAGCGTCTGCTACCCCAAATCATCAAAAGGCTCACGACTGCAGCAGTTCATCGAGTTTGGGACGGTTGAAACCCACTATAATCTGACCATTGACATCGATTACCGGCACCCCAAGCTGCCCGGACTTCTTGACCATCTCTTCCCGAGCGGGCAAATCAGCCGCAACATCTTTATCAGTAAATGTGACACCTTTCTGCGACAGGTAGCTCTTCGCCTGGTGGCAATACGGGCACGTTGGCGTGCTGTAGACTATGATGTTCTGTTCAGCCATATCAAATCTCCTCTAAGCAAGCGTTTAGATGAGTCTACCCCGTTGGAATGTTTCTGAATCCAAGTTGGCGTTTATAGGTTATTGTCACCGTCTGTGATAAGATAGTGAATAGGAGGGAATTTATGAAAACACGCAGAATGCTATCCGTCGCTCTTGCCCTGCTCGCCGTCGCAATCCCTGCGACCGCAGCCGGACTGAAAGCCAAAGATATCGAAGCGGAACGAAACCTCGGCAAAGAGGGGGCCGCAGAGGCCGCCAAGTCGATGAAATTCGTCTCCGATCCCAAATACATCAAGCGAGTGGAAGCTATCGGGCTGAAGATAGTCCCCATCGCAAAAACATATGAAGTAAAAGCCAGCTACGGCTCACCTACCCTTACGGACTTCACGTATTCTTTCAAAGTGGTGGATGACAAGACCGCCAACGCCTTCTCACTTCCCGGCGGCTACATATACGTGAACAAGGGACTGATAGACCGGATAGAGTCCGACGACGAGCTCGCCGGGGTCATCGCCCACGAAATCTCGCATGTTTCCCACCACCATATGCTTCAGCTACTAAGGAAGCAGAGCCAGATCGATAGCAGCATCCTCCTGATTATCGCCGCCGCAACGCTCGGCAAGGCAAGCAGCGGAGATATGGCAAACGTCTTCTATGGCGCAAAACTCGTAGAGATGGCGAAGCTCAACTCATGGAGCCAGAAGGCTGAGTACGACGCCGACAACACCGCGATCGAGTATATGATCAAAACCGGTTATAAGCCAGTCGGCATGGTCACTGTCCTTGAGGGGCTTGCCAGAGAAGAAACATACAACCCCGCGATAAACAATATGGGCGCAGCTCAGGACCACCCGCTTTCCGGGGACAGAGCGCGCAACATCATCACGAACCTCACCAAGCGCGGTATCTCGATCGACCGATGGCAGGTCGAGTCGGGCACCGTAGCTACCGTGAGGGATGTAGTTGTAAAAGACCACAAGCTTTCAGAGGTAGTTGCCGCGGGCAAAGTGATCTTCCAGCCCACAGACAACCCGACGGCTTCGTCCAAGGACCGCGCAAAAAAGATCGCAGATGCGCTGAACAAGATGCTCAGGCAGGACCCGGGGCAGTGGGAAGTGCGGATAAGCCCCGACGGAACGGCGGTTTATCTCAGGCAGGAATTGATAGTGGAGGTGGCTCAGTCCGACGCCGATATCGCTGGCACTACGAAAGAGTCACTAGCAAACAAGGCGAAAGACTCGATCCAGGCGGCTATACTCTCCGAACAAATGCGGCGTATGTATTAGCCCGCTTTATTCGCTTTACGAATAAAGCTCTCGCTAACGGAGCATTATTCACGAGTAGCGAGAATAATGCGCGTTATAGGCTAGAACTTGCCCATCAGAAACGTGCTCACAAAGAACAGAACACCACTGATGCCAAATGTTGCTGCGAGGTAGCGAAGATCGCGCCGGGCGATTCGGCGATCGTCGTTGCTGCCAAAAAGTAGCACCAACTCGATCGCGCCGAGGCAGAAGCATCCGAGCATCGCCAGCATCGGAATAAGGGCGATCAGAGGCCAAAGGAGGCTGTAGAGTCCCGAGGACAACAGCAGCACTCCCACCATTATGAACATCACCAAAAGGCTCAGTAATAGAATCGCGAGAAGCGTCATTTCAGCACGTCCGTATATTTGGTAGTCGCTGGGTGCACTTACGGCGTATGTTAGCAGGAACTCGTGCCCTCGTCAAGTCCGCCGTGGCGGTCCTCAAAGCACGACAAGCAGGACAGAATACACCAGACTTGTTGCGGCGAACATCCCATTATACCCATCAGGCACAGGCACCAACAGAGCATTATTCACGAGTAGCGTGAATAATGCTCTGTTAGCGAAAGCTTTATTCGTTTCACGAATAAAGCGGGCTAAATGCGATATCGATCTCCATCTGGTACGGCCCCAGTCGCTGGGGGCATTGCCAATGTGCCCAGGTGTAAGGTAAAATATTGGTAATAGTAGAGCTTCGTCACCGTCTGTATTTGTAGATGGTCCGCATCGACGGCGCTATCTGCGCCGTCTCTTAAAGGCTGGCGCTATGCGCCACCGGTCACAATTCACCAATTGCGTCTTGCGACGAATGATGTGACTCTCAAAGAATATGCAGAACACAGTAGTGTGATGGGACCAAAATGGATCACAGTGCTCGTGTTACCTACTTGTCATGGAGAATAGTGCATGATTTCCAACTATTATCGTCACCTGGCTGCGACATGTGCGCTAGCCGTATTTTGCCTGCTAGCTCCAAACGCGTGCAGCGCGGATACCGGGAAAATTGCAGTAGTAATGCAAGGCCTTTGGGGTGGACAGTCAGGCTCCTCCGCAATCCTTCCGACTGATCCGCTGATTCTGCTTATGAAGAAGAACCCCAACATACAGGCTAAAGAATGGGCTGGTCTTTCTCTACCAGGTGGCGGAGTCCGTACATCGCTTCTTATGTCCATCGCTGGAGGAAACGCTCCGGATCTCTACTATTGCTGGTCCCACATTATTAGAAACGACATCAAACAGGGTTTTCTTCTGCCACTTAATGAATGGATCGGTGATGACACCAACGGCAACGGTCAGATCGACGACAGCGAGGCGAAATGGGAGGGCTGGAAACTTATTCCACATCTCGCTCGCCAGATCGCTACTGTGAATGGCAAGGTCTACGGGTTGCCGACCGCCGGATCCTGGCAGATGGGTATCATCTATCGCTCCGACCTCGTGCGCCAAGCAGGGCTTGATCCCAATAAGGCACCAAAGACGTGGGATGAGTTCTTCTACTGGTGCCAGAAACTGACGAATCCTAAAAAAGGGTATTACGCGTTTGCGATCCCATCCCACGGGTTCACCTGGCTTCCGTGGCTAAACTCCGCTGGTGGTAGCGTCGTCATTCAGATCAAGACGAGCACCAAGACCGGTAAGAAGTATTCCTTCCCGATGGAAGCCACCAGCTTTCTCGCGCCGGACACCGGAGAAGATTTGGGGCAAGCCCCCACGGAATGGAAGGCGGATCTCGACAGCCCCGCAGCAATCCGGGCAACCGCGTTCTATCACAAACTCCGCTGGCAGAGATTCATCAAAGATCCCACTAACGACGAACCCATCAACCTTACACCCAAGCAGGCAAAGACTGGCGAGATCAAGCTTGCAAACGGCAGAGTCGTGAAGTTCAAAGCCGAGGATGTCGTTGTAGGTGTCGCCCGAGGGTGGGGTGGACAAACAGCCGGTGTGGACTGGGGCGCAAAGATGCAGCGCGGCGAAATGGCGATGACCGAGTGGTTCTACAACCAGGCTGGTGAGATGGAACAGAGCATGGGCATCAACCCCGGGATACTGGGTGCCTTCGCTATCCCCGCTGGTCCCGGCGGCAAACAAGTTATCCAAGCCCAAAGACACTTTGCAGTAATGACCGAAGGCGTAGCACGTCGCCCCAAGGCGGAGAGGGAAGCAGTTTGGAAAGTCCTCTCTACGCTTACTTCTCCGGCTGCTGTAGATGACGGCATCCGAAAGATGGTCATCGCGGGCAAGGCCCGCTTCGTCAAACCCAAGGATCTGAAACGACTCGGCTACGAAGGCTACATCCGAGAAATTCCACATTCACTTATGGCGATCCACACAGGGATCGAAAACGGAAGCATCTTCACCGGCACTGAGCCGTATGCCGGGTTCTGGGACACAATGAACACCGCCCTCAACAACGAAGTGTTGAGTCTTGTGCTTTCTGATTCAGGAGAGCACGAGAACTACGTGAAAGACCTGAAAGCATTGAACTTCACGGCAAACACAGGTACAATGTTCGATCGCAGGCCTGAAGACATTGCCAAATATCGACCACTCGCGTGGCGGATATTCGGTGTTGTTGCCGCACTTGTGCTGTTCTTCGTAGCAATGATCGTCCGCACCAACCTGAAATCTGAGGTCAAAACGCCCAGCACCAGGCGCGCGGGAATATACAACACCTGGGTGCCGTGGCTGATTCTCTCCCCTGCCCTCGGACTGATCGCGCTTTGGGGATATTATCCGCTTTTGCGCGGCGTAGTTATGGCGTTTCAAGACTATCACATCATCGGCGCGAAGCCTTGGGTTGGTCTTGATAACTTCATCAACATATTTCTGAACCCCGACTTCTTCATATATATCAGACAGACACTTAAGTTCGTCGCGCTGAACCTCGTGTTCGCGTTCACCGCGCCGATTATGCTCTCACTTCTTCTTTCTGAGATTCCTAGAGGAAAAGTCTTCTGGAGGAGCGTCTTTTTCCTGCCTCAGCTTACAAGCGGCCTGGTTATCACGCTGCTCTGGAAAATGATGTATAACGCAACAGACACAGGTCTTCTGAACCAGATGCTCCACTTCGGAATCAACATCCTGAACTACTTGCCGTTTGTCCACCTGAATTACCAGGCAATCGACTGGCTGGGGAACCCCGCCACAGCTATGATGGCGACCATCGTCCCAGGCATCTGGGCTGGAATGGGAATGGCATCTCTTATCTATCTTGCAGCACTGAAGGGCATACCTGACGAGCTTTATGAAGCCGCCGATCTAGACGGCGCAGGATTGATCGGCAAGCTCCGGTTCATCACGGTGCCCCAGCTTATGCCTCTTATCATAATCAACTTCGTCGGAGCGTTCATCGGAACATTCCAGAGTATGGGGAACATCTTCCTGCTCACGTTCGGTGGTCCCGGCAAGGAGACGATGGTCTTGAGTATGGCGATCTGGATCGAGGCGTACGCCAACCTCAGATTCAGCATCGCGACTGCTATGGCCTGGATACTTGGAAGCGCACTTATCGGATTTGCATATATGCAGATAAGAGTGCTTCGCAAAGTCGAGTTCCGCAGAGTGGAGGAGATTTAAGATGTCGATTATACCCGAAGTTGGACGAAAGTCCCTTAAGATGCGACTTCTGGTCGCGGGCATGTATACTGTGCTGGCAGTGCTCGGCGTTGCTATGGCATATCCGTTCTTGATGACATTAACGGCTTCCGTGAGCACGGCAGTCGATTTCAATAGGTATGCCCCGCTCTCCCGCTCACTCTGGAGCAGAGAGGACAGGTTCATTAGAGGAATAGCACCGTATTATCCAGAAACTGTGCGCGGTGCGTTTGACCATTACAGACATGCATTTCCCACTACTCCGGCGACTTGGACTACTTGGACTCTCGTTGGAGAAAACAAGAAGGTAAGCGATGCGTTCGCGAAGAGCTATCTTGATCAGGCCAAGGACCCAAAGCGCTGGGTGCAGGTGCAGCGCATGTCTGCTGATTATGCCGACTTCTGCGCTCATTATCCTATAAATGATGATGTCTGTATTTACGACGATAGACTGCTTGCATCGTTTTTCCGCGAACACTACGCGCAAATGGCTGCAAAGCAACCTGGGGCAGATAAACTATCGAAAGCAGATCTCCAAAAGCTATCGCTAAATCTTCTGAGCGACCGTTGGGGAGTGCCGATTGATGACTTCTTCATCATTCAGTCGAGTCGGGAAAAAGAGCTTCCGCTTGATCAGCACGGCTACTGGCCGGTTAACGATGGTCGGGCTGAAGACTTCGGACACATGGCTCGTGCCTATGAAGATCGCCTCTTCTTACCTCGCGGAATAAAAAACAAGTGGTACGATATACTGCAGAGCCCTGATAGCAGGAGCGTCCTTGGCTTGAAAGGCAGCGGCAAGATCCGAATCAGTGAGTTTAATGCCGCAATTGGCGCCAATTACGACTCGTTCAAGCGTGTTCCGTATGCTCCCGCAAACGATTCGCCCAAGAAGCTGCAGATGCTCTGGAATAAGTTCATCACTGAAGTTGTCCCTATATGTGAAGCCAGGCCGTTTCCTATGAAATCGGCATGGCTTAATGCTCTCAGTGCTCCGGACGTGCGCAAATTGGCTGGGTTCCCTGGTGACACTCCGGTCACGATTGATGACTATAACCGGGCGTTTGGAACTAACTTCAAGTCTCTGGTGGATACGCCATTCCCGGTCCCCGCCGATGCGCCAGCAAATATGAAGGCCGCGTATCAGAAATTCGTCCAGAGTTACTATCCTGCGCGCATGATCGAACTGAAGACCACACCTGCGATGAACGCCGCATTCCGAGATTACGTCAAGGGAATGTTCTATGGCGATCTGAAGACCGCTAACACGACGCTGAAGACCCACTACAATTCGTGGGACGATGTCAAACTCTCAGCTACGATGCCTACAGTAAACGATGCCATCGCCGGCGCGTGGTTCAGGTTTGTTGACACCCTGCCCTACTCAACAAAGATCACTCACAGCTCAGAGGCAAGCTATCAGCAATATTTGCTCAAGAAGCATGGTAGCCTTGCTGAGGTCAACAGGCTTTACGGCACGGACTATAAGAATATTGAGCTGGCGTCGCCAAGATTCGACATGGCCTACCTCACCACGTTCGTGAAGAACGAGCGTCCGCTTTACATTGCATCGCTTACTCAGAACTATGATTTCGTGCTTCACTATATGCTCTTCCGGGGCCGTGCGGTTGCCAACACGACGATACTTATCGCACTGATGCTCCTCGCGTCGCTTACAGTCAACCCGCTTGCGGCTTACGCCCTGTCACGCTTCCAGATGAGAGCGACCCCGACTGTTATTCTCTTTATGCTCTCGACTATGGCGTTTCCTGCGGCTGTTTCGATGATCCCGGGTTACCTATTGATGAGGGACCTGCATCTTCTAAACACCTACGCAGCGCTTATTCTACCAAGTGTAGCAAACGGCATGAGCATATTCCTGTTGAAGGGGTTCTTTGACAGCCTGCCGCCGGAACTCTATGAGGCTGCAGCTCTAGATGGTGCGCCAGAGTGGCTTGTGTTCGTGCGGATCACACTGCCACTCTCAAAACCGATTCTCGCAGTTATCGCACTTGGAAGTTTCTTTGCCGCATACGGCTCGTGGGAGTGGGCGATTATCGTATGTCAGAAGCCGCAGATGTGGACCCTTGCGGTTTGGCTGTATCAGTTCAATACCACGTATGCATCCCTGCCTTGGACAGTTATGGCATCGTTTGTTCTGATGTCGGTACCCGTGTTCGTGGTGTTCCTGCTCTGCCAGAACATCATCCTGCGCGGTATCATCCTGCCGCAGATGAAGTAAACCGGCCAAGCAGTCCATACTTGAGACCATAGGGAGCCTCTCGAAGTTCGAGAAGCTCCCTATTTTTGTCTGTCGCTTGCGCGGGGCCGCTGCCGCATCATGGTGCGCTTGGTAGTGATCGAGAGGTCTGAAGATGCTATTTCGCTCAGGCTCCGCGGGGTCGATGTGACCGCACAGACCTGCATTGCTCCACCATTGGACTTCTTCGAACACGCTGCAGTCGCTATGAGGCATGCCGCCCCTGCTGTGACAAGCAGCGTGAAGTTGCCCTTCGACTTGCGCTGTGGCTGAGGCTTCTCCTCCAGCCCAGCATCAACCGCTGATGCGACGATCTCTTCGCACCGGGAGGACTTCCGCAGCGCGGCAAGGTTTTGCGCTATCGTCGGGTCAGGACTGCTCATGAGGCCGTCCAGAACAGAACGCACAAACGACGCGTACGCCCCCACCCTTACAGCCGCCGGCTCGTCTGGATCGGTCTCGACCAGAAACGCGCATATCCCCCGAGATAGCAGTGCTCGGTGGGCGAGCCTGTTGTCGCATTCCGGTCCGTAGTAAATCGGTTTGAGTGGAAGAACGTTCCCCTGCCCTGCTCTGAACGCATACGCCGACAATCGCCTGGCGAGCATGTTCTGTGGCGTGTCACCGAAGGCTGGAGCTTCAATGCAGTCAGGTGTGTGGGGGTCGTCGCTCGTCCACTCGTGCATGTCGATCACGACCTCGGGACGAAACCTCTTGATGAACCTCAACACCGACGCCGTCTCCGGCTGCGTTGCACATGCCCAGTCTCTGTTCAAGTCAGACATTGCGGCGTTTAGGCGCCTGTGGGCAGAAAAGCCGTCGGGGTTTACTATCGGGATGACAGCGACGACGCACTTACTGAGCGTTTCCACGGGAAACTCTCTGCTGCCGACAGCGATCTGGTCGCAGATGTCGAGCGCGGCCCGCACGGGCGTCGGTTCGTTGCCGTGCTGACCGGATATGACAAGAACCCTCGTTCGCTTGTTATAGCTGGATGGGTCACGACTCGGCTCCGTGAGTATTACGGCTTTGATCGGCCGCCCGTGCCTTGATCGACCGATCTGGGTGACTCCAGCGCCCGAAAGCGTCTCAAGTCGCTCCAGTCTATCTTCCACACGCGCACAGACGTCTGCGGCCCGCGCGGAACCGGCGACAAGCATCGACGCCCCGAGGCCGAGGGCCAATATCGATACGGCTAACCTGTTCCGTTTGGGTAGATTCGATCGCCTAATGGCGGTTATCGAGGAACCGCGCATCGTTCCTTGCCGGAGGTCGGTGGTAGACGTTCTTCAGCTCCCTGTGGCGTGTCATTGAACGAAGCTCGACCTCGACCTCTTTCAGTTCTCCAGCAAGCGCAGTCTGACATTCCATCTGTTTGCCGAGAAGCCTCGCCTGTTCCGCCTCCACCTGCTCAATCGCGGCCCCAAGTTCTTTACCAATCCCACCGGTCTCTGCAACGGTCAATTTCACCGCAGCGCTCAGTTCGAACGCAGCTTCTGTCACGCGGCGACAGAGCGCTGCGCGGGTATCGAGCATCGACCCAACGATGCTTTGATCGTCCTCCCACAGCCGAATCGCAGTGGTGAGATCATCGGTCGTCTGCTCAGCGGCGAGAAGCGCCTGGACGCAGTTCTTTGCCGCATCAATGGCCTGTTCCTGACTGTTCTTCTGCGCGGTTGCTATCATATCTATCGAGCCCCCACAGCCATCGCGGCGGTCGCAGACGGAATACCCGAACGGACGACCATTTCAGCCTCAGACCAGGTCTGACGCATCTCAGCCAGCATCTCAATGACCTCCGCAAGCGCTGCCTGGTCATCGGTAATGCTCGCATGTGTCAACCTGTCGAACATGAAGCTGTAGAGGCCGTATAGATCGTCGGCAAGCTTGGGATCGGCCTTTTTGTTCAGAGTGGACATCAGCTCAACTAGAATATTCTGCACTCGTCTGATGTTTCTGCTCTGTTCGTCGAGGTTATGCTCCTGCATGCTCTCCGTCGCGGCTTTTGCAAACTTAATCGCAGCATCGAAGGTCATCACCAGGAGCTTTCCCGGCGTCGCTGTCTTTAACTGGTTCTCCAAATACTGATTGTATGGGTTACTGGTAATCATGGCATCCTGCCTTTCCTCTCCTTCGTAAACGGCGCATTTACCGTTCACGTCCTACGTCGGAGGTTACTTTACAACCGCCATCCTGCGGATGCTGAAGCGAGTGACGACGACAGGGAACTGCCCTGCCCTTGTAGTCTGCTCATAGCCCCTTCCATCAGGGCAAACTTGGTAACTAGAAACTCGCGCTTCCGTGTGACACGGTCTTCCCACATCTTGATTTCTTCGTCAATGCTGGTCGTCTGTGTTGTGAGAAGGTCTTTTGAACTCGAAACGGCTCCTGTCTTGGCTTGTGTGACATTGTCCAGATACTCGCTGAAGAGAGCACCGATACCCTTGCTCACGGTTATCTTGCCGAGGTCGCCCATAGTCGTAGCCGTAATTTTGAGCGCCAGGCCATCGGTATTGGCGTTGCCGTCGTTGCCGGTCAGTATTTGACCTCTTCCGGTAGCCAACTCGCCGTTTATCGTTCCCGCAACGTCCTGTCCGATTGTTCCTGTCCCCGTGCCTGACTCACCCGATGAACTACCGACGACAAGCTCGTTCCTGCCGAATCCGTCAGTGTCGTCAGTGGGATCATCCCCACCGTTTGACACACCTGAGCGCACCGTGATCGTCTTAGGAGAGCCGGATTGCGTGGCCGTAAGCGTGAGATAGTCACCTGTCCCCTGTCCGTTGATGTCGGTCCGAGAGGCGACGACTCCGGTTGTCCCCGTATACTCGTTGATCTTATCGGCCACCTGCTGCCCGGTCATGTTCATGGTCAGGGCTATTACCTTGCCGTTGACCGTAATCGTCTGGTCTTTCCCGATAGTCTTTGTCAGTGCGACGCCCGCAGTTATGCGTGAGATAAAGTCCGATCCACTAGTCGTAACGCCACCAGTGCCAGTACCGGCCTCGCCTTTGACGCTGCTCTGCACGATCTGCACGGTTCCGAATCCCGAGGTAGCATTATTTGGAACTGTGCCGCCATTGGATGTGTTCGAGACTACCTTGATGACCTTGGATGATCCGTAAGCGGACGCCGTCAGCGTAAGATAGTCACCCGATCCTGTGCCGTCGATGCCGGTCCGCGACGCGGTGACGCCGGTGCTGTTCTTAAACTCGTTGATCCTTGCGATCACCTGGGTGGGAGTCAGACCAGAGGAGAGCGTGATATCCTTGCCATTGACCGAGATCGTCTCATCCTGCCCGAGGTTCGATGTCTGAGCTACGCCTGAGGTCACGCGAGTCTGAGTAGCCGCGGTCGTAATGTTGACCGCATAGCCCGTGTTTGTTTCTTTGGTCTCAGCCTTGGCCGACGAAAGCGACACAAACGTGCTGTCGGCAGTACCCATAGTCGAGAATAGCCGTTTGAGGTGCTCTGGACTGTCAGCGATCACTTCATCAAGCACGCTATCATCGATGGTAAGCTTGTTGTCACTGGACATCGACGTTATCCCGACCTGAGAGAGCATTATATACTTCGCTGATTTGTCACTTATCGGGCTGAACACTCGGTTTATCAAGTCGGACTGGATAGCCTGCAGCGTGGTGTCACCCATCAACGGGCCACCCTTATTCGACGCAGAATCAAACTTGGACTGCTGGTTCATAAAATCTGTGAGGTTGTTATACTGTTCGACGAACTCTTTGATCGCCTTTTTCACTTCTTCGGGATTATTCTCGAGTGTGATGGTCACAGTCTTTGACGCGTCATCCTTCTGAAGGTTCAGAGTGACTCCGGGGATCAAATCCGTGATTGTGTTTGCGCTCTTACTGACGGTGAGAGCTCCCTCCCCCTGTCCAAGAGTGACCGAGGCATTCCTGGCCGCCTGCATAATGCTTAGAGTCGGAGCCGTGCCACCCGAAAGTGTGCTCCCCACCGTCACCGCGCCGGACTCGCCGCTGGTCTTGCTGGTGATAACCAGACGATAGGGATTGGTTGCATCGCCATCATTTACGATAGCCGCCGCGACTCCCGCGTCTGCGTTGTTAATCGCGTTTTTGAGGCCTTCAAGGGTATTATTGGCGTCAGTGACCAATATTTCTTTGGGCGCGCCGCTTCCGACGGTGATCGTAATCTTCCCAGTCCCTACTCGGGTGCTCGTGGTGTCGGCGTAACCCTGGGATTTTTGCTGCTCCGCGCGTGCCGTCGCGTTGACTGTAACGTAGTAGATCCCGGACGATGCGCTTGAGTTCGCGGAACCCTTGATCAGAGTGTCATCACCCGTGGTAAAAGTCTTCGCATCGAAAGTCGATGGCTTTACAAGAGTGTCGATCTTCTCCTTCACAGCGAGCAGGCGTGTATTTGCCGTCTGCCATGCGGCGATTTGGGTACTGACCGTGTCTTTCTTTGCCTGAAGCCGATCAATCGGCTGGCGCTCGATCTGGATCATCTTGTCGATGATCCCCTGGGTGTCCATACCGGATGCAAGCCCACTTACTACTGAAGATGCCATCCAATCAACCTCCTTTCGATGCCTTACGCGGCTTTGTCTATATATAGACCGGGCCGAGTTTCAGTATATCGTCCATTGCGTTTACCACCTTCTGATGTGGCGCTTTTCCGATTGTCATGCTGGCCTCCTCTCAACCGAGAGTGGCGGCTGCCCGAGTTTCCCCGAGCAGCCGCCCACCAATCAGTGAAGGCTAGCCTTCATTAACCTCTCAGGAGACCAAGCAGCGACTGAGGCGCCTGGTTTGCCTGGGTGAGCATCGCGGTGCCTGCCTGGAGAAGGATCTGGTTTCGTGTAAACTGAACCATTTCCGACGCCATATCGGCATCTCTGATCGAGCTCTCCGATGCTGCGATGTTCTCTTTCGCAACGCCGAGGGACGTGATGTTCGACTGCAGATCGCTCTGAGTTGCACCCAACGTAGCACGCAGTGTGGATACTGTCTTGATGGCATCGTCCAGCGCGGTAATCGATGCCTGTGCGCCAGAAGAGAGATTGAGCGCATCAATACCCAGAGAGACAGACGAAACGCTGTCAATGTCGACCGTGGTCAACTGTTGAGCGTTGGCGCCGACCTGGAATGCCAGGCTGTTTGCGCTGCCGTCAAGCAGTGTCTTGTTGCCGAACTGAGTGTTCGTCGCGATCCTGTCGAGCGCTGCTACAGCTGAATCGAGCTGAGTCTGGTCAGCCTCAAGGGCCGTTGAGTCGTTGGTTCCTGAGTTCGCCGCGTGCAGCGAAAGGTTTCGCATTGTGCGGAGAAGGTTGTGAACTTCTGACAGGGCTCCTTCTGCCGTCCGAATCAGGTTTACGGCGTCGCTTGAGTTGGAGATAGCCTGGCCAAGACCACTGACCTGGGCTCGCAGGTTCTCTGAGATTGCAAGACCCGCCGGGTCGTCCGCTGCGCGGTTGATCCGGTAGCCGCTTGACAGTCTCTCGATCGATCCCGCCAGGGACTGGTCTGTGCTGGAAAGCTGTCTCTGTGCATTCATTGCCGCCGTGTTAAGGTTGATTCGAAGTGCCATTGTTTATGTTCCTCCTTGAGTTTAGGTCGAGCCCCCATCCTGGTGGGCCCGTTGGGCATCCTGCCCTAGAGATTGTGTTACCGGCCTGCTTATGCCCGCCCGGTTCCTTGCGCCGGCAAATCCGGAACCGTGGGTATCAACGGGTGAGCCGTCGTTTATGGCTCCGACCACCCATGAACCTTCGTATCTATCGCCGCGATCGCCCCCTTTCAATTCCAAGGCGCTACCTGCGCCGTCCTCAACAGCAGACTAAAAGGCTGCGAAAGAGCAGGCGCTACCTGCGCCGTGATATGGGAGCGGCCCCTCTGTTGTCTAGCCCGCTTTATTAGTGAAGCAAATAAGCTTTCGCTAACAGAGCATTATTCACGAGTAGCGTGAATAATGCGGGTTAGGCCGCCTTCGCCAGCTCTGGTGAAGACTCAACGCTCTCTTTCGCGCCTATCACGTGGCCTGTGCAGTATCTGTCATCAGAAAGCACTACCTGTGCGGCGCGAAGAGTGCGCGTATTCATAACGATCGGACCAACGAGGTTCGCTGTGACTTTGCCTGCATCCGGATAGATGGTGACCGTAGTCAGCATCGCCGCATCAGACGAGTTTTTCAGTCCAAGGCTCGCCGCCTGGTCGTCAGGAATATCGATATCATAATCTGGGAAGAAGTCCACGGGGTTGATCACAACAAACGCGATCCTTGGATCATCCACCGACTGCAGCCACTTGAACGCTGTGCCGGGTCGCTCCTCAAGAAGCACAAATCTCTTGCACCGCTCAATCCCGATCATCCCATCCGGCATGTCAAGCACGGACTGGTCATTTACCTCTACCGTTCCAAATCTTGTTGTCTCGACTATCATTGTGTCAGCACCCCTTAAAGCTTGGATCAATTCATATAATCTACTAAAGTCTGTTGGATAACTTTTCCGGCGGTCGAAAGGGCCGCCTGATAAACGTTCTGTTTGGTCTGGAGATCGATAATCGCTTCGGCCATGTCCGCGTCCCTGGTCTTTGAAAGCAGGTTCTCTGTGCTCACCTTGGCATCGAGCATATTCTCCTTGGTTGTGGACAACCTGGCCTGTCTCGCACCGATCTGAGCCTGCGACGCTATCACATTGTTCAGATTGGCGTCTACACCGGTTAGGCTGCTCGATATCCCAGCCGTGTCACCCGCTTCTACCAGTTCGCTGAGATTCTTCAGCATAGTGAATATGTCCGGTGCGCCTGCTGCGGCTGCACCGTTCATATTGAACACCGAATCGCCGTTGACCGTAGTCGTAGCGTAGTTCCCTGGCGATATCTGAATCGTGAGCTGGCCTTGGTCGCCTGCATAGTTGTAAGGCTCATTGCCTGTTGTAGTTTCAACGAACGGCTTCACGTTGCTCAAGCTTCCTGAAAAGATATAACGCCCCAGGGTCTGAGTGTTCGCCACGCTTGCAAGCTCTTCTGAGATGCCCTTGAGCTGGACCGAGATGCTCGTGCGCCCCTCTGGTGTGAGCGACGGGTTTGTCCCCTGGAGGGCAAGCTTTCTGACCTCCTGCATACGAGCTACCACGGTACCGAGAGCCGTGCTTGCCGAGTTGAGCTGGGTGGTAGCGACCTCTGTGTTGCGGCTGAACTGTGCGATCTCCGCCAGCGCTGTGTTCAGACTCATCACTCTGCCCGCGCCTGGGATATCGTCGCTCGGGCGCTGGATGCGTTTGCCGGTCGAAGCCACGTCCTGCGCGTGGAGCATCTCCTCCGCACTTCCCATCAGGTTCGACTTGATCCGTCCGTTCATCATTCCCAGCGTGATTCTCATCTATTATCTCCCGACCGTCCCGAGTCTGTTGATGACCACGTCGATCATTTCGTCTATGGTAGTAACCATCCTCGCACACGCCGCATAGGCCTTCTGGTATTTGATCATGTTCAGCATCTCTTCATCGAGCGATACGCCCGAGACGGACTCCCGCTGGTTCGAAAGCTGTTCAAGTGATAGACCTTGCACGCTTGATGTGCTCTTCGACTCTCTGGCCAATGATCCGATCTGACTCACCAGACCGATATAGAAACTGTTCGCAGTGTCGCCATCGATGTTCCGCGCGTCTTTCAGCGCCGCAATATCCTGTGCGAGCACGTTGTCGCCCTGGCGGCCCGTGTAAGACGTCACCACAAGCCGTGGTTTGTCTATAAGAGTCCGCTCCACCGACATGTTCGACCCGTTGGTTCCTGCGACGAAGAAGTTTCCGGCAGGTTGGCCGTCGCTCGTGAGACCCTTTGAGTAGGTCGCGTTCACCGACTCGACCAGCCCTGAAGCGAGCTTGTCGAGCGAGCCGATGTAGTTCTCGATAATAGTATCGCGAGTCTCCATACGGCCTTGCAGAGCGCCGCCCTTAGCGCCAATCGACGTGCCGTCCGCCCAGGTAACCTGCGACCACTTATCGGAATCTTCCGTCACCTGCACATCGTTCACGTAAGTCCCCTGGACTAGAATCTTGCCGTTAATCGTAAGCATCATTTCGGAGCCGGGTTTACCGCTCGCTGAAATATTAACGATCTTCGACAGCTCATCCAAAAGAATATCTCTTCGATCCATCAGGTCATTCGGTGTGAATGAGCCGGTAGCCGACTGGCCGATGCTCTGATTTAGATCAGCGATCTCGTGGGCGATTCTGTTGATCGACGCTGCGTCGTCCTTGATCTGGTCATCGAGATTAAACTGCATATTCCGCAGGTCACTGCGAAGCGTTCCTATTCTCTGAGACACCTCAGTGCCGTATTCGACGACGGCAGCGCGAGCCGGAACACTCTCGGGAGAAGCCGACAGCTCCTGCCAGGAGTTCCAGAACTTATCTAGCACGCTTGAAAGACCGTTATCGCTCGGCTCACCAAAAATGGCCTCCACCTGTTCCAGGGACTGGTTCTTCGCGTCCCAGCTTCCCACGTTCTGATTGGCGGTGCGCACCTGGCCGTCGATAAAGCTTGATTGCATTCGCCTGACTTCAACCACTTCGACGCCGGTTCCAAGCTTAGGAGTGCCGGGACCGTTCACCGAAAACGCGCCGTTGATCACCATACCGGGCCGGAGGACGGCCTCCTGTCGCCTGTAGCCTTCGGTGCTCGCGTTGGCGATGTTGTGGGCCGTAACGTCCAAAGCAAACTGCTGTGCACGTAGACCACTCAACGCTACTTCAAGACCAAAAGACAGTGACAAGTAATTCCTCCGTACTAACCCGCTCTATTCGCTTTACGAATAGAGCTATGGCTAGTGATGCATCATTCACGCTTCTCGTGAATAACGCGGGCTAGACCTTCAGGTCCAGCATAAGCGCCTGCGCCGCCGAGTCCCTATCGCCCCCGGTGGGGCTGTCGTAGGACTGCTTGGTAGATGCAAGCTGCGAGAAAATCTTCATTGAGAAACCGACGAACTCAGCGGCGTTTATCAAGAGCTGCTTGTTCGCGTCCACAAGATCCCTGAGCTTTCGCGCTGCCTCTCCGGCACGCTTCTCAAGCTCTTTTCTCTTTGCTTCAAACTCCGGGGCAAGCCCACCTGTGTCGGCTGCTGCCAGAGCCTCTTCAAGCTCTTTCTCACGCCTGGCAAGAGATTCGATCCCGATCAGGACCGGCTCGTGCTCGGCGATGTTTTCCATCAGGACTTCGTGTCTGCCGCTTACCAAAATCCCCTGCTGCTCCTGTGCGAGCGCTGCAAGCTCTTCGTATCGGGCCACGCGCTTCGTGAGCGTGTCGATCAGTTCCTGGCAAATCGTGTCTGTTCGCATAAGTCTTCGACTATCCTCCGAACCCTGCGCCGCAGATCATTGCGTCTGCGATATCGGACGATTCGGTCCGATACTGCCCGCTCTGGACCGCACTTTGCAGGCTGCTTACAACATCCTCGCGCACTGCGGGAGTCTCTGAGAGATAATCTCTTACTTTCTGCATATCGCGAGCCTTTGGTGAGAGCACCAACTGATCGGGTTCGCCAGCAGCAGCCATCCTGGGCTTGCTTGTCGCCGCGTATACCCGGTGCAGGTGCACCTCAAGAACCTTGTTTATTTGTGTGTTGGAAATATGCATCGGTCAGCATCCTTTCGTTCCGAGCGGTTCCTGGTCAGTCCTATTTCCTTCCATTAAGTGTATCGACAGTACTCAGCGATACTTTAGCGATATTTCTCGTTGCAAGCTGATCGTAGAGCACTTCGGCAAGCCCAAGTGAACTCGACTGAGACGCATCCTTCATCATCTCGTCGTCGAGCATTCCCTGGAACATATCCTCGGTCTCTTTGGATCCGAAGAGGTCGTTCTTGGGGATCGTGGCGCGCATCTCTTTCATCATCTGATTGAGAAGCATCGCCTCAAAGCCCTGGCACGCATCCTTGAGCCTCGAATCGTCTCCAGCCCCGATACTCTGCAGCTTTGCCGCAACTCCAAGCTTGGAGTCTGCAGCAGACATAGCAACCCTGCGACCAACATTTAGCATATCGACATTCACGACATCACCTATATCACGTCCAGCTCGGCGTGGAGAGCCCCTGCCTGCTTGAGTGCCTGAAGAATCGCTACTATGTCGCGAGGAGTGACTTTGAGCTCATTCAGTGCCCGCACGAGGTCTTCGAGCGTGCTGCCGGTATTGAGCTGCACGAGATGTGCCCGGTCCTCGGTCGCCGTAACGGTGGTCTGTGGCACCACCACGGTGTCGCCACTGTTTGAGAACGGCTGCGGCTGCGAGACCTGGTTCTCGGTCGCAATCTCGACGCTCAGGTTGCCGTGGGAGATCGCAACGGGAGACATCTGCACGCCTCCACCGATCACCACCGTCCCTGTGCGTTCGTTCACGATCACCTTTGCGATCATGGACTGTGTGACCATCAGCTCGCCGAGATCCGCGATCAGGTTCGTCGGGTTGACGCCATCGCCGCACTTCACTTCCACCGTTGCCGCGTCGACCGCCGTCGCGTTTCCTGTTCCCAGTCTTGATTCAACGGCCTTGGCGACTCGAACTGCGGTGTTAAAATCGGGGTTATTCAAGAGAATGTTCATCGCTCCATTGCTTACAAGAGAGGTCGGAACAGACTGCTCGATTATCGCGCCGTCAGGGATTCGCCCGACGGTGGGATGGTTCTTCGTCACCTTGTTTCCGTCACCGCCTGCAGTGAACCCGCCGACGGAGACTGCGCCCTGGGCGACCGCATAGACCCCACCGTTTGCCGCCTGAAGAGGCGTCTGCAGAAGCATCCCGCCCTGCAGGCTCTTGGCGTCTCCGAGCGAGGAAACAGTGATATCTATCTTGCTGCCGGGCCGCACAAACGGAGGAAGCTCTGCCGTCACCATAACGGCGGCGACGTTCTTCACCTTGAGCCTGGCAAGCGGGACAGTGATCCCATACCTCTGGAGCATGTTCGCGACTGCCTGAGCTGTAAACTGTGACTGCTGGCTGTCGCCGCTTGCATCGAGTCCTACGATGATCCCGTAGCCGATGAGCTGGTTGCTCCGAACGCCTTCAAACCGAGCCACGTCTTTGACCTTGACAAACTGATCAGAAACACCCGCTGGGCATACCGCGAAGACCAGTAGGATTGATGTGATATAGACAATTGCGTTTTTTGTTCGCATCTGTTTGCTCCTCATTTAGAAGACATACCGAAGGAGCTTGCTGAAGAAGCCTTCCTTCTGTCTGTCGCCGATAGGACCCTTGCCGTTGAACTTTATTACAACGTCTGCCAGGTATGTCGAAAGCACTGAGTTGTCCTGGTTCACGTCCTGTGGGCGGACGACTCCGGTCAGAACGATGTCCTGCTTCTCCCCATTTGTTATGACCACCCTGCTTGCCTGCACGACGAGGTTCCCGTTCGGGAGCACGTCGATAACAGTAGCAGTAACCTTGGTAGCAAAACTGCTTGTTACGGTGTTGCTTCCATTGGCAGTTCCCTTCTGGGCACTCTTGAAGTTGATATCCGGTAACAGGTTGATTGGGAAGGGCCCTACACCCGCCGCATTGTTGTGCTCAAATGCCTTGGCATAGTCGGAGCTTTCAGCTAAAGATGAGGACGACTCCTCAATAATCACGATAGTAAGCAAATCACCGGCGCGCCGTGCTTTCTGGTCCTCGAATATGCTCTTACTCGACGTGCTCCAGAGTGACTCCGCAGACGCCGGTGCGATAGCGATGAGTATAAGAATAGCTGCTATAGCTTTTGCAACGTTTGACATTGTTAACTCCTCTTAGCCAATCGTATCTCAACAAGGCCAGACTCCACTACCTTGGCGCGGATCTCTCTCAGGTCACCGGACAGCTTCACTTTGATGGTGTCTCCGGGTCTGCCGTCAGCGGCTGCGACTCCCTTGTCGGAAATGCATATCGTGTCACCTCGCACAACCACGGTCACCTTGTCGCCAGCCTTGATCGCCATCGCCTCGGTCACCCATGACCTGCGCACGACTGTTCCGACCGGAATCGACTGCGTCGCAGTCGACCCGTCCACCGGCATCTGCGAGAGCGCGTCCTCACTGGCAGTGGTGACCTCTCTTGTGTCCAGGGCGGAGTTCGATGAATCTATCACTCCACCTCTCGCAATCGGCTGGGTTGCGATCACGACCGGCGCAAACACCCTGATATTCACCGCGATATATAGCGTAGAGTAGACCTGTCCGTCGACAAGAATATCGACCGGGAAGCTGGCCCTGCCCTTGCGCGGTTTCGAACCGTTATCACGCACCCGAATCTCAAGCGGGCCCGTAGGCACTACCTGCTCATTTGGGAGCCTCACCGACTCGACCTCTGCGTTTCCAGTCCAGGTCTTGTTCGCATTCACGAACTCTCTGACGGTGTCAAAGAGCGCCTGTCCCGGAATCCGACTTACCGCGCGGGAGACTGTCGCCTGCGCCGGGCAAAGCAGCCCGACTGTGCCGTCTGCGATGCCATACTTACGGATCGTCACCAGGAGCTGCTCACGAGTAAGCACCCTGCTTCGACCGGCAAGAGGAGCCGCACAGACCGAGATTTCCGCGATCTTGGTCGCAAGAGCTGCGTTCTTGCTCTTTACGACCGCGATGTCTCCGAGCTTCACATCGGTCGTCGACACTTCGGTCATCGGGCGGACCATCACGTCCACCAGCGGAGCTGAAACCACCGCGCTGGCTGCGAGTATCGCGATTATCAAGCTGTTAACGAGTCGTTTCATCGGTTTACCTTAACGCCTCAGATTGTTTGCTATGTTCAGCATATCGTCAGCGGTCTGAATCGCTTTGGAGTTGACTTCATAGGCGCGCTGGGCGACAATCATATTGACCATCTCTTCAACGACCTTCACATTTGACATTTCGAGCATCTGGCTCTGAATGGTGCCAATGCCGTCATCGCCCGGTCCACCGACTACCGCATCACCGGAGGCCGCCGTGGATTCATACAGGTTCCGACCTATACTCGAAAGGCCCGCGGGGTTGGAGAACTTCGCAAGTGAGACCTTTCCAAGCTCTCTTGAGGATTCGCCCGGGAACTTCGCCGAGACAGTTCCGTCGATGCCGATGCTCACATCAAGCGCATCCGCCGGGATCACGACTTCTGGCTCAAGCGGGAAACCGTCGCTTGTCACCATCCGACCGGTGCTGTCTTTCTTGAAGCTGCCGTCGCGGGTATATCCGGTCTGGCCGTTTGGCTGAATGACCTGGAAGAAGCCATCACCTTCGATAACCATATCAAGCGGATTGTCGGAGTGCTGATAGTCACCCTGTGTAAAAATCTTCTGAGTTGCGCCGTACTGGGTTCCAAGACCCACCTGGATGCCGGTCGGCACCTGCGCCCCTTGCGCTTCGGACGCGCCTGCCGGCTGCAGGGTTTGGTAGAGCAGGTCCTGAAAGTCGACCCGGCTCTTCTTGAACCCTGGTGTGTTGACGTTCGCGAGGTTGTTCGAAATAACGTCGATATTAAGCTGCTGAGCCTCCATACCGGTGGCGGCAGTCCAAAGTGCTCTGATCATCTAGTGGTCCTCCTAACCGGGTCGCCCGGTCTGGTTTATAACTTTGTCTAAGGTTTGGTCGAGATTTTGTATAGCTTTCTGATTGGCTTCATAGGCTCGCAGAGCGGAGATCATCGATACCATCTCCTCCACCGCGTTCACGTTGGAGCCTTCCAGCCTTCCCTGAAGAACACGCCCCCGCTCTTTGCCGTCCGTTCCGGAGATTCGGAGCCTGTCGACGACTTTGCCGTCCACGCGAATACTCCCATCAGGATCCACCTTCCAGCTTGCCCCTGAGACACGGACCGGGCCGTTTTGCCCTAAAACTGGGACATCATCCGAGGTAACAAGCGTTCCTCTGTCTGAGATGTGAAAGTTGCCGGTGCGGGTAAACTCGGGGGACTCTTTGGAGCCGATCACAAAGAACCCGGGGCCATCAATGGCGAGGTTAGAGGGATCGGAAGTGTCGGCAATCATCCCCGCGCGTTCATCCGTAGAGCCAAAGGCGTGCGGAATGACGCACCCAGGTGAGCGCCGTTCTGTAGAAAGAACACTCTTGTCCGCATCATCAAGCTGCGCTGAAAAGCTGAGCGACGTACGCTTGAAGCCCGGGGTATTGGTGTTCGCTAGATTGTGAGAGATTGCATCCTGCACTTCAATCTGCCCGAGCATCCCTGCTGCGGAACTATATAAACCATTAATCACTTTAGGCAACCTCCGTGCTATATGTCGACAGGTTGCGTGCAAGACTTTAGCAGTATTTTTACCAGGTGGGGATTTATTTTCAGGGGAAAGTAAGAAACGCGACAAAAGACGTAGGGGCGGACCAATGTGTCCGCCCTTTCATCGACTACGCACAACCCCTCAACAGAACCAAAAGCTCAAGAAAGTCGTGCCCAAACTCAGGGAGAAAACTCTTCGCGCAGATTCTCCAACTCGCCAAGAACCGCCAAAGTGACTGGGTTATCGGGCAAGAGACCGCAGAACTCAGCAAGCGCAGCCTCATCACCACTGGTTCGCACAACATCCTGAATGCGCGAGGCAGTCGGGTCATCAGCAGGGTCAAAGAGCAACCCAGCGGCGATCCCCTTACACACGTTCCTCGGAACAACCCCTTGCGCGACACAGAACTTCGCGCCACCGACGAGACGATCGTCCGACCCGAGCTTTCGCACGGGGTCGCGGCCGACTCGGGCGACCTGGTCACCAAGCGCGACGTTGCCAAAGCGCTGGATCAAGTCCTCGATGTGCGCGTGATGCTCCACAAGATCGACGCCGTAGGCTCTGGCAAGCGCCTCACCGGTCTCCATCATCGCCGCGCGGGTCGCAGCAAGCACCCGGTCATCGCGCATCGCCTGCCACATAAACTCGTGCCCGCGAAGGTACCCGAGATACGCGGCTACAGCGTGACCGCAGTTGTGGGTGAAGAGCTTATCGTCGACAAACGCCTGGAAGTTGTCGTACGCCTCAACGCCCACGATCTCCGGCGCCGGCCCAACAAACGCATTACGATCGACCGGAAGCTTCTTATACGCCTCGACGACGATCAAAAGCGGGTCTTCGCGCCGCTGCTCCTCGGTCATAGTCGGCACCATCCGCGCGACAACCGACATCACAAACCCGACTTTCGAGTCAAAGTAGGAGTGACAATCGTTGGGGAGATTCTTTCGGACCTGATCGCGCAGAAACGTGTCGGCATGTGCCAGGTTTTCGCAGATGATGATGTTAAGCGGCGCATCGGAGCGCTCCACCATCCGTCGCTCGACGCCTCGGGCAAGCGCGGGAGCAATTGCAGGAAGCACGTTCACCCCAACAGCGGTGCAGGCGATATCAGCCGTAGCCAACTCGGACGCCACAGCCTCGATGTCCCGCCCGCTGACCGCGCGAATGTTCTTGATCTCTATATCTTCGGGGGTGTCACTCGCGATACGGATCGTATACGCGCCACGCTCACATAAGAGCCGGACAACATCCGGCATTACGTCGACAAACACCACCTCATAGCCCGACTCCGAGAAAAGCTGGCCGGTAAACCCCCGACCGATGTTCCCCGCGCCGAACTGAACCGCTTTCTTCAACCTCTATTTCCCTTCTTGCTGAAACTCTTCGAACGCATGCGGCATAAGCTCCGCAAGCGTGTAACGAATAACCTCACCGTCACTTCCGGCGGCTATAACAACAGGCGACGAGTCACCCGCAAACTCCTGCATCACCTGAAGACACGCGCCGCAGGGCATAGCAGGCTTTCCGTCAACCGAGATGGCAACGGCAACGATTTCGCGTTCGCCCTCGCTCACCGCTTTCCAGATAGCAACCCTTTCAGCGCACACAGTAAGGCCAAATGAGGCGTTTTCGACGTTGCACCCCGTAAACACCCGGCCTGAGGAAACAAGCACCGCCGCTCCCACCTTAAAATTCGAGAAAGGCGCGTATGCCGACTCCCTCGCCGCCCGGGCAGCATCAATAAGCCCGTCCTGTTCAGGTATGTTCAAGTTAGAGCCCTCATGCTATACACACTTAGAGCGTATCTGAGAAATCCCGATTGTAGTGGCCGGTCGCCGTGCCAGCCACTACACTTCTCAGACACGCTCTTAGAGTCTGATGGTGATGACCGTAGCCCCTGCGCCGCCCTCGTCCGGGTTTCCGATTCGGTATGACTCGACGGCGGGATAGTCCCTGATAAAGCTCCAGACCGCCGCCTTCAGAGCGCCGGTGCCTTTGCCGTGGATGATCCTGACTTCCTTCAATCCCGCCGCCTGGGCTTCATCGAGATACTTCTCAAGGTTATAGAGCGCGCCCTCGGCCCGCTGGGCGATGAGATTCAGCTCCATCGACACGTTAGCGGCCTTGGTAAGGGTGATGCTCGTCCCGGAAGTGCGTTCAGGCGAGCGTTCTTCCTTCTTGCCGCCCTGAGCAGGCCTGAGCGAACTTGCCTTCACATTCACCCGCATAGCGCCAATCACAACCGTCGCCTCACCATCGTGAATGTCACTAAGGAGCACACCTTCCTGGTTCAGGTTAGCGATCCGCACCGCGTCACCCTTCTTAAAGACAACGCCCTCGACCGGAAGCTCTTCCACCGGCTCGGTGATCTCGACCAGATCCTCCCGGATCTTCTGAAGCGTCTCTTTAGTCTCGTGCTTCAGGCGCTCCGAACGCTTGCCGGCAGCCGTGGTCTTCGCCAATTCTTCCATGGCTCGATCGAGCCTGCGGGTGTATCGCTCGATCAACTGCTTGCCCCTGCCCCGAACCTCGTCCTCAAGGTTCTCGCGTGCGTGCTCAAGCTTTCGAACCTGCTCCTCGTAACGTTTACGCAGCTGGTCAGCCTCAATCGCAGCCTGGCGCGCCTCGCGCTGATCGTCCATAGCCGCCTTGTGGCTCTCTTCGATCCGCCTGATTATCTCATCGGACCCGTCCTCGCGCCCGGAGAGCGACACACGAGCGTGGCGGATAACGTCCTCGGGCATCCCCAGCCGAGCGGCGATCGACAGCGCGTTGCTGCTCCCCGGAACCCCGATCATCAGCCGGTAGGTCGGGCGAAGCGTCTCCAGATCGAACTCGACGCTCGCATTCTCCACCTTATCTCGGGTAAACGCATATTCTTTCAGCTCCCCATAGTGGCTAGTCGCGACGATCCTTGAGCCAGCCGCCATCAGGAACTCAAGCACGGCTTTGGCAAGCGCCGCACCTTCAGCGGGGTCTGTCCCTGCGCCGAGCTCGTCAAAGAGAATGAGCGAGTTTGGGTGAACCGTCTTTAGCACCCGCACGATGTTGCGCACGTGGGACGAAAACGTTGAAAGCGACTGCTCGATGCTCTGCTCGTCGCCGATATCGGCAAATACCTGGTCGAACACGGCGATCTCGGTCCCCGGCGCGGCAGGCACGTGCAGCCCGGACTGCGCCATCAGGGTCAAGAGGCCCATAGTCTTCAGTGTGACGGTCTTGCCACCGGTATTAGGTCCGGTGATCAGAAGGGAGGTAAACTTTCGGCCAAGTTCCACGTCAATCGGGACGACGTCGCCTGTGAGCAATGGGTGACGGGCAGCAACGAGGCGTATCCAGCGGTCCTTGTTAAGAAGTGGCTCGTTGGCATCCATCTTGAGCGACAGCCCAGCTTTGGCCGTGACAAAATCTATGTGAGCGATGGCGTCCACCGAAAGAAGCGCGTCAGCGGCGATCACTGTGACTTCCGCCGTAAGCGCGCGCAGGATCTTCTCTATCTCCTCACGCTCTTTGGCGACGAAGCGTTTCATATCGTTGCCGAGGTCGATCACCTGCTCTGGCTCGACGAAAAGCGTCGCACCGGAGGCGCTCGCGTCGTGGACGATACCCCGAATGACCGAGCGATATTCCACCTTCACCGGCAGACAATACCTGTCATGCCTCTGGGTGATGACCGGGTCCTGAACCGCCGTGCGGTATTTGGACGACTGAATCATCGAGTTCAGCCGCTCCATTATCCGAGAGTGGGTGGTCTTCATATCGCTTCGCACCCTGCCAAGCGACAAGCTCGCAGAGTCGAGTATATCCCCACCAGCGCTGATCGAATGGGTAATGTGCTCTTCAAGCTTCTCAAACACCGAAATCCGCCCGGCAAAGCCCGCGAGGATCGGCGCATTGTCCTTCTGTTTCAGAAGAAACGACCGAAGCCTTCTGCCCGCCCCCAGCGTCTGAGCGATGTCGAGGAGCTCAAGCGGCTGGAGCATCGATTCGATCTCAGCCTTGCGCACAAGCTCACGAATGTCCGTAACTCCGCCAAGTGGCATGCTCCCGTGCGAAAGCAGAATCTCACGGGCCTCGGAGGTCTCTGCGAGCGTGCGCCTGATGTGTTCGAGGTCCGTCACCGGGACGAGCGCAACCGCCCGCTCACGCCCAAGCGAACACGCCGCATGTTCCGCGAGCAGATGCCGTATCTTATCAAACTCAAGGACTCTTAGAGAATGAGATTCCACTGTTTACCATAACCACACTAAACCGCGAAGAGCGAAACAGGCGCAGGCGCGAAAGCTGACACCTTCGCACACTCGCTTGTTTCGCCCTTTTGCAGTTGAAATTGTTGACTTAGAACCCTGGCAGACCCATCCCAGGAGGGAGATCGAGTCCACCCGTGAGTGCCTGCATCCGTTCCTTGCGCCGCTCGGTAGCCTGCTCAAGCGCCTCGCGAACCGCGCTTGTGACGAGGTCCTGCAGCATCTCCACATCTTCGGGATCTACCACTTCCGGGGCGATCTTGACCTCGACCAGCTCAGCCATACCGTTCACGACTGCTGTAACCATTCCACCGCCGGAGCTGACTTCGATCATCTCCGAGGCAAGCTCTTCCTCGGTCCGCTGGGTGTCTTCAGCAAACTTCTGGACCTGCTTCATCATCGACTGAATGTTAAATCCCCCACCGAATGGGTTGGGCATCTTGGGCATTTAGATATCCTCCAATAAATCACGACCGAAGAGCCTTAGCTCCCGTCACTGTCCTCTACAACTTTTCCACCAAACATCTGCAGCACGTCCTCGACCAGATTGGCCTCCTCGCCATCAGACGGCGGAGACATTTCGACCGGCGGAGCATCCGGCTCGTTCTGCAGCACGGGCTCCTGGCCCACCGAAACGGCCTTCAGACCAAACCGCTGCCCGGTAACCGCCTCAAGCGCATGCTTGATGACCTCGGCAACATCCGGCTGCTGCATCTTCTGGACGTGAAAACTGAACTTCTCATCAAAACCTATCACAAGAACATTCTTCGATATACTTATAATCTGAGCTTCCCTAAGTATGCCGACATAGAGTTTCTTCCCCTGAACGTCCCTGACATGCCCCAAAATTCTGGGCCACGCGCGCCGGATCATATCCACATCCGCGTCCCCTGATGCAAACGCCGAAGCGTCGACCGTATCCACCTTCACACCGTGACTGACAGGAGCAACCGGCGCGGGCGTATTATCAGGCACCGTCACCGCAGGCTTAGGGGTAACATTTGGAGCGGGCTTCGGGGCAGCATGCCTTGGAGCCGGAGCCACCGGGGTCGCTGGAACATAAGCCGGAGGAGCGGGATAAACAGTCGCATCCGCCTGCTGAACGACCACCTGACGGGGCGCAGCCGGGCCAGTGATAGCCTTAAGAAGCGACATCTCAAGTGCAAGTCTGTGCTGCTCGTTCCAGCGGAGATCCTTTTCGGCTGCCGAAAACACCTCAACAAGCGAAACAAGCTTCTCACGCGTAAACTGCCTTGCGCGCTCAGCGGCCTTCAGACTCGCCTCAGCCCCAGCTCCGACTGATGCGGCCAATAGATCCCTAAAGTGCCCTGCAACGGCTTTTAGAAGCTCCCTGATGTCTTTGCCCTCATGGATCAACCGCCCGGCAAGCTCAAAAGCCGCGGCAGCGTCCTCAGAGGCAACGACCTGCGAAATCTCAAATAGAACGTCCTCATCGACCATCCCAAGCACCGTGTTGACGTGCTCAGAGGTCAGACGGTCGTCAGTGTAGGCAAGCACCTGTTCAAGCAGACTTAGCGAGTCCCGGAAAGACCCCTGAGCGCTTCTTGCAAGCACCGCGAGCGCATCCTCATCATACTCTCGCCCCTCAAGACCGAGCACATGCCCAAGCCTCGATGCAATGTCCGCGATGCTTCCGCGCCTGAAGTCAAACTGCTGGCAGCGGCTTCTAATCGTGAGCGGGATCTCGTGTGCTTCAGTGGTCGCAAGCACAAAAATCGCGTGGGCGGGCGGCTCTTCAAGAGTCTTCAGGAAGGCGTCTTTGGCGGCGTCTGAAAGCTGATGGGCCTCGTCGATCACATAGACCTTGTAGCGAAGCCGCATTGGGGGATACTTCACGTTGTCTCTTAGGTCACGGATATCGTCGATGCTTCTGTGCGAAGCCGCGTCAAGCTCGACCACATCCACTGCTGAGCCGTCCGTGACGCTCAAACACGCCTCGCACTTGCAGCAGGGTGTAGGCGTGGGGCCATGCTCGCAGTTGACCGACTTGGCAAGAAGCCTCGCGACCGTGGTCTTACCCGTACCTCTTGAACCGCAGAACAGGTAGGCGTGCCCAATCCTGCCGGATCTGATTGCGTTTTGCAGAGTCCGGGTTACATGGTCCTGCCCCACAACATCGTCGAACGTCTGGGATCGGTATTTTCGGTAAAGAGATACATATGCCATAATTGTTCACTAAGAGCGTGTCCGAGAAGTGTAGTGGCCGTCCGCCGTGACGGCCATCGGCTCCGAAGGAGCCGGAATACGGTGGAATTTCGTGCCAATTGAACATTGATACGAGATTGCGCCGTAGGGCAGCGCCTACGGCGCTGATGGCCGGCACGGCGACCGGCCACTACAATCGGGATTTCTCAGACACGCTCTAAGGGATGGCGGGCCTAACCGCAACCACCAACCCCTGTTTGGATTCGTCCTTATCAAGTGACCGTGCACCTGTTGTCGATACGCCCGTCCGAGTGTTACCTCACACCAGAAAGCTCCAGCCAGGACACCTGGCGGCACATGGGCGAACCAGTTTACCGCTGCTTCCTTCCGGACCTGACGGGATTCACTGGCCGGCCATTGCGCCGGGCCCGACTCTCAACACTCCTGACACAAGTACGCCTCAAGCGAACCGCACCTCGAACAGGAACTCAGCCCCGCTGTAGCGGATTGCGGGTTCAGGGCACCGCTAGTTCCCCGCCTAGCACGATCACTAGATAAGAACGAATCTTCTTTCCCAAATGGCAAAAACCCGCCATTTGCAACCCCTGACAGGAAAACAGGTAACAGGCAGCAGACGGGATAGCCCGACCGTTATCTGTTACCCACAAACTCTTACCTATCAGACCCTATATTATATCACGTTTCTGGATAATAAATTCCTTGAAAAGCATCCGATACCCAGGATTAATCGTAGTATTTACAAACTGCTTGTCCGTCATACCCTCGCCTTTCCAACCGATCCTGTCCTGAATGAAATCAGCAGATTCCTGCGGGTTCAGCCAGATGACCAGTTTGTATTTGTCCTTTGCAAACGGGTATATCTGCGGATCCTTGGACATGTCGATCAGGATATCGAACTTGCCGTTGTGAATCGCGGTATCGTCCCACATCACCGTCTGTGATCGGTCTATATCCCAACTGAAGTACTTTGGCTCGGGCAGGTTCCAGAAGTCATAGTCATAATCGACTAGCATGATCTTCAGCCTGGCCCCGTTCCTGAACTTATCCCGAGCATAAACCGGCCTTTTGACGTTGCTGGCGTAATAGTTGGTGTATGGCTCAGACTCAAGGTTGCGATACTCCTCGACTGCAGCCATGTCAGCCGAGCCTTTGATCCGGATAACCTTGGACTTCACCCGCTTCCAAGCTACTTTGAAGTTCACGTCAACCGGCGGCTTGACATCGCGAGGCACTATCCCGGTCGCCTTCCACCTGGCAAGACTCGCCTTGGCAGCTTCGAGAGCGCGCTTCTGAACCGGATCCATGTTCACAATGTCATCGATCACCTTGATGCCCCGCTCGTAAGCGGCCAAGTCGCCGTAGCGCCAACCCCTTCGCAAAAGGAACAGCCCCAAGTTCTTGCGGGCGATAATCTCCTCTTGATAGCTGGTGCTATCTGCAGCCGTGCGTGCTGCTGCAGCTTCTGACATACATCTCTTCCACTGCGCCTCGCACTCATCGAACATGCCGGCCTTTTCGTAGCAGTGGGCTAGCATCCTCGCGACATACGCCGGACGCGGAATGACTTTGCCCGTGTTCACATCGCGAGCAACCTTGTCCTGGGCTCTTTTCATCCAGTAGATCGCCTTGTCGTATTTCTTCGCCTTCTGGAAGTAATGAGTCCAGGCAAGCTCGAAATACAGGTTATAGATCCCCGGGTTATTCTCTACGCCTTCCTCAAGCAGCCGCACAGCAGGCGGGATATACCGCCTGTCGGAACGCTCCTCAGAGTCGACGAAGTTATAGTCCAAGTGCCATGCGCCTGTGGTGTAGACCTCAATCTGCTGAGGGTCAAGCCACGTGACGAGCCTCACAATCGGCAAAATAGCCTCATACTGCCCGGTGTGAAAGAACTCGTCGGCTCTCACCCAAAGCAGGCTTGCCGTAGCCTCACGAAGACCAAGCGCAGCAGCTCCGAAGAACTGCACCGGCAGGTCAAATAGCAGGTTTTTTGCTTTGCCGTCGCCGGTACGCGCCGTCTCAGCCATTCCCCACCCCTGGCTCTTCGCTTTTTCGTCGTAGCGAAGGTAGTTGATAGGCCGCTGGACCACGCCAATTGCGATGAACGCGACAAGCGCGACCGCGATCAGGACTGTTTTCTTGCCCTGAGTCATCATCACACCTCCTTGCGCTCAAAGACGATGACGGCCGCAATCATCACAACCAATGAGTAAAGAACCGCATAGAGAACCGTCAGCCCCACATACTCCATCGGGCCTCCACGAAACTCCTGAACGGGGTGAATCAGCTTGTTTTGGATATTGAACCTGTCAAAGTTCGGCAGAACATTTGAAACGAGCATATAGAAGCCCTTCACCACGGGATTAGCTTCCGAGCCGCTCACGTACATGGACTTCCAAATCCCAGCCGCGCTTCCAACGATGTAGACCCCGGCGCTTGCAAAGAAGTTCACCGTGGGAGTAAGAAACACCGAAAACAGCATCACAACCGCGGAAAGCACCACGAACTGGAAGTAGATCATAACAACGCCGAGGACAAGCTGCGGGTCAAACGCCTGCACTTTCCTCGCCGCAGCCTCAACCGCTACTCCAACGCCGCCTGCCGTGGACTGAACATCGGTGCCAAAAGCCGCTTTCAGCGTCACCATCAGGACGAACACAGCGCCCATAATGCCGATATTGATCGCAAGCGTAAGGAGTCCGCCCAGGAACTTGCCGACGACAAACTCATACCGATTAACAGGCTTGGCAAGAATTGTGTAGATAGTCCGCCGCTCAACCTCGTTAGGTATAAGCGAAACGCACATCAGAAGGCTTATGACAAACCCCGCAAGCAGTATAACAAAGAGCCCGAGGCTCTTTACGATGGTCATATCCTGCTTGAACGAGAACTGAGTAAAGCTCAGTGAAATAACTATCATCGCGATGGCGACAATGAGACAGATGTTCAGAACCTTCTTCCTCATCGCCTCGCCAACAGTGGTTCTGGCTATAGTCCAAATCGCCATCAGCGTCCTCCTCTGACAGTATCGACAAACAGCTTCTCAAGGGTGCGGCGTCTGGGGTTGACCGAGACAAGCGTAGCATCGGACTTCAGCACCGCATCAACGACCTTATCGAGATTCTCAGAGGTCTCAAGGAATGCCGTAAGGCGACCAGCGTGAATCTCGCACTCAGCTACGTAGCCCTTGATCGCCGAAACGAGCGCGTCACCGGCTCCGTCTGCAATGACTTCCATCTGCTGGGTAGTGAGAAGCTCTTTCACTGCGCCCTGCATAGCAAGCTTGCCACCCACCAGGATCGACACCCGGTCGCCAATGGCTTCTATGTCTGAGAGCTGGTGAGAGCTTACAAACACTGTCTTTCCCTGCACCTTGAGGTCAAGAATCAGGTTGCAAATGTCTGCGTGCGCAATCGGGTCGAGGCCGGATGTCGGCTCATCGAGAAAGATCAGTTCCGGTTCGTTTAGCAGCGCCTGAGCGATACCGACGCGCTGGAGCATACCCTTGGAGTATTGCCTGAGCGGTTTATCCGCTGCGTTTGTCATCCCGACGCGCGCCAGGAGATCGTCGACCAGCCCTTTGCGCGTGGATCTCGGGATCTTGAACAAGTCTGCGTAAAAGTAGAGCACTTCCCGGGCGCTCATATACTCGTAAAAGTACGGGCTTTCCGGTAAATACGCGATGCGTTTCTTGACTTCGATGTCTCCGGCCGGTTTGCCAAGCACCAAGGCTTTGCCGGTTGTCGGAAACAGAAGACCAAGGAGAACTTTGATGGTTGTAGTTTTGCCTGCTCCGTTCGGGCCAAGAAATCCGAAGATTTCGCCCTTCTCGACCGTCAGGTCGAGATTATCGACAGCGGTTAGTTCCCCGCCGAGCGGGTTTTTGTACCGCTTTGTCAGGCCCTGGATCTCAATGGCTGCAGCCAAGTCAATACCTCCAGAGAATTGTGTAATCTAAGATAAGCTGAGCGTTATGCCCGCGAAAGAGTATATCCTGCCCACGAGAGGGTGTCAAGGAACAGACCACGCATTTTATCCAGCTCATCCTATTGTTATACGACGCAAACGCCCGCCCGGTTCCCGAGAATGGGAAAATGCAAAGCGTTAAATGATCAACACGATCACCTGTCCCTGCCTCATCTCGGCTGCGGGGCGGTTGGCCTTTCGTATGGAATCGGAATATATTCGACGCTTGGTCTGCGCGACGGCGACTGTGGGTAGAGTCGCATAAGCGTGTAGACCTCGTTCGGCATATCGGTCGTCACGTGGAGCTTCAACATTTCGGCTTCTTCGACGTCTATGGGGTAATCGTGGGTCCACCTGCCTTCGGTGAGAATCCGAGCGACCTCATCGGCCTGAACTTCAGGCATTTTGTCCCTGAGGATATTGCGAACAAGCGCCTCGACCTGCCTTTGGGCCCTGGCAGCCATATCTGTGAGGATCAGGGTGCGATCATCGATCTCGTTAATCGGTTTTCGCTCGACTACTTGAAGAATAGACGCCGCCGGAAGTGAATGCTATATACCCATGTTGATGATGCCCGCCAGCCGAGTAGTAGTCACCATCCGAAGCTACTGCAACCGCCACCCAGCAACTAGCAACTGACGACTAGCGACTATCCCGCGCTCTTGACGATGCACGCGCCAAATTGTTATACTTGAGCTGAAAAATGGCCTTGTCAGGAGGACTAGCCCACATTATTCATGAGAAGCGTGGATAATGCTCTGCCAGCGAAAGCTTTATTCGCTTCACGAATAAAGCGGGCTAGCCAAACGTCCTTCTGTTTTTTGCATCTAAGGGAGAATACCTTGGCTGAAGACGTAAAACTCGAGCAGATCAAAGAGCTCGTCAAGCTCGTTGAAAAGCACCACCTCTCAGAGCTGACGGTCGAAGAGGACGGGGTTACGATCACCATCAAGGGCGTCGCCGGAGTAGCACAGCCTGCGCACGTCCCGACCGTTCAGGTGTCATCGCACGAGTACGAGACTGAATCCTTCGAGACCGAAGAAGAACTCCTCGCGGAGCCCGAAGTCGACGAAAATATCGTCAAGATCGAGTCCCCGATGGTTGGAGTATTCTACAGATCGCCTTCGCCGGATGCGCCCTCGTTTATCGAAGTCGGCGACACTGTCGAAGTCGGCCAGACCGTAGGGCTGATCGAGGCTATGAAGGTCTTTAGCGAAATCCCATCGGAAGTCGCGGGAGTTGTCGCGGACATCCCCGCAGGAAACACCACGCTTGTCCAGGCAGGTCAGACGCTGGTGGTAATTCGACCATCGGAGGAGGCGTAAAGTCATGAAGTCCCAGATCAATGTAGGGATAATCGGGTTTGGAATCGTTGGCTGCGGCGCCTATCGCATTCTGACCGAGAACGCCGACCTCATCGAGCCGAAAGTGGGCTGCAAGGTCGTCGTCAAGCAGATTGCCGATCTTGAGTTCGACAAGCCGCGCCCAGTCGAGTTCGATCGAAGCCTCTGCACCACCAACGCAAAAGAATTGCTGAATAACCCCGAGATCGATATTGTAGTCGAGCTTATGGGCGGCGTGAACCCGGCCTATGCCTTCCTGATGGAAGCGATCAAAAACGGCAAGCACGTCGTCACCGCGAACAAAGAGCTTATCGCAAAGAAAGGCCACGATCTTCTGGTCGAAGCTGGTGAGCGCAAGCAGGACTTCTTCTTTGAGGCAAGCGTCGGCGGCGGGATTCCGATCATCCGCCCGATGAAGCAGTGCCTTGCGGGTAACCGCATCAAAGAGATCAAGGGCATCGTCAACGGCACGACCAACTACATTCTCACCCGAATGGCTGAAGAAGGCAGGGACTACGCCGAAGTGATCGCCGACGCCCAGAGGCTCGGTTATGCCGAGGCCGACCCCACAAACGATGTCGACGGCCACGACGCCGCTTACAAGATTTCGATTCTCGCGTCGATCGGCTTCACAAGCAGCGTAGACGTGACCAAAGTTTACCGCGAGGGCATCCGAAACATCACCCGGAAGGATATGGCCTACGCAAAAGAGCTCGGTTACGCGATCAAGCTCCTTGCAATCGCCAAAGATATCAACGGCCAGATGCAGATCAGGGTCCACCCCACGATGATCTCCAAGAGCCATCCCCTCGCAAGCGTAAACGACGTGAACAACGCCATTTACATTACGGGCGACCCTATCGGCGACGTGATGTTCTTCGGCCCCGGCGCGGGCTCTGAGGCCGCCGGTAGCGCGGTTGTCGGCGACGTGATCGACATCGCGCGAAACATCAATTTCGGATCTACGGGACGCATCGCCTGCACCTGTTTTGAAGACAGGGTAATGCAGACGATGGACGACGTCTTGTGCAAGCATTACATTAGAACTCAGACAACTGACAAGCCGAAAGTGCTCGGCACCATCGCAAACGTCCTTGGTGAGAACAACGTAAGCCTCGCAAGCGTAATGCAGAAGGGCACGCGCGAAGACGGGACTGCAGAAGTCATCTGGGTCACGCACACCGCACCCGAGCCGAGTGTTCGCAAATCGCTAGAAACCATCAAGGCGCTCGACGTGGTAAGCGAAGTTTCGAGCTGGATCAGGGTTGAGGACTAGATAGGATAAACAAATGGTAATGGAAGCAACACGCGCGGGTCGCATCCCGCTCATTGAACGCTACAGGAAGTATCTCCCGGTAACGGCGAGCACTCCTGTCATATCGCTCATGGAAGGCGACACTCCGCTCATTCGTGCCGACCGTCTCGCCAAAGCGATCGACCCGAAGCTCACCATTTACCTGAAATACGAAGGACTGAACCCGACCGGGTCATTCAAAGACCGCGGTATGACGATGGCTATCACCAAAGCCGTCGAAGCGGGCTCCAAAGCCGTTATGTGCGCATCGACGGGCAACACCGCCGCCGCCGCCGCCGCCTATTCGGCCCGAGCCGGGCTGACATGCGCCGTGCTTCTCCCCAAGGGTGAAGTCGCGCTCGGCAAGGTGAGCCAGTCGATGATGCACGGCGCGAAGGTGATCGCCGTCACCGGCAACTTCGACGACGCGCTCCAGGCTGTTCTCGACATCACGAGCAACTATCCCGTGACCTTGGTCAACTCGCTAAACCCCTATAGAATTGAAGGCCAAAAGACGGGCTCTTTCGAGATCATCGACGTGCTCGGCGACGCCCCGACCTACCACGCGATCCCCGTCGGCAACGCCGGGAACATAACGGCGTATTGGAAGGGCTACAAAGAGTATTTCGCAGAGGGCAGATCGACCCATCTGCCGAAGATGCTCGGTTTCCAGGCCGCCGGAAGCGCCCCGATCGTCCACGGGTTCCCGATTAAAGAGCCTGAGACGCTCGCAACCGCCATTCGAATTGGTAACCCCGCGAGCTGGAAGACCGCTGTCGAGGCGCGCGATGAGTCTGGCGGACTGATCGATATGGTGACCGACGACGAGATCATCGAGGCCTACAAGATGCTCGCAAGCCTTGAGGGTGTCTTCTGCGAGCCCGCATCGGCCGCATCGGTCGCAGGAATCATAAAGAAAGCTGCACAGGGATATTTCACAGAGGAAGCGACGGTCGTCTGCGTGCTAACCGGGCACGGCCTGAAGGACCCGAACCGAGCTGTTTCGGTCTCCCCTGGACTGATCGAGCTTCCCGCCAATGCTGAAGCTATTGTAGGAGAACTTGGACTATGACGCTCGTTAGATCGACTGACATTCCCGGGCTGAAGAAGCACATCACGGGCAAAGTTCGCGACGTTTACGACCTTGGGGACTCACTTCTGCTCGTCGCAAGCGACAGGCTTTCGGCGTTTGACGTAGTGCTCCCCGGCGGAGTCGCTGATAAGGGCCGCGTGCTCACCCAGATTTCGGTGTTCTGGTTTGAGATGACCAAAGACATCGTCGAAAACCACGTCATCACCACCGACGCCGACGAGATCGTCGGGTACCTGAAAGAAGCCGGAGTCGCCGACGCAGAGCAGTATCGCGATATGCTCGACGGTCGCGCGATGCTCGGCAAGAAGGCCCAGGGCGTCCCGATCGAGTGCATCGTCCGTGGCTACCTCGCAGGGTCAGGCTGGAAAGACTACCAGGCGCTCGTCGCCGCATCAAACGGCGCTGAGACCGTCACTCTTCACGGTGTAACGCTGCCTTCCAGCATGGTAGAGTCCCAGCAGATGCCCGAGCCCGCGTTCACACCGTCAACCAAGGCCTCAAGCGGCCACGATGAGAATATCAGCGCCGATAAGGCCCGTGAGATCGTCGGAAAAGAGCTTGTGGATGAGCTTGAGCGCCTGAGCCTTGCGATCTACAAGAAGGCTTCGGAGTACGCCCGCGAGCGCGGTATCATCATCTGCGACACCAAGTTCGAATTCGGCATCCGCGACGGCAAGGTGATCCTGATCGACGAGGTGCTGACCCCGGACTCCTCCCGATTCTGGGCTGAAGCCGACTACGTCCCAGGCAAGAGCCAGGACGCCTTCGACAAGCAGTTCGTTCGGGATTATCTGGAAACGCTCGACTGGGACAAGACCTACCCCGGCCCCGAACTCCCCGAAGACGTGGTGAACAACACCCGGGCAAGGTATCTTGAAGCTTACAAGAGACTCGTCGGGAAAGAACTTATATAGTAGACTAAAATGCGAAAGGCCGGCCAGGCGCCGGCCTTTTTTGCGTACGTGTGCGGCTAATACTGCTCTTCGTGCATCTTCTCGGGGTTCTGCCCCTGGTGCGTGTTGTGCGTATAGGTGTTGCAGTCGGCGTGATCCCGGTGGAACATCACGTGAACTGCCTCAGCCACGCACTTCGTGTCCTTGTTGTATGAACAATCCTGAGCTGAACAGAGCACTACCTTCCCTGAAGTGCCCATCTGTGTTGGGGATTCCATTATCCGTCACCTCTGAGAAATAGATTCATAACACACCCGAAATGGCCCAGTCGATTTGGTTAGTACCCTGACCTACTATCCCCCAAACTACCCCAATAGATTTGACATTTGACCACCCCCGAAAAAATGCGTGACTTTTTATACAATAACACCCATTTACAAATCAATGCCTGCATGCTATAATCCGGTCGTGTCCATGATAGAAGGACAGAAATATCGAGAACGTTAAAGGCAAGGTACCGCAAATGTGTAGTGAGCGTGCTGGCCACGTCTCCAATCCGGCTCTTGCATTTGGCGTGAAGAGAAGGAGGGTTGGGGATGCAAAACGGAACTGTAAAATGGTTCAGTGACGCGAAGGGCTACGGATTCATCGCTACCAACGAGGATAAAGATGTATTCGTACACTTCTCGGCCATCAATGGCGAAGGCCGTAAGACCCTGTTCGAGGGTCAATCGGTTGAGTTCGAAATCGCCGATGGCCCCAAGGGCCCGCAAGCGGCAAACGTATCTGTTCTTGGTTAACAACAGATAGCACACCAAGCCCCTGCAGAACACCGCGGGGGCTTATCCAGATATCTACTACTGCGACACTACCTCAGACACTCCTAGCGACCGTCACGACGTGCACCTCTTTCGCTCCCGCTTCCCTCAGAGCAAAAGCCGCTGATTCCGCAGTGCTCCCTGTTGTAAGAACGTCGTCGATCAGCATCACGTTCCGCCCATCCACCGCGTCTCGCCTCTTGACTGAGAACGCGCCAATCACATTTTCCATTCTCCGCTCAAGCGAAAGACCCACCTGCGCCACGCCCGACTTCGACCGCACGAGCACACCCGTCAGCACCGGCAGCGCAAGGACTCGCCCCACTTCTTTTGCGATCAACTCCGACTGGTTAAACCCGCGTTGACGCTCCTTTGCAGGATGCATCGGCACAGCAACGATGCAGCCGCAGCGACCAGTGACCCAGTGTTTGCCACGAAGCGCCTGCAACATCAGTCGCGCAAGCACCGGGGCCATCACCCTGTGCCCGGAGTATTTCATCTGGTGGACCGCGTCCTTCAGGACATCCTCATAGATCCCAACCGACATTGCCGAGTCAAACGAAAACTCCTGCTCCGCGCATTTTGGGCAGCGGAGGCTCTCCAGACGTGGCAGAGCGCACTTCGGGCAGGCAGTGCCGTCGAGCATGTTGATCTTAGCCTCGCACTCTGCACACAAATACGATGCCTGCATATCCCCACAGACAAGGCACTTCGGCGGGTAGACGAGATCAACTATCCCCTGCCAGATATCCGAAACAAGTGTTATTGTGTTCGACGAACTCATCCCCTACCCCATTCGTTTTCAGTGTCTTTAGTTTAGAGGAACTATCAAAATCAGGCAAGCTTTTGCGCGACCGACGTAAACCGGCTACAATAGAGGTGTGAACAGAGCTATTACTCCACGCGTAAGCGTGATAATTCCGGTCTACTGCGCAACGATCGAGCAGGAAGCTTTTCTTCGTGAGGCTCTAGCCTCCGTCGCCGCCCAAACCCACCGCGACTTTGAGGTGATTCTGGTCGACGACGTCTCCCCGCGCGATATCCGTCCCCTGGTGGAGTCCACAGTCGGCCTGTCCGATGTAAGAATTATCCGTAACGCGACCAACCAGGGCCACGCGCGTTCCCGAAACGCCGGAATAGAAGCCTCCCAAACTGAACTACTGGCGTTTCTCGACCACGACGACATCTGGAAGGCCGATAAGCTCGAAAGGCAGATACAAAAGCTCGACGCAAGCCCTGACGCGGCTATGGTCTTCTGCGGTGTAGAAATATTCGGCCCCTGCGCTGGCAGGCTCTCGATAGATCAGTCGAAGATTCCGGAGCGCCCGAGCGTGTTTTGGTTCTGCTACCACGGAAACCACGTCATCACCGCGACTGCCGCGCTCGTGCGCAAATCGGCACTAATTGAGATTGGCATGTTCGACCCACGATACTCAACAAGCGATGACTTTGACGCATGGCTCAAGATACTCGAACTTCATCCGATAATCTATATGCCAGACAAGTTGGCGCGCTATCGGCTTCACTCTCAAAACGCCAACTACGGAGTCGACAGATGGAACGACAGCACCCTGCTATTTTCGGTGTTTATCAGTTATTGGAAGAAAGCTCCTCTGCTAATTAAGGTAGGTTTAATCCCAAAACTAGCCAAAAAGCTGATTGGTAAGGTATACTACAGTATGTACCGCCACCGACGATTCAAGGAATGAGTGACGCTGATGCGAGGGGACATCGCATGTCAGACATCCCGCCGATGCAGGAAGCATCCTCAGTGGCCGGCTCCTTGTCCCACAGACCGTTCGGGAACAAGTTCCCTCGTTCGGTCGTCACTTATATGGAACCTAACCCGCATTATTCACAAGAAGCGTGAATAATGCGGGCTAATACATCAGTGGTGACTTGAGATATGACACGCAGGAGCCTTCTGCACTATGCGTCCACATACGTTGTGATGACAGTGCTGGCGGGGTTAACACTTTTCCCCTCCGTAATACGTGCAGACACGCCTCCTGATACCGTCTCCGTCAGAGTCCCATTCGAAGACCTCCCCAAGCTTTCAACCGTTCATCCCATCGACAGAATCGACTATGACGCGTTTTCCGTGCTTCATGTGACCCGGCAAGAGCTTAACAAGCTTAAGTCGCTTAAAGTCCGCACGTCGGAGGAAAACTCAACCGGCGCAATCGGTCTTCCCAAACGCAAACAGGCTTTGTCGACCAGGGAAATGCCCACAAGAGAGGGGCTGAACATAGTCCAGCTCGCCGGGCCGGTGAAAACCGAATGGATTCGTGAGATCGAGCAAACCGGGGCGAAGATCGTCTCCTACGTGCCGGACAACTCGTATCTCCTGTGGCTCAATGCTGCCTCAGTTAGGAATCTCGCCGTAAAACCTTTCATCAGGTGGCGCGCGCCGTATCTTCCCGCGAACAAAGTCAGCGCGAACCTAACAGGGGCATCGGGCAAGACTACAATCGCTGTAAGCATATATGACGATGCCAGCGGCTCAACACTTCACTCGATAACAAAGCTCGGGGCATACCTCGTCGCCGATCCTGACTCACAGATGTACAACGGCATCTCAAGCGCGATCTTCATTGTCGATTGCAAGCTGATCGACAAGATCGCCGCTCTTCCCCACGTTCTTTACATCGACCGCACATCAACGGGTGTAGAGCTCGACGATGAGGTCGCGTGCCAGATCGCCGCTCACAACTACAACACGTCCGGTATCCCTACTGCCAGCCCGAACTACAAAGACTGGTTATCAAGCATTGGTTTTGACGGCACGGGAACGACCGTTGCAGTAGTCGACAGCGGCTGCGACACCAATAACACATCGACCATGCATCTCGACCTCCGCAGCCGCGTGCAGAGCGTGGTAAAGTACCTTGGCACCGACGACACCGACATTGCCGGGCACGGCACCCACGTGGCGGGAATCATCGCCGGCACCGCGGCAATCGGAACGACGGACTCCTCGGGTTTCCTCTACGGTCAGGGGGTCGCTCCAGGAAGCAGCCTTGTCATCCAGAACGCATCGGCCACATTTTCGGTTTTTCCGCCGGTTAGCTGGGAAGTCATCACTCGTGATGCAACCAGACGCGGCGCGGTGATATCCAACAACAGTTGGTCACGCGACAACACCGTAAACTCCGGCTATACCAGCGTTTGCGCCACATTCGACGCCCTTGTGCGTGACTCAGATAACGGCACGGCGGGTCTACAGCCGCTTGCTATCGTATTTTCGATCGGCAACCAAGGTCCAAACCCTGGCACGGTCGGCGCTCCCAAAGAGGCCAAGAATATTATCACCGTCGGCGCAAGTGAAAACTACCGCCCGGCGAACCCGCTCGGCAGCTCGTGCAGTGCGTCGAGCAATATCACCGGAGTGGCTGAACTCAGCAGCCGCGGCCCGTGCCTTGACGGCAGAATTGCTCCAACCGTAGTAGCCCCCGGCACCCAAATCGCTTCAACCGCATCGTCGGTCGCAAACTACACGGGGAACTGCCAGGCCTCAATCGACTCAAATTATGCGTGGATGAGCGGCACGTCGATGGCGGCGCCGATGGTCTCCGGAGCGCTTGCTCTTGTGGACCAGTGGTGGCGCTCGGAACATAACAATCAGCACCCTAGCCCGGCGCTTTTCAAGGCGATCGTCGTCAACAGCGCCGTCGACCTCGCAGGGGGGCCAAACGGACGAGGTGGAACTCTCACCCATATCCCAAACAACGATCAGGGCTGGGGCCGCCTCGACACTTCGAACGCCATCGCCCCACCGAACACTTTCTATGAAGACCAGACCAACGTTTTTAGCCAGAGCGGACAGATCCGCCGGTACAGGGTGGAGACAGTCGACACCAGCAAACCACTCAAGATCTCTCTTGTCTGGACTGACGCCCAGGGGCTCGCTGGTTCCCAGGCGTGGACAAACGATCTAGACCTGGTCGCCACTAAGTCAGGTAATACCTATCTCGGCAACGTCTTCTCAAACGGCGGGTCGACTACCGGTGGCTCCCGCGACTACAAGAACAACGTCGAATGCATCTACGTCCAGAACCCATCGGGAGTGTACGAAATAAGCGTCGTAGCCGCCAACATCGCAGGCGACGCGATCCCCGGCAACTCCATTCCACTTGAGCAGGACTACGCGCTGGTCATCCGAAACGGCAGAGTCGGCGGCACGGTCATTGAGCCCTACACCCCTGTTGTATCGTCCACACCCGCAGCGCCTGACCATTACACGGCGAATCAGCCAAGTGGCTGGTCGGCGGCGGCTCTTCTGCCTGCTCCGGGAGGTGACAGCAACCTCGCGGTCTATATCGACCCAGGTTTTACATCCTCTCCAGCTACATCAGACGCTCCCGGCCAGGTGCTCGACTTCATCGCCGTCGACGGCAACAGGCCGGTCCCATCCATTCTGTATCCTCGCGTAAGCTCGGTTTTCGGCTCATCGGGTTACACTGTTGAGTGGGCCACAAAGACGGGCGATCTAGTTTCGGGGAGCACGGTGTATCAGAGTTTTGGAGCGTCGAACCTTATCAGAATGTGGGATATCTCGGTTGCGGGGTCAGCGAACTGCGGACTTCGCGTCGAACCGATATCCGGCGACCTAGACCTCGGAATCTGCGTTTTCGGATCGACAGCCGGTCAGCCTTCTACGTATTATCGGCTGAAATCCGGCGCACTTGCCAGGCTCGACCCTGCGGGGCCCTATACCGTCCAGACGTTGCTCTTCCAACTTCCAGCCGCTGGGCGTTACGGAGTTGCAGTGTGGAAAAACGGAGGAAGCGGAGACTACAGGGTTCTGTTTGACGACAGCGCGCCGACTTCTCTTGTCGTAACCCCGGCGTCGGCTTTCCCCACGAGCATAACCGAGCTTTCGGCGTCCTGGAGCGCATCCGACCCTGAAACCTCCATCATCAAATACGAGTATGCGATCGGCGCCAGCCCTGGCGCGACCGACGTCGTCGACTGGACGGACGCTGGCCTCGACACCAGTGTGACTCGAAGCGATCTCACTCTCAACTGGGAGGCTGACTACTACTTCACCGTTCGGGCAACAAATGGCTTGGGGATGACAACCACGGCCTCAAGCGGCCCAATCAGGCCCGTTCACGGGGTCGAGACGATCAATGCAGCCAAAGCAGAAAACGACCCGACCATCGTGAAACTCACCGGCAAGAGCGTCACTGCGATCTACTCGGATCGGTTCTACATCGAAGAGACCAACAGGTCCGGTGGAATCAGGGTCAAGGGGATTTCGCCTGTGTCGGAGGGCCAAAAAGTAACCGTAGTCGGCCCGATCAAGACCGACTACGACGGCGAGCGATATATCGACCCGATCGACATAAAGATCTACTAAAGCGGCATCCCGAAGAGCATCACGTCGAGCTCATCGCCAGCGTCAATCGCCTCCGTCCTCTCAGGAACGACTACCAGACAGTTCGCTTCGACCATATCCTTCATAGATCCACGCCCAAGCGTCCTCACGGCAAGGTGTCCGGCGACAAACGCTGCGACTCCGGGGAGAAACCCTCTGCGCTCCCACCCCCAGCCAAGGCTCTCCGCGACCACTGCTCGCGCTTTCGTGTGCGCCCCGTAACGCCGCCCGAGCATCGCGACAAGAGCAGGCCGCACGCAGAGCTCAAAAGCAACCATCGCGCCGACTGGCTCCCCAGAAAGCACGAACACCGGCTTTCCGCCAAGCAGAGCAAAAGCGGTATCCGTACCGGGATCGATCGGCAACCCATCGAAAACAATCTCAGCCGACTCCCGAATCACTTCGCGCACGCAGTCGCGCTTGCCGTTTAGTGCACCACCTGCAACGACGATCAGGTCGCTCATCCGCGCGGTGTGAAGCGCCCTTCGGACCGATTCGACACTGTCTCCGGCGTGTGGAAGCTTGCCAAGATCGCAATCAGACGAAAACACGCGCCCAGCGAGGCTGTAGCGGTTTATATTTCGGAACTTGCCGTCTTCAACGGTTTCCAGGACATCGACAAACTCATCGCCCGTCGTGACAATCGACACCCTAGGCCGCCTGTGCACGAGAATCCCCGCGCGACCGATCTCGGCGAGCATCCCCATCTCGGCTGCGCCAATCACCACACCGCGCTCGATCAAGACACGTCCGTCTTCCGAGACGATTTCCTCGGCCAGAGTCCGTCCGGCGGTGTTTATGACCCCGGCCTTCTCAGTCTCTACCGTATGAACCGCCGAAACAATCGCCGATGTGGCGTCATCAAGTGAAATCAGGCTCTCTGTAAGCATTCCAGTGTCCCCGCAATTTTGATTTTACAAGTATACCACACAACTCCTTTACTGATTATTTTGATTTTTATCCAATAGCACTTGAAAACAGGGCTCCATAATGCGTATAATCATACGGGTTAGCACTCAAACTGTTCGAGTGCTAACAAACCAGCTCTTACATACTTCACAGGAGGTGTATAGCAACATGCTTAAACCACTTGGTGATCGCGTGATCGCCAAATCAACCGCAAAGGAAGAGATGACCGCCGGTGGCATCCTGCTTCCTGATACCGCAAAAGAGAAGCCGCAAGAGGGCGAAGTCATCGCCGTTGGACCAGGCAGGCTCCTGGACTCCGGTAAGCTCGTCCCGATGGACGTCAAGGTCGGTGACAAGGTCATCTACTCCAAGTACGGTGGCACGGAGATCAAGGTTAGCGGCGAAGAGTTCATTATCCTTCGCCAGGACGACGTTCTTGCAGTGATCGAAGGAGGGAAGTAGTTTTGGCCGCAAAAGATCTTAGATTTGATGAAGAGGCGCGTCGCTCACTTGAGCGAGGCGTCAATATTCTTGCCGACGCTGTCAAGGTGACCCTTGGCCCGCGCGGACGCAACGTAGTTATTGAGAAGAAATATGGCAGCCCCACCGTCATCAACGACGGCGTCACGATCGCAAAAGAGATCGAGGTTGAGGACCGATTCGAGAACATGGGCGCACAGCTCGTTCGCGAAGTAGCATCCAAGACCAACGACGTAGCCGGTGACGGAACCACCACCGCGACCGTCCTTGCCCAGGCAATCGTAAAAGAAGGCCTCCGCAACGTCGCAGCGGGTTCGAACCCGATGGGCGTCAAGAAGGGCATCGACCTCGCAGTCGCAAAGGCCGTCGAAGAGATCAAGAAGATCGCGACCCCTGTTAAGGAGCGCTCCGAGATCGCACAGGTCGCCGCTATCTCCGCAAACGACAGTGAGATCGGCGAGTTGATCGCTGAAGCTATGGACAAAGTCGGCAAAGACGGCGTCATCACCGTTGAGGAGTCCAAGGGCCGCCAGACCACCCTCGAAGTGGTCGAAGGTATGCAGTTCGACAAGGGTTATATGTCCCCCTACATGGTGACCGACCCCGAGCGTATGGAAGTCGTCTTCGACGACCCATACATCCTGCTCTTCGAGAAGAAGATCAGCGGAGTTCCCGACCTCGTTCCGATCCTTGAGAAGGTCGTCCGCTCCGGCAGACCGATGCTTCTGATCTGTGAGGACGTGGAGGGCGAGGCTCTTGCAACGCTCGTCGTGAACAAGCTGCGTGGCACGCTGAACATCGCTGCCGTCAAGGCTCCGGGATTCGGCGACCGCCGCAAGTCTATGATGGAGGACATCGCGATCCTCACGGCCGGCACATTCATCACCGAGGACCTCGGCTTCAAGCTTGAGAACGTTGAGATCGAGCAACTCGGCCAGGCTAAGAAGGTCATCGTCACCAAGGAACAGACGACGATCATCGAAGGCGCGGGCAACCCCGAGGCTATCCATGGCCGCGTCTCCCAGATCAAGCGACAGATCGAGGACACCGACTCCGACTACGACCGCGAGAAGCTCCAGGAGCGACTTGCAAAGCTCGCAGGCGGCGTCGCAGTAGTCAAGGTTGGCGCATCGACCGAGACTGAACTCAAAGAGAAGAAGGCCAGGATCGAGGACGCGCTTTCTGCGACCCGCGCAGCTGTCGAAGAGGGCATCGTCCCTGGCGGCGGCGTCACCCTGATCAAGGTCATCTCCGTGCTTGACAAGATGAAGGGCAGCGCCGACGAGATGGTCGGCTTCAACATCATCAGAAGAGCGCTTGAAGAGCCGTGCCGCCAGATCGCCGCAAACGCCGGCGCTGAGGGCTCGGTCATCGTTGAGCGCGTCAAGAACGAGAAGAACAACATCGGCTACAACGCCGCAACCGGTGAGTTCGAGGACATGCTGAAGGCCGGTATCATCGACCCAGCAAAGGTCACCCGCAGCGCTATAGAGAACGCTGCGAGCATCGCCGGACTGCTCCTCACCACCGAGGCCATCGTCGCAGAAAAGCCGAGCAAGGAGTCAGCTCCTGCTATGCCCGGCGGCGGCGGAATGCCCGGCATGGGTGGAATGGGCGGAATGTACTAGACCGTTCGATAAAGAAACCACAGGGGCGTCTTCGGACGCCCCTTTTTTGTTGACCCCAGAGCCAAATACCAGGATAATATTGAAGTGAACAACGCCCGAGCAACCGAACCCTCAAAACTCTGGAATGCCGACTTCGTCCTGCTGTCGGTGTCGGCGCTCTTGTTCTACCTCAGCTTCTACCTGCTGCTTTCCGTACTGCCCGGCTATGTGAAGGAAATCGGCGGTGGAGCGCAGTCGGTTGGCTTTGTAATGGGGGCATTCGCGCTTTCCTCGCTTGCCTGCCGCCCTATCATCGGACATTTGGTAGACAGAACCAGCAAGCGCCGCCTCGTAATTCTTGGGACAATAATCTTCACCGGCGCTCCCCTGCTCTACTGGTACGCTCACTCGATGCCCGCGCTTATCGCTGTAAGAATTCTCCACGGCGCAGGGATCGCTCTGTTCACCACCGCAAGCACGACGATGGTAGCCGACCTTACGCCATCTGCACAAAGGGGTGAGGCGATGGGGATATTCGGCACGACGGCGAACATCGCTCTTGGCGTCGGCCCCTGGCTTGGAACCGCGCTCGTTTCCGGCAGCGGTTTCTTCGGTCTGTTCATAGCCGCTGCAATCATCGCAGCGGGGTCTGTGGTGACCGCCACACCGGTGAGAGACACCGCAAGGCTGCTTCACGCGCCTCAGCCGATTCGAGGCCTCAGTTCGCTCTTCAGCACCGAGGTGCTTGTTCCGTCAATCGGCATACTCGCGGTGATGCTAACCTACGCCCCGCTAATCACATTTCTGCCGCTCTACGCAGGCTACAAGACCGCGAGCCTCTTCTTTCTCATATACGCGATCACAGTAACCCTCGCACGCTCCATTGCCGGGAGGCTCTCGGACACCCATGGGCGGCGCGCGGTCATCCTGCCGGGGATCATCATAATGGCGGGAAGTATGGCGATCATCGCGCTGGTGCATGGGACAGTGGGGGTCATCATCTGCGCGGTCACTTACGCCCTTGGGATGGCGCTCGCCCAGCCCGCCCTCTATGCGATGGCGGTCGACCTCGTCACCCACAGCAGGCGTGGTGTCGCAATGGGGACATTCACCGCAGGCTTTGAGCTGGGAATCGGAGCCGGGGCGATAGCCGGAGGAGGGCTCGTCACGTCCGTCGGCTATGCCCCGATGTTTCTGATCGCGGGCGGAATCTGCGCCGCCTCTGCGATTCTGTTCGTGAAGAGGCAACCAGCGGGCTAGCCAAAGTGCCCGGAGTTAACCTCAATATAGGTCTTCCAGCGATCAGGCACTTTCTGTGCGGGAAAGATCGCGCTCACCGGGCAGACCGGTTCGCACGCGCCGCAGTCGATGCACTCATCGGGATTAATAAAGTACTGGTCCGAACCCTCGTCGGTATATATGCAATCGACGGGGCAGATGCGCGAGCACGCCCCCTCGTTGCTCAGCTTACAAGGCTCACAGATGACATAAGTCATTCGCCGACAGTTCCTCCAATTCGTATCAACGGCGCTATCCGCGCCGTCTCTTAAAGGCTGGCGTTATGCGCCACCGGATCAACGGCGCTATCCGCGCCGTCTCTTAAAGGCTGGCGTTATGCGCCACCGGGTTCTGCAATCTCTTCGTGTACCCAATACGGATGAGCGACAAAACATGATTCCCTAGTGGGTCACTTGGCATGAAATCAGCCATTGTTGGGTTGTTGGGTGGCGATTTCCGAATCGTCACCCCCCAAGCTAAGACGGGATTTCCGAATCCCGAATGGCGTAATGCATGGCAATTGACCCACTAGTACTGAACATCCACCCAGGTCTTCTTATCAGAGGACTCAAGCACGGCCTCGACCAGGGCGATCTCCGCGTGGCCGTCGGCAAACGTTGGGAAGTCGGGCTTCTCACTTCGGAAGTCTTTACCGCTCAGGACGAACCCGTAGAAGCTCGCCATAAAGTTCTTCAGGCCATCGGGATATCCCTCGGGGTGACCGCCGGGATAAGTCGTATTGGCGCGCGCTGCGCTTGAGAGGATGGATGGGTCGCGCATCAACATCTGATTTGCGCCGTCGCGCCGCCCGATCCACAACCGCTCCACATCCTCCTGATCGAACGCATACGCCTCGGTCTCGCAGTCGATCTCATAGTAGAGCCTGTTCTTGCGCCCGGGGGAGACCTGGCAGACGGTAAACGTCCCGCGCGCGCCGCCGTCCATTTCAAAGAGCACCGTGCCATAGTCTTCGGTCGAGATCGACACCGGCTCGTAGTCCTCGGGGCTGAGCTCTTTGCCCGCGTAGGTCTCTATCGCCTTCTTAGGCTTCATCCGTGCCTTGTGTATCACCGCAAGGTCTGCGAAGACCCGCGTGAACTTCTGCCCTGTGAGAAACGCGATAAGATCGCACCAGTGGCTGCCAATATCGGCAACAGCGCGCGACTTTCCGCCAAACTCAGGCTCTATCCGCCAGTTGTAGTCGGTCGCAAGGAGCAGCCAGTCCTGAAGGTAGCTTCCTGTGATAACCTTGGGGCTCCCCGCTTCACCCGATGCGATCCTTGCCCGCACCTCCTGGTTTAGCGCATAGAACCTGTAGTTGAAGTTAACTGCGTTTGCCACTCCCGCCTCCGCGGCAAGACGAACGAGTTCTGCAGACTCATCCGAATTCATTGCAAGCGGCTTTTCACAGATCACTGCCTTGCCCGCCGAGATCGCCTCTTTTGCGAACTCGTAGTGCGTGGTGTTTGGAGTGCAGATGTGAACAACCTTGATATCAGGGTCAGCAAGAAGCTCACGATAGTCCCCGTAGGCCTTCGGGATCGAAAGCGCCGCCGCTTTTGCCTCGGCAAGCTCTTGGTTCGCCTCCGCAACCGCCGCTATTTCCACATAGCCCAGCCTGCGAACAGCATCGATATGCGCCGGGCCTATAAACCCGGTTCCGATGATACCGGACTTGATTTTTACCATAATGTCCTCCCAGTATTGTTTTAAACCAAGGTATACGTTCGCCGTTTGCTCCCTATCAACCTCCAACTCCCGGTAATGTTACTAGAATTTCAGTTTGCCGACCCACTTTTGCGGATATATTGTCAATTGCCGCAGGAATTATCACGGTGAGTAGCGAAATAGAACATGAAGTCCGTTAACCGCTTAAAGGGGCAGGCAGAATTATGCGCAGCGCTACAAAATATAATCCACGAATTCTTACGCCTTATAGCCCGGATGATCTTGCAGCTGAAATTGAGCTGGTGGGGGCTCACGAAGCCGGCATCCACAGAATGCTTCCAAAGAGCCAGCACTACGTCATGAAACTCCACGCGGTAACTTCTGCAGTTGCACACGTGCTCAAGGAATCGTTCCTTGCATCCGGAGGTGACGCAGCCATCAGCCGCAAGATGATGACGGACCGCACCGAGGAAACTACCGACGCCATTTTGATCGGCAGCCGAAAGCATTTCAGCAACGCAGCAAGAGCGATCAGCCACGAAGAGATCGGTGGCCCCGAGCTTGCGTCCGAGATCGAAGGCGCAATCGCGGTCTACGAGTCCGGCCCACTCGTCCCTCCGCCGGACGTTCCCATGGACCCTGATGTCCGCTGGATGCTCGACAGCCTTCTTGAGCGCACGCTGATTATGGGGATACTGAACATCACCCCTGACTCCTTCTCAGACGGTGGCAAGTTTCTGAAACCCCAGATTGCAGTCAGACAGGCAATGCAGATGATCGAAGACGGCGCGGACATCATCGATATCGGTGGCGAGTCCACCCGCCCGGGAAGTGAGCCGGTCTCAGCCAAAGAAGAGATGCGACGCATCATCCCGGTGATCAAAGAACTCTCAGATAACATCGACCGCCCGATCTCAGTCGACACCTACAAAGCCGAAACCGCACTTGCCGCAATTGAAGCAGGCGCCGCCATCATCAATGACATCAGCGGAATGTCGTTTGACCCGGACATGCGCCACGTTGCAGCCGAGAAGAAGTGCCCTATTATCCTAACCCACATCAAGGGTGAACCCCGCAACATGCAGCAGAACCCCACCTATACAGACGTAATGGGCGATATTCACGCCTACTTGCGTGAACGGATCGCTGATGCAGTGGAGGCCGGAGTCGATCAACACATGATAATCGTCGACCCAGGAATCGGGTTCGGTAAGACGGTCGAACACAACCTCACCATTCTGCGCAGGCTAAGGGAGCTTCAAGGTATTGGGCGTCCTGTGCTTGTGGGGGTTTCGCGTAAGGCTACGATCGGTCACCTGCTTGACGGAGCGCCTCCTGAGGAGCGAATCGAAGGCACGGCAGCCGCCGTCACTCTTTCCATCGCCGGCGGCGCGCACATCGTCCGAGTGCACGACGTAAAAGAGATGGCCCGGGTGGCGAAAGTAACCGACGCGATAGTCCGCCACGGCTGATCGTGCGAAACTCGACCGCAGTTCCAAACGTGTCCAGAGCCGCCAAGTAGCCTACACCCGGTCGGAGTGGCAGCGCCCGCAGTAGTCCTTTTTATCGTGACACTTGAAACACGCAGAACCCGCGTCAAAGCTTGCGCCCTTGCCTTTGTGGCCCATCATCCAACCATCGGGATGCGGCAGGTCGACCCCGTGGCAGGCGACGCAACTCGCGCGCGAATGGCACATATTGCAGCTTGCTCTGTCGACCACCGCGGCGCTTCCGTGCTCGGCCCCCCACGTCTTGCCGTGCGACGCGGGTTTGCCGGTACCCCTGCTGTGACACTTGCTGCAGGATCTCTTGTCGTGGCAGGAGTAGCATCCGGCGTTCGGTTTCGCGCCGTGGGTTCTCATCCAATTTGCGCCGTGGTTTGTCGGTCTCATATTCTTGTGGCAGTTTAGACAGAAGAGCCTGGTATGGCACTCTCTACAGCTCTTCTCGCTCGTCCTCGCCTGCGCGCCGTGATTCACGACCCATTTACTCTTGTGCGACGTGGGCCTTGTCCCTCTGTGGCATGAGGCGCAGTAGTTAGGCGTGTGGCACCTCACACAAACTCCCCGGTTCTTCTTAGCGACCGATGGATGTCTGCTCGGCCACGACTTGGGGTGCGGCATAACCACTCCGTGGCAGGTCTGACACGTTCTGTCCGAGTGACACGCCCCGCAGGCGTTTTTCGGGTTCGAAGCCGATGGCCCATGACTCGTCTTCCACTTGCCTTTGTGACTCTGTGGAACAACTGTGCGGTGGCAGCTCATACAGAAGGGTTGTGCGTGACATGTCCGGCATGCCCGGGCCGCCGCAATCGCCGATCCCTTGTGGTTTCGTCCCCAGGCGGGAGATTTGTGCGACTCCGGCACCCGGTTCTGATGGCACCCGATGCAGAACTCTTCGGTGTGACACGTCCGGCACTTCTGGAGGTTCGAGATCGCTTCTTTCTGATGAACTTTGATAAAGTTCTGTGGGTGCATCTTATACAGAGCTTGACTGCTTGAGGGCTTCGCGGCAGGAGGACGACTCTTAGAAGAACTCGGCACACTCCAGGCTGTGACCGCCACCGCCAGCGCAATCACCACCGCCAGCCAGACGCGATGGGCCATATTTGCACTGTGAATTCCAGCACGGAGCGCGCCTATGATTTTGCGCCGAGTATGGCTTGGGTTCAAACGTCTTTCCTATTCTGCGGCTATGATGTGGCAGTTCTCAAAGTCAGGACTTACTTGCCGGGGTCGTATCCTCAACCTGTTTCTGGGACTCGGCTTGGATAAGCCGCTCATACTCAAGCGGGTGATGGGCCTTCAATTCTTCTTCGGATATCTGTCCGTCTATCCAGACGCGGCTCATCGGGAAGCACTGCGGGTTCAGGTGAACGTGATAGCAGTGCCAGATGATGATCGCAAGAAACGCGAGGAGCGCTTCGTAACTGTGGACGACCTGCGCGACGTCGAGCACCCACTTTGGCAGCACAATCATCGCCTGGCCCTCAAACCACAGCACAAACCCGGTCACGATCATCACAATCGAGCCCCACCCCATCGCCAGATACTCGAACTTCTCGATCCAGGTGTATCTGTCATACTTCGGCCCGGTGCGAGACAGCCCGAGGAAGAGCTTCATTTGACCGATCAGGTCGAACGCATCCTTGGGCTTCGGTACCATTGCCAAAAGCTCCTGACGCCCGCGCTTGGTGATAATCGACCAGCCGGCGTGGTAGATGCAGACGCCGATCAGCATCATCGCCGCGATCCTGTGGATCAGCCCGCGCACGGCCATCCCGCCCATCGATTTGACGATCAACTCCGACGCCGCCGCGTCGTGGTATCTAAGCGGAAGTCCAGTGACGACAAGCACGGTAAAGCTCGTCATCAGAACGATATGCTGCATCCGTTGGGAGCGCGTCAGTCTCTCAAAATAGCGCTGACCAGTCTTCTTTTGGCTGCCCATGTGATATTCTCCTAGCCGTGCCCGCCGCGGTGTCGATACCTGTGGAGCAGGTCGAGCCCGATGTAACCGACGAAGCTCGCGATCATCCCGAACACAAAGAACCCGTATATCATCTTGACGAAATATATGAGCCTGTCGGTCTTCGTAGTTGGGACTACGTGGATATCGCCGCGCGCGAAGTTCAAGCCCGCTCCCGGGTGGCACTTGCCGCAGGTCTTCGGGAGGTTCTTCTTGTTCACGGCTGAGTGCGGGTTAGTCGAAGGCAAAATGTCGTGTGCCCCGTGGCATGTCGCGCAGTTTGCTACAGTCGTCTCGCCGTATTTGTTCGCAACCCCATGAAACGTGCCAACATACGATGTAAGCCTATCCGCCGCCAGCCCATATTTCTTCTGCAGTTGAACGTCCTCGTGGCACTTGGAGCATGTGCGAACGACGTGTGTAGAGCAAACGCTCGAATCGCGGGATCCGACCCTCTGTATCGAGTGCTCACCGTGGCAGTCCGTGCACACCGGCGCGTCTTTCACGCCCTTCCCCAGCGCCGTCCCGTGAACGCTCGAACTATACTGTTCCAGCTCCTTCGGGTGGCACATCCCGCACGTGTCGGGGACATTCCTGCGATTGGTCGAGGCCGCCAAGTCTTTCGCATCTCTTATATCGTGAGACCCGTGGCAATCTGTGCAGACTGCGGCCGAAAGCATCCCTTTTTCCTTCACAAGCCTGCCGTGGACACTGTGTTCGTAAAGATCTACCACTTGGCTCGATGACATATTGTGACTTTTGGCGATCCGGGAGTCACTGTGGCACTTGCCGCATGTCGCCAACAGGTTCGCCCTGTTGGTTTGGGACGACGGGTCGCTCGACGCGCGCACATTGTGGTAGCCGTGGCAGTCCTTGCACGCCGGGGCGGCGGCGTCACCCTTGGCCGCAGCCTTGCCGTGAATGCTCGCGCCGTAGGCTGTCGCACCGTCGCTGTGGCATCGACCACACTGCACAGGCTCGACATCTGTCTTGTGGGGATAGGGCTGGTTGGTAAGATCCGTGTGGCAGTCAAGGCAGGAAAGCCCCGAGTGGACCGAAGCGTTATAGTGTGATGCGTCGACGGTAAGCGACAGCTCTTTTCCGTCCGGCCCCGTAGTCAAAAACCCTTTTGCGCTGTGGCACGTGAGGCATTCGGCAGTCGAGCTACCGTAGGCGCATGCACTGCCGATCAGCAGACAAAAAAGACAGTATACGACCATCCAAATCTTAACTTCGTGAAACATAGCGCGATCCAATGTCCAAGTTTGCCCGCTTTTTCGTTACAAAGCACTACGGGACACGTCAGAACCCGGTGTAATTACAAGCTCTTCTACAGTCACTATAACGCGCCATTACCACACATGTCAAGAGTTATTAAGCTTCCGAGCAGGTGTAAGGTCGCGTTTGCGCACGCGTGGCTTTTCCGCTAACATGTAGCTATGTCAAGAAGTCTGATCGAAAAAGCCCAGAAGCTCCTCACCAGAGAAACAGGCGCCATCATCAAGCCGCACGGTGGCCGAATCCGGTTTGCCCTGGCCTTTCCGGGCACGTACCGCGTCGGAATGTCGTCGCTTGGGCTCCAGATCATCTACGGGATACTAAACGGCCTCCAAGGCGTGGTCTGCGAGCGCGCGTTTCTCCCTGATGCGCAGGACTCCAAGGAACTTGAACGTTCCCGCACCAGGCTCTTCAGCGTAGAGTCACAGACCCCGCTCGATGATTTTGACGTGATCGCCTTCTCTGTATCTTTCGAGCTCGATTACACAAACATCGTTCGCATTCTCGACCTTGCCGGAATCCCCGCATTGTCGTCAGAGCGCGACCAGAGCTACCCACTGATCATCGCGGGCGGCCCCTGTCCGACGTTTAACCCCGAACCGCTCGCCGATATAATCGACGCGTTCGCAATCGGTGACGGCGAGGAGATAGCGACAGACATAGCCCGGGCAATAGAGGACTCGACCGGTGAAGACCGGGAAGCTCTCCTCGCTCGACTCGCCGCGATCCCCGGCGTCTACGTCCCCAGGTTCTACACCCCGATCTACGCCGAAGACGGCACTATCACAGGCGTTACCGTAACCCCTCCCGCCCCAGAGAGAGTTACCCGCCGCATCACCCGTGACCTCGACAGCCAGCCGAACCGCACTGTCGTTCTTTCGCCGGATGCGGAGTTCTCCGACATGACGCTTGTTGAGGCGATGCGCGGCTGTATGCGCCAGTGCAGGTTCTGTGCGGCGGGCTATATCGGCCTTCCTCCGCGCCCAAGAAAGATTTCAGACCTTCCCCATGACGCCCGCGTCGGACTTGTCGGCTCCGCGGTCTTCGATCACCCCGAAGCGCTCGCAATTTGCCAGGGATTATCCGACGATGACCGGGAGTTCTCCGTTTCGTCGATCAGAATCGAGAGCCTATCAAGTGAGCTTGCGGCTATGATGATCCGAGCGGGCCAGCGCACCTTCACCATCGCTCCCGAAGCCGGGACCGAGCGCCTGCGCCGCATCATCAACAAGTCTACAACCGACGACGAAGTGCTCGAAGCCGCACGCATCGCAATCGATGCCGGAGCCGCCCGACTCAAGCTCTACTTTATGGTAGGACTCCCCGGCGAGCTCGACGAAGACATCGAGGCCATCCCCGCGCTCGCCCGATCCATCGCCAGCCGTCACCCCGGAGTGCGCATTCTGCTTTCAGTGAGCTGCTACGTCCCCAAGCCCGCCACCCCGTTCCAGTGGTGCGGAATGGCCGACACCAAGGCGCTTTCAGCCAAGCTCGCGCGGGTAAAGAAGCTGCTGTCGGGTGAAAGAAAGATCGAGTTTTCAAGCGAAAGCGCGCGAGAAGCCCACATCCAGGGATGGCTCGCCCGTGGCGACCGCAGGCTGGGCGAAGTGATAGTAAAAGCCGCGCGCGGGGAGAGTTCCTACGCCCGCGCCGCCCAAGAGCTAGACATCGACACCTCGTTTTTCGCAAACCGGACCCGCAGGGAAGACGAAACCCTCCCCTGGGACCACATCGACCTTGGAGTGAACCGCGAGTATCTTCGCAAGGAGTTCACCCGCGCCCTTGATGGTGCGCTGACCGTCCCGTGCCGGGTCGGGTCATGCGCCCGCTGCGGGGTCTGTTAGAAAGGCTTTGGGATGGATCTAAAAAGCTGGTATAAGCTCAAAACCGGCAATACGACGATCTTAAAGGCGTGGAACCTCGAACGCGCGGGCCTCGTTGCCCACTGCTTCAGCACTCGCGTCGGAGGGTCGAGCGAGAGCCCGTTTGACACGATGAACCTCGGACTGCACGTCGGCGACGATCCCGCCACGGTAGTCGAGAACCGCTGCCGGCTCGTCCAGGCCGCAAAGCTTGACCCTTTGGGTATCACTACTGCAGAGCAGGTGCACGGATGCAGTGTGGCGATCATCAGCGCTGCCGACGCCGGTCGAGGCGCAGCCGCCTGCGCCGAATCGATCCCCGCCGTCGACGCGCTGATCACAAACGTTCCCGGCCCCGTCCTTACACTCTTCTTCGCCGACTGCGTCCCGGTCTACCTGCTCGACCCGGTCCACCGAGCAATCGGGCTCGCTCACGCAGGCTGGAAAGGCACCGCTCTCAAAGTCGCGGCAGAGACACTTCAAGCGATGACCAATCACTTCGGCACAAGCCCCACGGACTGCCTCGCCGCCATCGGCCCCGCAATAGGCAGGTGCTGCTACGACGTTTCCGCAGACGTAGCCATAAGAGTGCGAGAAGCATCCGGTGACGACCGCGTGATCGCCCGGGCCAACCAGGACACCTGGAGGCTCGACCTCAAACTGGCGAACTGGGCGACGCTTCGGGCATCGGGAATCCCCGAAGAGAATATCGCCGTATCCCACCACTGCACCGCCTGCCACCCCCACGAGTTCTTCAGCTACCGACGCGACGGCAAAACAGGCAGAATGGCCGCCGTACTCAGCCTCCTGCCTATTCGTTAGCGTGCCGTGTGTTGGCAAGCGTTTATACGGGTAAGATAACCTCAGACGAGAGTATGAGAACTCTCTATATGCGACATTCACTGGGAGGTGACAGAAGTGAGTATATTAGCTTGGCTTATAGTGGGGCTTATAGCAGGTTTCCTTGCGCGGCTGGCGTTGCCCGGAAATGAACCTGGGCCTGGTGGGCTCTTAGGAGACCTGATTGCAGGTATAGTTGGTGCACTTGTGGGCGGCTGGATATTTAGATCGCTCGGCATCGGCAACGTGACAGGAGTAAACATAGGAAGCATCATCGTTGCCTTCATCGGTGCGGTGATTTTCCTTCTGGTATGGCGAGCCATAGCATCAAGAAGCGGAGGCTACGGCGCACGACCAATCTAACTATTTTAACGATCGGTACCGTGGCCGAATATATCGGCCACGGTACCCCCATTTCAAAACCAGTATTCACCCCAGCTAATAGAAACCACCTCATGCGGCATAATGATAATGTAAGACACACTACAACGAAAAATGGCAAACCCGCCGAAAGACGGGGACGCAAAGCCAACGGGCCTACGGGAGATTCCTATGGTTGCCAGGCTGCCGAAAGTAGACACACGCTTCTTCTTCAGGCGTCACCCAGGTGTACACAGGACGGTTGAAGAAGGCGCGGATCTAGCGGCAGTCTGGCAATTGCTATTTCTGGAGGATTTTCTCAAGATATATGCCCAACCGGGCTCAATAACTTAAGATGCTTTACTAACCTCCGCTTCCATTCCCGCTTCCCGCTTCCCAACTCCCGTGGCCTGCAGGGCTTTGAATAGAGGTTCTGTAGGAAATATTCCCATCTTGGAGGGCGCTAGTCGCCCTCCTCTTTTTTTGTACCGATTACGGACGCGAAGCGCCAAACGTGCGCACGTACATCACAATCGGCCACCGATGCTCCCGAGGCACCGTCTGCACCATCACCGGCTCGTGCCCCACCCCATAGAGCATAGAGTAGTAGAGCTGCCCATCGCTCAGCCCCTTTACTGAGTCAGAGGCAAGATTGGAGGGCTTAGGCACGTAGCTCTCACCGACCGGACCGTTGCCGTCGCCTTTTGAACCGTGGCACATCAGGCAGTAGTAGCCGTAGAATATTCGTCCGTTTTCGAGATTTTCAGGTGTTTGGGGCAGTGGGTTCGATGCAAGATTCGCCTGTTCGAGCGTAAATGCGACGACTCTACCATTTGTCGGCACCGTGCCGCCGGGCAGGTCGGGCATCTCCCTCTCATAGGGTTTGATCGACGGCTGGTCGTTCATATGCGGCCCACAGGACGCGCAGAAAAGTCCAACTACACAGCAGAGCGTAATTTTGACGATTATTCTAACGTGGAGCATTCGCGCCTCCGCCCCTGAGCTTGGGAAGCTCGATCTGATTCGCCGAAACATCGGGGTCGACGGGCTCAATCGTCAGAATCGACTGCCCCGGCACAAACGGCACAGTGCCATACTGCCAGTCTCGCCTCGCCTGCCGGTCTCCGATCAGCACGATGATCAGCACTATCCAAAACACCGTAAACGCGACCGTCAGCGCAGGCGAAAGCCACCCACCCACCCAGGTAGAGGGCCGCGTCAGATCCCGAGCTGTATCGTGGGATTCAGGTGGTCTCATGCTCAATATGTGATCCCTCCCAACCAGATATATATAACGTAAAGCACAAGCGAAAGCGCGATGAATATGTAGAACGTTGTCATCACCGCAGGCACGCCGGGAATGACCTCGTGCAGGTCTCCGGGCAGATCGATCTCCGCAAGCTCATCTTCCTCCCTGCGCGTGTGCATGAAATACAGGCCGATGATCCACCACAAAGCAATCGCAATCCCCGTGACAATCGCGACGACGGCTATAACGTTTACAAAGAGCGGGTTCAGTTCCATATCTTCCACCCACCTCCGGCGGCGACTCGCAGCATCAGAAAGACGAGCACCGCAAGCACAACAAATAGAAACACACTCGTGTATCTGTCGAAAACCCCGGGTCTCTGCCCTTCCCGATCATCATCCAGGGGTTTGGCTGCGTTAAGCGCGATATACCTCCCCCGGTCGAGGTTCGAGAACTGTCCCGCGCGCACCGCCCACACGAACCCCGCCGAAAACACCGTCACTCCAAATATCGCGTATAGCACCCACACCTCAAGGAAGCCCATTTACGCCCCCCTGGTTCGCACCGACAGGCCCCGGAACAGGCTTCGGAGTCGTCGGTATATTATACATTCCCTCATAGGAAGGCGGAATCGCGGGCGACAGCAGAAGGTCGTCGCGATAGTTGATAAAGTTCACCATTACGTAGTTCCCGACGTCCCAAATCTTGGCCGACTCAAGGTCTTTCTTAAAGTAAGGCATAGCCGAGCCAGTGACCCCGTTCATGATCTGATAGTAAAGTATCCCGCCGATGTATTTACCATCTATCAAATGGCGCTTGAGCGTAGTAAAGTTCACTGGCCGCGGCTCAAGATAGGGCCACGCCGGCCCCATACCGTCGCCGACCGGCCCGTGGCACCCCAGACAATACTCCTGATATATATTCTCGCCTCGCGACACCGAAGCCTCGCTTGCAATGGTCTGAGATTGCATAATTCGCCACCCCTGAGGGATGCGCGAATGCAGCCACTTTATATTCTCATCAAAGCCGCGACGATACGCCGCGAGCGCCTCTGTCTTCCACCTGTATTGCTCCACCATCCGCTCGTCCGCCCACGTCCCACCAAGGCTCTGAACGTACGAGGTCATCGCCCTGATACCGGCATTGCCTTCATAGGCGAACCTCGGCATAAGCGACCTTGGCCGGGTCAACCTCGGGTTGACGAAGTGCGCGTAGTGCCAATCGTCGGAACGTTCGCCTCCGTCCTGCGAAAGGTCCGGCCCGGTGCGCTCACTTCCAAGCAGATGCGGACGCTGATCGTAGTAGTCCCCTGTTTGGGCGATACGCTCCGCGCCGAGTCCCCAGTCCTGAGACCTCACGTACTGCGAATGACAATAAGTGCAGCCGTTAGCGATATATAGCGCGCGTCCACGAAGCTCAAGCTTGGTTGAACGCCTCCAGATGTTCGATGGCCGGTCATTGATGGAATACATGGGCCAGAGCACGGTCATCACAGTCGCCGCAATGATCACGAGCATGCTCCCGATAATAATTATCGCATCACTCTTTCTCACTCTTCGACCCGCTCTCCCTTGTAAAGCGTCATTATCACGTTAAAGAGGCCTATGACCGCGCCGGTGATGATAATCAGCCCCTCCATCAACCGAAGGGCCATATATGCCTTCATGGTCGGCAGCACCCGGTAGACTGTCTCGCCATTCAGCCAGTTCTGCCCCTGAATCAGCCCAGCGATAGTGAGCGTGACAAACATCCCGGTAAGCCCAAGAAGTATCAGCCAATACTGGATGTTCACCATCCGCTCGCTGTATATCCGTCGCCCCGTGACATACGGCAGCACGTAATAGAGCCCCGCAAGCGCGATAAATCCCGTAAACCCCAAAACGGCGATATGGGAGTGACCTATAACGAAGTTATTAAAATGCGTCACCCTCTGCACCGATGCAAGCGACTGAAGCGGCCCCTGCACGCAGACGATCGCGTACCATATAGACCCCACAAGCATCAGCTTCCCGGCAGGAAGCACCAGGAGCCTACTGAATCGCCCGCGCGAGGTGTACCACCAGTTCACAAGCACCGTCGCGACCGGCAGCATCATCGCGTAGCTGTCGATCACCGACACGGTCTTGAGCCACGTCGGAATCGGCGCTTGAATCAGGTGATGGCCGCCGATGTGGGTGTAAAACGCAAGAAGCGTCCAGAACCCGATGATACCAAGAAGCTGGCTATAAAGCGGCGCACGCACGATCCTCGGGATCATATAGTAGCCAATCCCCACCGCAAGCGGCGTCACGAGCAGCCCAAAGACATTGTGCCCGTAGAACCAGAGAAATATCGCGTCGACAACCCCCGCCTCGCTTCCGGTCCCCGGACGCCACATCACGTTCCCGAGCACATACATAAACGAGGTCCAAAGCACCGCGCCGACGAAATACCACGCCGAGACATAAAGCAGCGGCTCCCGCCTGCGAACAATCGTCATTACAAAATTGATGCTAAGCAGAACGAAGGCGATCACGATCAACACGTCGACCGGCCAAATATATTCGGCGTACTCCCGACCCTGACTGTGCCCAAGTGCAAGCCCAACATCGCCGATGAGCACCGCCGCGTTCATAAAGAGCGCCGCCAGGTTCCCCATAGGCTCACTAAAGAGCTTCGTCCCGAGCACCTTGGGCAAAATATAGATCGCCGACCCCAGCAGCATGATCACCACAAACCCAAAGAGCACAGTGTTGACGTGCACAGCCCTGATGCGACCGAACTCAAGCCAAGAGATATTGGCGAAGAAGTCCGGCGCAACAAGATGAATCGCGCTCCCAAGCCCGGAAATCGTCCCAACGACGAACCAAAACGCGCCGCTCACCAAAAACGCCGCCGCGCTGCTATTTTCTCTCTCCCAAAACCGCCTCACAGGCACCTCAACACACTTTCACATCCCACAATAACCGTTCCCACGTAGGGGCGGACCAATGTGTCCGCCCTTTCCCGGCGACGCTCAAATCTACCAATGACAAGTATAACAACTAACCGAAAAGTTGTTCTTCCAATGACAGTCCACACAGAATCTCATGCTGAACTGCTTCACGGTGCGCACCCGATCCATCGCCTTGATGTTACCGTGGCACACACTGCAGTCGAACCGTTTCCCCCACGATGTCGCGTTGGTCAGGTGCGCCTGATGGCTAAAATGCACAAAGTCCGGCACCCGGTTCACCCGCACCCACCTGATGGGTTTCTTGGTGTCATAACTCGCAAGCACATCCTTGATCGGCCTCCACTGCGAGGCTATTACCTTATGGCAGAGCACGCACTTCTCCACGGGAGGAATCGCCGCGTTCGACGACCGAAGCGCCGAGTTGTGACAGAAGAAGCAGCTCATCTGCTTCGTCCCCGCGTGGACCCTGTGACTGAACGGCACCGGCTGCGACGGCCCGTAATGGTTCGCCCTGCCAAGCACAATCGCCGACGCCGCGATGATCGCCAAGAGCACAATCGCAATCACGACCACGATCCGAATCACAAGCTGCCTGCGTGGAAGATGGACGATCAACTTATGACCTCCATCTTCTGACGCCCATGAAGCGCCTCATCAGCCGACGACACCGCCGGATACCGTGCCAAAAACGCCGTGACAGACAGAACAAACGCACCCAGGAAGAAAAGCACGCTAAACGCCGGTATGACACTTAGCGGCGAAACCGCAGATCCAACGACCGAGGGAGCCACCAGCACATATCTCTCGGCTGCGACCCCAAAGATCACAATGCCAGCCGTGACAGAAAGCCACTTCGGCGAATGCTTGAGTTCGCGGCTCTGGAGCATGATGAACGGAATCGCGTAGCCTACAAAAAACGCCGGCCAACCCACATACGGCCACCCCCCTCTGTAGTATCGTTCGATGATAAAGAACGTCTCTTCGGGAATATTGCCATACCAGATCGTCAGATACTGAGCAAAGAAAAGCCCCATAGAAAAGAGCGAAAACCCAAGCATCAGGTTCCCCATATCGTTGAAATGCTGAGGAGTGAGAAACCTCATCGCACCGAGTCGCGACCTGAGAAACGTCGCAAGTATCACAAGCCCCGCCATCCCCGCGTATATATTCGTGATCCAGATGTAGGGCGCAAACATGGTGCTGTACCACTCAGGCGAAAGCGACATAATGAAGTCGTAGGCAACAATCGAGGACGCCACCACATAGGTAAACACGCACGCGGTCCCGATCGCCGTAAGCCTCCATTGCCCCCTGTCCGAGAGCTCCTCACCGCCCTGTTTTCGAGCGTCTGCAACGAGAGTCCAGCGCACAAGAAGCGCAAAGAGCACCCCGAGCGCACCAAGAAGCACAATGTCCCGAATCACCATAAACGGCAGATTGAGCCACGCCTCTTTGTCATGCGCAGGCTCATGTAGCCAAGTCACCCAGCTGTGAGCTCCGACCAAAAGCAGCATCATAACAAAGAAACATACCGGCCAGAAGAATATCACCGAGTGCCCGATCCGGTTGACCACCGGCGTCCACTTCGCCTGCGCCACCCGAAACACCGCCGACCACGCAAGCATCCCGCTTGAGACGCCCATAAACACCACAAACCAGACTACAAGCCAAACCCACGTATCGACGGGCGCGACAAAGAACCCGACGACCGCCGCGACTATCCCCAAAACGACAGCCACAATCGCCGCGAGTTTCAGTCCTCCGGGCACGGTGAACCGCGACTCCATCTGATCTGGGCTGGCCTCAATACTCATAGACTTCCACCGCTCCTGCGTTTCTAAGCAACTCCATAGTGCTTTCTACCTGCTCCGGCGCACACGACGCTCCTACTCCAAACAAATCGCCGCTGAACCTCGGGTCATACTCAGGCATCGCCTGACGCCCGAATATCAGCCGCGCATAGTAAAGGGTCGCAACAAACGCCGCAATCGCCCCCAGGAGTATCGTCCCTTCATAGGCGATGACCACATACGGCACGCGTGAGACCGGCGGCTTGCCGCCGACGATCAACTTATAGATGTTCGACGTCGCAACCGCCATATAGAAGAACAGACAAAGCCCAGTGATCGCCCCAACGGTGGCTACCCCTCGAACCGGGCTCACGTTTCTCCCTGTTAGTATCTCGACAACAGTCTCTTTAAAACTCCTGGGGATCATCCGAGCTGGCATCAGCGGCCCGAGTTCATCGAGATTCACCGGCCCATAGGCTTCATAGTCAGGAACCCCCGACACCTGAAGCGACCCGAGCGCCCGTTTGAACGCATCAAAGTCTTCGAACTTGCCGACCACTTTTCGAAGGACAACCGCCGTCATTCCTCTTCCATCCCTTCGAGCGCGACATCCTTCAGCTCACCCATCGGCACCGACGGGAAGAACTTCACAAACGACAGGAAAAGCAGCAGGAAGAGCCCAAGCGACCCAAGGCTGATGCACCCCTCAACCAGCCTGGGCGCATATATCCCCCACGACGACGGCACGAAGTTGTTCGCAAGCCCCCCGACGATAATCACAAACCGCTCGAACCACATCCCGACGTTGATCAGAATCCCAATGATAAACAGCCACGTCCAGTTGGTGCGAAGCTTCTTCCAGAAAAGCGTCATCGGCACAATGACGTTTAGGAACACCATCGCCCAATAGAACGGCCCGTACGGGCCCGTCGCGCGAATCACATTGAACTGCCGCTCAAAGATATCGCCGCTGTACCAGGCCATAAACACCTCGACGATATAGGCGTAACCCACAATCGACCCAGTAAGAATGAGAAGCAGTGCCATCTGCTCAAAATAGTATAGCGAAAGAATCCTCTCAAGCTTGAGCACCTTCCTAAGGGGTATCAAAAGCGTAATCACCATCGCAAGTCCGGAGTGAATCGCCCCTGCGACGAAGTACGGCGCAAATATCGTCGTGTGCCACCCGGGGTTGATCGACATCGCAAAGTCCCACGAGACAACGCTGTGCACGGATATTACCAGGGGTGTCGCAAGCGCCGCGAGCGCGAGATACCCCCGCGCGTAGTGCCTCCACTTGTCCCAACTCGGCGTCCACCCAAACGCGAGTATCGAATAGAGCTTCTTTCGCCACCCCTCAGACCTGTCACGCACCGTCCCAAGGTCAGGAATCAGCCCAAGGTAGAAGAAAAGCAGGCTCACAGTGAAGTAAGTAGTAACCGCGACCACGTCCCACACCAAAGGTGACTTGAAGTTCGGCCACAAATACCTCCAGTTCGGATACGGCAGTATCCAGTAAAACACCCAAACGCGCCCGAGGTGGATCAGTGGGAAGAGCCCCGCTGTCATAATCGCAAAGAGCGTCATCGCCTCAGCCGCACGGTTGATCCCGTTGCGCCACTTGGTCCTGAAAAGAAACAGAATCGCCGAAATGAGCGTCCCTGAGTGTGCAATTCCGATCCACCACACGAAGTTCGTGATGTATGTTCCCCACGAGACCGGCACGTTCAGCCCGGTGACCCCCATCCCGAGGAAATACTGCACAGCGTAGGCCGCGACGCCGATCACGAGCATCAGGAAGCACACCCCAAGCGTGATGAGATAACCCCTCGACGGCCTGTCGAGCGACCCTATTATCAGATCATCAATCTCGCGCAAGACTCCGTTTGCCACGTCAAATCTCCTCGACAATCCGCTTGAGATAGATCACCGCAGGCTTGGTGTTCAGCTTATGGAGCGCCTGATAGGCCCTTGGGTCGGTTCTGACGATCCGAGAAACCTCCGAGTGCGGGTCCATCAAGTCACCAAACGTATATACCCCAGTCGGGCACGTCTGCTGGCACGCTGTGACGACCTCCCCATCGCGAGGCTCCCGACCTTCTTTACGCGCACTGATCTCCGCCTCGCGAATGCGTTGGATGCAGAACGTGCACTTCTCCATAACGCCTCGGTCGCGCACGGTCACATCAGGGTTCAGCCTCCAGTTCATCGGCTCGGGCCAGGTATAATGGAACCAGTTAAACCGCCGCACCTTGTAGGGGCAATTGTTCGCGCAGTAGCGAGTGCCGATGCAGCGATTGTAGACCTGCATATTGATGCCTTCATCGCTGTGTGCCGCCGCAAATACCGGGCAAACCGATTCACATGGAGCCGCGTCGCAGTGCTGGCAGAGCATCGGGTCAAAGAGCACCGGCGCGGCCTTTTGCGACCAGTCGATGTATGAATCGATCCGAAGCCACGTCATCTCCCGACCCCACCTCGCGTCCCGAGCGCCGACTACCGCGACGTTGTTTTCCACATAGCACGCCGCCACGCAAGCCTCGCAGCCGATGCACTTGTCAAGATCGACCACAAGAGCCCACCGGTGCTTATCGTGATCGTGTCCGGGCTGAAAGTCCTCGCGCCCGTAGCCTTGGGGAAGCGGCATAGCGATCTTGTCGCGCTTCTCAGACTTACCGAGCCCCGTTACCCGTGCGATCCCTCGCCCGTGCTGGTCCTGACTCCCTCGAAGCCGGTTGAGCACCAGTGTCGCATCACCCGGCCCAACCCGCACAGTCTGGGCAAACGTCGGAGTCATCTTCCAGCCATTGGCTCCGACACCTTTGGCGAACCGCCCATACTCGGTGTGCCCCTGCCCGATCGGAATAGCGATCGTCCCCGGCGCGACCCCTTCCCAGACATAGACCGGAGCCTCATACTGCGAAGACAACACTGTCATCCCACCGCCTTCGACATCCCTTGTAACCCGAACAACATCTTTGGTCACGACGCCGAGCTTCCTCGCGGTCTCCGGGTGCATCTCGACCCAGGAGCCCCAGACAGTGCGAACGACCGGCTCAGGAATCTCCTGCAGTGTCCTCTTGTTCGCGCTTCGACCATCGTAGAAGCAGACGTGAGGGAATGTGTAGAGCTTGAGCTCGTCCTTACCAGGCGAGAAGAAGTCGAGCCGAGGAGTCCCGGCACGAGCCGCAGCACGCAGCGCAACTTTGAACGCTGGCGGCCCAGGCGCAGACGCACCGGACGCAGCGGGAGGCACATTGGTAGTGCGTCCGACCATCGGGCGCACATTACGCGACGCGGGCGAAGGAGTCCACTTGCCTCCAACCTGAACAACCGCCTCCCACGCAGGCGCAACCGCAGTGACCTCTCCTCCCAGAGCTATGGGAGCGCCCCAGCGCCTTCTCAAGAACTCATAGTAAGAAGCAGCTCCGAGATCAGCCCCAGCCCGGCGGGCAAGCTCCAGAAAAATGTCCCCGGCAGGCCGGGTGTCGAATATACGGCCCATAGTAGGCTGCATCACGTTCGAAACATCGGGGTAAGGTTGATAGTCGCCCCAGGACTCAAGAAAATGGTCGATCGGAAGCACCCAGTTGGCGATAGCAGCGGTCTCATCGTAGTAAGGCGACATGTTGACTATGTGGCGGACGTTCTTCGCCGCTTCGACAAAGGCTCCCCAATACGCAAAAGCGGGGTTCGCCTGGTGCACGATCAACACATCGATGTTGCCCGCGCCCATATCGGCCACAAGCGCGTCCATATCCTCACTCGGCGACACAAGCGAGAGCGCATGCGGCCTGCCGGTGTCGACCAGCCCGCCCCCTCGCGCCGAGTTGATCGCCATCGCAGCCCGGGCCGAATAGGCGTCGCCCCCCGGAAGGGCGATAGGCCTCGAAGCCGCCGCAAGCGCCCGCCCAGCCGCTCGGATGTCGTCGGCGTCGATCCCAAGCCGCTTCGCCACGGCATCTGCCGTAAACCCGGAAGGCGCGCCGATCCCAGCCTCCGAGGCAATCGCATAAACGACAGCTGCCTCAGATCCCGCTGGCACGATGATCCTAAGGTCCGCGCTCGCAGCCGTAGCCGAAACCCTCGGCCCGACGTACACGAACTTAGCCCGACGCCCGCCTCTTGCTTCGCGAACAGCCCCAAACTGCCACGCAAACTCGACGGGGGATATCCAAGTCTCAAGAAAATCCGCAGAAGATGAGAGTATGAAGTCGCTTCCGGCAATGTTGAACCACGGCACAACCCCGCCAGTGACATTCTTAATAGCCGAGTAGTCTATCGGCTCATATACAACGACTCGACCTCCGAGCGACCCCGCGAACGAGCGCATCAGAGCGTCAAGCGACCCCGACTGAAGATCAGTCACAACCGCAACCCGCCCCCGAGCCTCCCGAATCGCCGTTCCAAGCTCTGAAAGTGCATCATCCCACTTCACGGAAGCGAGCCGCCTCGATTCCCCTCGCCGTTTCGGTCGTTTCAGCCTGTCGGGGTCATACAGCCCGTCGAGCGATGCCTGACCACGCACGCAGAGCCTTCCAAGCGCCACCGGCTGAAGCGGGTTCCCCTCGCACTTGACTGCATGCACCTCGCGCGTCCGCACTAGCATGCCGCACCCCGCAGGGCACTCTCTGCAGCTCGTCGCATACCACAGACTTGCTCCGGGGATTAGATCATCAGGCTGATGGATGAACGGGATGAGGTGCTCATACCCCGCCGCCGAGAGACTAAGTCCTCCCGCGATCAGCCCCATTCCCTTCAGCAATTCACGACGTGTAAGAGGCAACTTTCTGTGACCCTCCGAACTTGCACTATCCGACAAACACTGGTACCATGCCCACGTAGCAAGTATGCTTATCCGTAATAAGAGTATTCTATCCAGGCTCAACAATTCCTACACCTTTTAGCTAACTATTTTTCGGGGTATACTGTTCCGTATCAATCGACCGACCATACGGAGGAAGTTACTTATGTGGACTGCTTTTCTGATAGGCCTCGCGGCAGGACTGGCTAACACCGCCCACTGCCTCGGAATGTGCGGAGGATTCCCTCTGCATCTAGCAAAGCAATCGACCAGCGGACGCGGCGCGATGCGTCAGATGCTATTCCTAACAGGCAAAGCCTTCACATACATCTTTCTCGGCGCAATCGCCGGAGCGCTCGGCATGGTCCTCCTAAAGAACACCCCAGTTGCAGCGGCCGCCCCAGCGCTCAGGATTGCAACCGGCTCGCTCACAGTGCTCTTCGGGCTCTTGATGCTCGGAGTGAAGCTCCCTGCGATCAAGTCCCTCCAGGGAGTCGCCGATGCAGGAGTAGTCCGAAGTCTCTTCGGCGGCCTACTTACCAACCCGAGCCCGACAGCCGCCTTCATCCTCGGCCTTGGCGTCGGCTTCCTCCCCTGCCCGCTCCCGATCGGCATGCTTCTTGTCGCAGCCACCTCGCACAACATATTCGAGGGAATGGCGATAATGACCGGCGTCGGCCTCGGGACAGCTCCCGGGCTCCTTGCCGCAGGCGTCCTTGGTATTGGAATCGACCGCCGCTTCGCAAGATCAGGCGCAAGAGTCGCCGGAGTCGCAGTTATCTTGATCGGGCTCTTCACCCTCGGCAAAGCGACCGGCATCGTCAAGATGCAGCACCCGCCCGCCAAACACACGACCCCTTCCTGCTGTGGAGGGGCATCACATTGACGACCAAACGCCGCGCCTGCGACTACTGCGGCCTCGTCTTCACAGGCACAGGGTACGGCGCAGGGGATCGCCACTACTGCTGCTGCGGCTGCTACCTCGCGGAACGCATAGTCGGCGATAAATCCGGCGACGGCATCGCCTCTTGGATTCTCATAAGACTCGGCGTCGGCGCGTTTCTATCCATGAATGTGATGATGATCAGCCTGGTCCTCTACGCGAGCAATTCGGGCGAAATCGGAGCCGCAACCGTACGAGCGCTTCGCTGGATTATGCTCCTGCTCTCAACCCCGGCTGTGATCATCCAGGGCATCCCCTTTATTGCAGGCGCCACCAAGTCGCTCAGGCAGGCGAAACTCAGCACCGATATGCTGATCGCCACCGGTTCGGTAGCCGCGTTCGCCGTAAGCGCCGCAAACGTCGTGCGCAACTCAGGAGAGGTCTACTTCGACACCGCGACGATGCTGCTTTTCATCGTGACGCTCGGTCGATTGATCGAAGCCGCCGCCAAGAACCGCACCTCCGCCTCCATCCGTGAACTCGTCGACCTAACCCCCGCAGTCGCACGTGTTATACGCGACGGCATCGAACAAGAAATCCCATCAAGCGAGGTGCGAGAAGGCGACCTGATGATCGTCCGCACCGGCGAACGCATCCCATCCGACGGCGAGATCGCCTCCGGCGAATGTCTGATCGAAGAATCAGCCTTCACCGGTGAGAGCCGCCCAAGGTCCGCGAGCCCCGGCGACCGTGTCTACGGAGGAAGCGTCAACTGCGACGGTCTGATCGAGGTCCACGCGACCGCCGTTGGAGGCGAAACCCTGCTCTCACGAATCCACGACCTCGTCCACCAGGCCCAAACAGAGCGAGCGCCAATCGAGCGGCTGACCGAGCGAGTTTCGACCATATTCGTCCCCTTAATCTGGCTGATCACCATCTGCTGCGCCGCCTATTGGGCCTACTTCCGGGGAAATATCGAGCAGGCCGCCATGTCCTCCCTTGCCGTGCTCGTCGTAGCCTGCCCCTGCGCTCTTGGGCTCGCCACCCCGATGGCGACGTGCATCGCAATCGGCAAAGCCGCGAGAGCCGGTGTCCTGATCAGGTCCGGCGAGGTGCTCGAAGCCCTTCCAGGTGTCACATGGGTCTTCTTCGACAAAACCGGCACGCTCACCGACAACAACCTCACCGTCACGGGCCTGCGGACGCTGCCCGGCGAGTCCGAGGCAGACGTATTGACCGCCGCCGCATCGCTTGAGTCTGCCTGCACCCATTCCATAGCCCGGGCGGTCGTAGCATTCGCAGGCTCCCGTGGACTAGCGCCAATCCCTGTCGAAAACTTCCGAGCGATCCCAGGCAGAGGCGTCACAGGAACAGTCAAAGACAAGAGCATAACGGTCGGCTCGCTCGCTCTCATTCGCGAGTCCCACCAAGTCTCACCAGCGCTGATCACAGACGACGACCTGACGGCGACCTACATCGGCTGGGAGGGCCACGCGCGGGCATCGTTCACCCTCGCCGACACCCCGCGCCCAGAGTCAAGCCAGACCATCACAAGACTCAACACGCTTGGCCTCCACTGCGCCCTGATCTCCGGCGATCAACCCGCACCGACTGCGAGAATCGCCCGCGACCTCGGTATCACCGATACCCGCGCCGAACTCACCCCCGAGCAGAAAGCTGATGCCGTCCGGGCTGCCAGAGACAGTGGAACAGGCTTGGTCGCAATGGTCGGGGACGGGATAAACGACGCTCCCGCGCTTGCCGAAGCCGATGTTGGCGTCGCCACCGGCACAGGCACGGACCTGGCCCGCGAGGCAAGCGATGTGACGCTTCTGGGGGACGACCTTTCGAGGATTCCGTGGACAATCGAGCTCGCGCGGAGAACCTATAGCGTCATCCGTCGCAACCTGTTCTGGGCGTTTTTCTACAACTGCATCGCCGTGGTGTTCGCGTTTTTCGGCTACGTGCATCCCCTGCTTGCCGCGTCCGCGATGGTCCTTAGCAGTTTCTTTGTTATCGGAAGCTCACTCTCGCTCCTGCGAGCCGACCCCTAGCCCGCTTTATTCGTGAAGCGAATAAAGCTCTCGCTAGCAAAGCATTATTCACGCTCCTCGTGAATAATGCAGGCTAGAGCGATCTGGTTCCAGAGCTGTTTTCCAAATGGCGTCATCGGCCCGTTCTGATACTGGCTTGCCATCTGCCGAAGCACCTCCCGCGCAAGGTTGGCGTCTTTATACACGCTCCAGTAGCAGAGCGCCATTCGGTAAAGCGACATCTCAGCGTCAGAAGTCCCAATGAACTTGCCTGAGACGATGCGGTACACCTCAAGGGCACGGGTATACTGACCCGCTCGCTCCAGATTCCCCGCAAGGCGAATCAAATGAAGCGACCGATAGGTGTCCCACCGACCATTGATGTCGACAAGATAGTAGCCCACAAAGTCCGGGTCTTTGTCGATCATCCCCGGCCCGGCTTTCGCCATCGCCTCATCGAGCATGGACATAGCATTGTGCTGCGCCGCGGGTCGAGCGAGGGCCCTCAGCAGCACGGGGTTTCCGGGGTCTTCATCCACCATCCCCATCAGCACGCTAAGCGGCAGATCGTTAGGGTCTTTGGTATCGGCTTGGATAGCTCTAACGTCCGAAACCGCGGCGCTGTCGCGTTTGACTCTATAGACAACACAAGCTGCGAGCCCGGCGATCGCACCGCCGACGTGGCAGAAGTGAGCGACCCCTCCGCCACCAAGCGACCGCATCAGAAACCCGTTCAGCACCTCAAGTGCGCAGAATCCGCCGAGCACCCAAATCGCCGCAACCTCCCACACCCCATACCATATCCAGATCAGCGGCCAGATGAAATACGCGACGCAGACCGTGCTCCACGAGTAGATAAACCAGTAAGCGCCGAACACTCCGAATATGCAGCCCGACGCGCCAATCAGATATGTGGGCTGTCCGTCCGGCCCCGTGCCGCTCATCACACCGTGCAAGAGAGCCCCCAAGAGCCCCGCAAGCAGATACAGCCCGAGATACTTCCCCGCCCCCAGCCTGTCCTCCACCGGCGGCCCAAACACCCACAGCCCCACCATATTGGAGATAATGTGCGTTGGCCCGGCGTGCAAAAACGCCGAAGTGAGGATATTTATCGCAGGCGAGTTCCCAAGCGAGAACCCGTACGCCCGCATCACATCCTCACGAATCTGAAGCAGCGATTCAGTCGTGAAGATATACACGATCACATTAATCAGAATAATGCAGAGCGTAACATACGGAAAGTGCTTTATTGGGTTTTTAACGCGAAACGGAAACAGAAAGAACAAGCCGCCCTACACCCTCTCATGCACCAAGTGTAACACTTCGATTACGGACAGCCACAGCCCTTCCAACTACTGCTGCGTTGCAACAGGTGTCCGAGGAACACCCGAGCATCCCACTATTCGTCCCAATCCTCAGCCCAACTACTGCTGCGTTGCAACCGTCAAGACAGAGGTTCATTTTGAGATCGAAAACCTCAGCCTGTTCAGGGTCCGGCACATCTGTGTTCACGCGAACCGCCAGTAATTGCGCCACACGAATACTGTCCGCGCAGTCCTGCTTGTCAATGGGCGCATGCAGCCTTAGTTGCGCTGTTCCCGCTGCAGCGGGAAACAATGGTTCCGCCCGCAGTACCCGTTCAAAGGTATGGTTTCCCGACAGACTAGCTGTCTTCCGAAATACCACAGAGCGGCATGACGACGACAATGGGACGAGCTCCCGACGCCGTAGCTTCGGGCAGCCTCCTGCCGCCGGTATGCGGAGCTAGTCCGCACACATCTGTTGAGCAAATTCTTGCCAGGTTCTATTCTTAGCTGATTTGTTCTTCTTCTTTACTTCTCGACATTCCTGCATGTAGAGATATTTTCGACCGATATTAATCGCCGCAACCTCGTCTGAGTTCTCGTGCTCGAAGCTGCACGTAACGCAGTGGAACTTGAACCGAGTGACCGCACCCCCCGCCCTCACCAAACGGTTTCGCTTGTCGACGCATCCGCAATTTGGACAGGTTTGGCTCGTATACGCCGCTCCGACCTCGTAAACCGGGACACCAGCAGCCTTGCATTTGTACAGAATGACTTCTCGAAATGTGCCGTAGGTGTTCGACTTCCGCCCGTGGTTACTCGGCGATTTGCTCGCAGACGAATTGGCCCTGCGCATGTTGGACAAATCCTCGATCACTACAACACTCTCATTCTGCCGCGCAAGGGTGAGTATGTTGTTAACAGTGATATGAACGATCTCTTTATTAATTCGCTTGTATCTAAACCTGTAATGCCCCCCATTCGCCTGGGCTTTGGCGGTCTTCTGAGTAATGCTCTTGATCTGATCCACATGCAGCCCGTTGACGCTCACTGATTCCAGCAGTTCGCCGCTTGTGGTTAATACAGAGGCTGCCGCAATTCGCTTCTTGCCGAGATCGACACCAATAATAGTACGAGCCGGAGCAGATTTTCGTTCTGGAATCTCAAATGTGACATAGAGAAAGAACCGCCCGTCGCGCTCGACGACCCGGCCAGTCGCAGGCCGATATGTCTCCAACTTCCTCTGAAGCCATTTGTTCATTGCCAGCGGAAAGAGTCTACAAGGCTTCTTACGCGCAACCACTCGATCTTTAGTTCCAACGATCACCAAATCATCTGAAGCGGGTGAAAAACCTGAGTTGCCGGATTCAATGTACAGCCCCGCAAAGTAGTTTCCACTAGCGGACCTCGCAATATAGAACCCCTTCTCCTTTTTGTAGTAGTAGAAGTCCAGCGGCAGGTATTCGGACTTCTTGCCACAGCCGGACACCAGCCCTGAAAGTGTTGAATACTCCATTTCCGAAGTCGCTACATGACCGTTAAGCGTAAAGTCATCCAGCAACGCGGGTAAGTCATCTTCTCCGACGACACGGCCCGTTGGAAAACCCGGATCAAAATCTTCCTGTTTGAGCGCAAAATAGGACTTAAGTTGCGAATCCAACGAGCGATACACGGCGTGTTTCATCGTCGGCTCCATAAGATGAAGCTCCGGTATCGTTTTCAGATTGTCATATACCCACTGAGTAAGACGTTTCTTGCCTTCGACCCCGTTAATAATCTCCTCAAGCTCATCTGCACAACCGGCAGCCATTTTCAAGAAACCGGCTACCGTCGTAGTCCACAGTTCCATCGCCGTCTTAAGAGCCCTACCCTTTTCACCGCGCGTCTGCAATAGCTCAAATGCGTAGGTTTGAAATGACATAGTGTCAGCGCCCCCTTCAATACCGGCAGATTACCGTATATGGCGTATCCTTGATTAGTTGCCGGCAAGCCTGCCCGCTATAATACTGTAATACAGTTGCCCAAGCATTGTCAATTGTAAGACTGGACACCTGTCACCTTGTTGCATCATCGCACCCACACAACATTCCCTGCAATCTCTACCTCAACATCCAGAAACTTCTGCACCGTCCAGACGTTGGTTCGTAGATGCTCGGTGATCTCTTCGGCTGAGAACTCGCTCTCGCCATCGGCAAGCGCGGCTGGGACGATGAGTTGATCGGCCATGTGCTTGTCGAGCGCCGCGCCCGAACCGTGCCAGGCCAAAAACTCCTCAGCCGCCTCGTGTCCCACCTTCTCAGCTCGTTTCCCAAGCGCCCCGAGCGAGGTGAACCCCGCCTTCACATCCCCCGCGCTGTAGAGCACAAAGGCAACTGTCCCCTTACCCGGCGACGGGTACTCGGTCGTTTCCCCCACACACTCGATCCCCGCCTCCCGAAGCCGCTCAGCAACCGAGGAAAGCTGCCGGTCAGCGATCGACATCGGCAGGTTCGACACAGCCGAAGTCACGTGCACACTCCCCTCGGGTCTGTCGACGAGGCGAAGCGGACGAAGCGAAGTCGCGGGCAATATCTCCACATCGATCTGTCCACCACCTATTGGGTAGTACCCGGCCTTCACCACTCGGTAATGCGTCAGCACGCCCATTCGCGAGAGCACCGGGAGATAGACATCGTCGACATAGTTGGAGTTCGGACTCATCGGCACATGCGTTCCGCCGCGGATCGTCACGCGCGAGCGTTTGTCCGTAAGGGCAAGCGGCAAGAGCACGGTCTGAAGTATCAGGTTGACAGCCCCCGCGGACGCTTTGATGTCAGAGACGTCGAAGCGATAATCCCCCGCTTGCGTCTTCCCGGGGCGAAACTCAAGCGTCCCGCTCCCAATGGAGTCGCCGGAGAGACTTCCATCGCAAATATCGGCAACCGCGCGGGCAGCGGTGATGTGCTGGGGTTGAAGCCCCGGCCTCACGCGCCCAGCCCTGATGCGCTCGATCCTGACAGGCCGCCCGAGAATAGCCGAAAGCGAGAGACTGGTGCGCAGAATCTGCCCGCCGCCCTCGCCGTAGCTTCCATCTATAACAAGAACCTCGCCTCTTGCAGTCAAATCCGTCCACCTTTCCGGAATAGTATAGAAAACTTCCCGGAAAGGCTTCGGATATCCTGCCTGTGTCGCTATCCGCGCCAGCCCATTCGCGGGCCAAAGGTTGCTGCGGGTTAGCCCGCTTTATTCGTGAAGCGAATAAAGCTCTTGCTAAGAGAGCATCATTCACGCTTCACGTGAATAATGCGGGTTAGCGAGTATTCTCTTTGAACTGCATGTCGAGCGGCATTTCCTTCAGCATGACGGTCGCGCTAACGCGTTTTCCGTCGCGAATCAGGCTGACCTCCATGCTGTCGCCGACGTGCTTGTCACGCAGCTGTTTTTGAAGATCGCCGCCGTCCTCGATGGACGTGCCGTTAGCCTTGACGATGATATCGCCCTTCCTGATCCCCGCTTGCTCGGCGGGGCCACTCCTGACGACATCGGCGACGATCACCCCTCGGGCCGCAGACAGTTTGAACACTCGCGCGACCCCTGGAGTCACGTCGCCATAGCTGATCCCGATCCAGGGCACGATCACCCGCCCATAAGCGAGCACGTCACTGATCACCGTCTGCGCCGTGTTGATCGGCACGGCGAATCCTACACCCTGACCTCCGCCCCCACCGACAAGAGCGGTGTTGAGCCCAATCACCCGCCCGCCGGAGTCGAGAAGCGGCCCACCAGAGTTGCCGGGGTTGATCTCGGCATCGGTCTGAATCAGGTTCATAAGCGCCGATCCCCCACCGGGGATGCTCCGATTGAGCGCGCTCACCACACCGACCGTCACTGTCCGTTCGAACCCGTATGGGTTGCCAATCGCGATCGCCATCTGCCCCACCTGCAGCGCATCGGAGTCCCCAAGCGTCGCCGTCGGCAAATTGGTGGCGCTCACTTTGAGCACAGCCAGATCGACCCGTGGATCCCCGCCAAGCGCCTTTGCCGAATATTCGCGACCGCTTGAGAGTGTAACTTTGATAGACTTCGCCCCTTCGACGACGTGGTTGTTCGTGAGAATGTATCCGTCCGGCCTCAAAATGACTCCGGACCCGATAGCGGTGCCGTCTGAGGTCTCCGCGGCAAGCGCGACTACACTCGGACCAATATTCCGAGCGATATCGATGACTCGCTGCTCGTTTGTCAGAAGCACTGCCCCTCCCGCGCCTACGGGAGGACCACTGACGGCCGCCGTTCGTATAACTGATGGCCCAGACAGGTAACCCGCGAGAAACAGGACAAGCACTACGGTACCTGATCGGACCTTTCCAAATGTCTCAGTTTTCATCACCTGATTCCCCCCGTGGGAGAATTAAAGGCAACCCCCCCGGCCTGCCTTCAATAGTTAGTTACCCATTTTGTGAAAACTGAGATACGAATAATTTGAAGTTACTTGCCAATGCAGAAATCGCTGAAGATTCGCTCGACGAGATCATCCGAAGCTGTATCCCCTGTGATCTCCCCAAGGCTGGCTCTAGCGGCTACAAGATCAATCGGCCAAAGGTCCATCGATGCGCTGAGTTCCACGCCCTCTATAACCCGATGCAGGCTCTCCGCCGCCGACACAAGCGCCTGACGATGCCTGATATTGCCGACAAACACCCCTTCGGAGGGCCCACCACGAAGCGCCGCCTCGGCGATTCTATCCTCAAGCGCCTCGATCCCCTCCCCGGTCTTGGTCGACACCCTCACCCACGCGGCGTCGATGGCCGCAGCCGCAATATCAATCTTGTTAGCGACAACAATGGCCCCACCTCCGGCTCGCGCAAGAATCTCCCTGTCTTCGTCCGTCACCCCAGTTGAAGCGTCAAACACCACAAGCACGATCTCCGCCGCCGCCATCGCCCGCTCAGTGAGCTCCACCCCAATACGCTCAACCTCGTCCGAAGTCTCACGCAAGCCCGCCGTATCGGTCGCGACAACCGGAATACCCCGAATGTTAACGGTCTCTTCGATGGTATCGCGCGTAGTCCCCGGGACCGGTGTAACGATCGCCCGAGCCTCGCGAAGAAGCGCGTTCAGCAGGCTAGACTTGCCGACGTTCGGTCTGCCCACGATCGCAAGGCTTATCCCCTCCCGGTATACTCTGCCCCGCTCGCTCGACTCAATCAGCCGCTCGATCTCACGGACATGCCCCCGAACTTCCGACGAAATAACCGCGTCGTCGGGCTCCTCTACGTCATCTGGAAAATCGATTGACGCCTCGATCCGCGCAAGTATCGACAAGATCCCAGTGGCAACCTCCGAAACCCTGAGCGAAAGCTCTCCCCCAAGCTGCCGAAGCGCCAGCCTCTGAGCCTGATCGGTGCGCGCCCGGATGATATCGTTCACAGCCTCGGCCTGCGCAAGGTCGATTCGCCCGTTTAGAAAAGCCCTTTTGGTAAACTCCCCCGGCCCCGCTGGAGATGCGCCAGCGGCAAACACCGCCCCAAGCACCCGACGAAGCGTCACCGACCCACCGTGGCACGATATCTCGACTACATCCTCACCAGTATAGCTCCGAGGCCCCCGAAAGACGGTCACAAGCACGTCGTCGATCACCTCGCCCGACGCCGAGTCAACAAGCTCCCCGTGGTGCGCGCTGTGCGAGACAAACCCCTCGACGCCGCCAAACACCCGTCCAGCCACCAAAAACGCCTCCGGCCCGCTAAGACGAACGACACCAATCCCCGCCGGTCCAACCGCCGTCGCAATCGCCGCTACCGTATCTGTAAGAGGTTCTCGATATTCACCCATGACAATTACCAAAGCCCGGCGGTATTACCCGCCGGGCCGATATTTCTTTATAATTATTACTCTTGCCTATTTCCGAGGAGAAATCACCACGTGGCGCTGGTCCCCAACGCCTTCGCTGTAGGTGACGACGCCCGGATCGTCCGCAAGCGCAACGTGGATGATCCTGCGGTCTCTTGCCGACTGCGGATCAAGCACAGCCTCTTCGTTGTGCTCCTTAACCGCCGCCGCAAGGTCCGTAGCCATAGTCTCAAGGGTCTTCTGATGCCTGTCGCGGTAGCCTTCGGCGTCGAGCACGATTCGCACCCTTCGCGGGTCGACCCTGTTGATCGCAACCGCCATAAGATACTGCAGCGCATCGATCGTCTGTCCGTGCCGTCCAATCAGCCGTCCAAGGTCTTCGGACGCCCCCTGAATATCGATCGAAATCTCGTCGTCGGTCTCAGAAACGATCACCGGACGAGCATCGAACTCCATCGCGTCGAGAATCTTGGTCAGAAGCTCTGAGATATACGTGCCGTTCTCACTTTTGGCTTCAGCATCTCCACCGGCGATAGTCGCCTTGATTTTGACTTCGCTCTGTCCCAGTCCAAAGAGGCCTTTTGAGCCTTCGTCGATCACTTCGGACTGCACCTGCTCCACAGACACTCCAAGCTGCTCCGCCGCAGCCTCAATGGCCTCTTCGACAGTCTTACCAGTTGTTTCAATCCAGTTCATGAGGATGGTCCTCCAATTAACTCTGATATCGCCCGGTGACTACCGGCGGCGTCTGCGCCTGCGGGCTACCCGCTGTCCCGTCGTCGAGTCTGCAGCAACCGGAGCAGCCGCTTGCTCGGCAGTTGGCCCGCCGTGGATGATATGATACTGCTGCCAAGTGGTCAGCACGTTAAATATGAACCAATAGAACACGAACGCCGACGGGAACCCTCCGATGATAAAGAAGAACATCACCGGCATCATAATCGACATCATCTTCTGCTGTTCGGCCTGCGTCGGGTCAACAATGGAAATCCGCTGTGACACGATCATACTCGCCGTATAAAGAAGCAGCAGGATCAGGTCCGGCTCGGCAAGGTTCTTACCTGTCACCCAGATGGGCGACTGCACAAGCCAGGTCCAACTCCACTTGTGAACCAGCGGCTCCCAGCCAATCCAAAGGAACGTCCCTTGTGCAAAATGTATTTCATAGGACTGGATCATCGCGTAGACTGCAAGAAGCACCGGAAACTGTGCAAGAAGCGGCAGGCAGCCCATCAGCGGGTTGATGCCGTGCTCCTTGTAGAGGTCCATGGTCCTTTTGCCGATCTCGGCCTGATCCCCCTTGTGCTTCTCCTGAATCTCCTTGATCAGCGGAGAAATCTTCTGCATCTCCTTCATGCTCTTGAACTGAGCCTTGGTAAGTGGAGTAATCAGAATCTTTACTATCACCGCGACGAGCACCAGGGCAAACCAGTAGCTGAAAGCCGGTTTGGCTCCAGTGAGATTCACAAGAAAATCGATTATCTGATAACGCAGCATGCCCCTGTTCGTGTCGTCAAGACGCGTCTCGACCCGCTGCTGATAAACGACCGCCTGCTGGACAGCTGAGGAGACCCGAGTGGCTTCTTCAGGTGTATAGACATCCACAAGCTCAGTCTTTGACCGAGGGAACTCCTGGGCGATCTGCTTAAACGTCTCCCGTGCGCTTTTGTCGTTTTGAACAGAAACCTTCTTGGACGACAAACCGAACCAGGCAGACTCCACTTTGGTATTGGAAAACTGCTTTTTGAAAGGCTGATCGGTTGTCGTGCCGATCGGCATCCCCGCGAGAATCTTTGCCTTGGCAAGCTTCGCTTCAGCTACTTCAACACTTGGGAATGCGCCCCTGCCGGAGGGTTTCCCCTCTTTTATAGCCTCATCATAGCGCTTGATAGCGCTCTTGAACTTCTCAGCCTGTTCCACATTGTTATTGGACTTCTGGGCTTCGATAGCGACCTTATTACCGTCCTCAAGCGCTCTAGCAGCCTTTGGGATGCCGGCGAAGACGATACTGGGGATGATAAATATCGCAAATATTGCGACCGCCAGTGCGGCGAATGAAGATTTGGATAGTCTCATAGGTTACCGAACGGGATCCTCTCCACCGGGCGCCCAAGGATGACATCGCGCGATGCGCGCAAGCCCCATCCACGTCCCCTTAAGTGGTCCGTATTTCTCGATGGCCTGAGCGGTGTACTCCGAGCAAGTTGGGATGTATCTGCAAGTCCTCGGCCAAAAACGCTTCGAAGCCTGCTGATACACCTGCCTGATAATAAACACCATCACGCGACGCATCAGTTATCACACTCTCTTTGAACTCGGATCGCTCCGGCTCGCATGAGAAGTTTCTGCACATCCCGAAAAACGTCGGCAAAAGACCTGCCCGCTACGGCACGCCTTGCGACCACGACAATATCGGCGCTACCGGTAATGTGTGGAAGCAGCGCCCGCGCGGCTTCTCTCATCAGCCTCTTGGCACGATTTCTGTATACGGCTCCCCCGACTTTTTTTCCGGCAGTAAACCCAACTCGTAATCGGGTACCACCAGGCCTGGGTAGTACGTACACAACAACGAGGTCCGTCGCAAACGACCTTCCTCGTCCATATACAGCCTTAAAGCATCTGTTATCTTTGAGCCGCGCGTGCGCAGGCAGCATTTCGCCGTAATCCTTAGGCGGTGCTTAGACCGTGAGCTTCCAGCGGCCCTTTTCTCGACGGGAAGCCACAACCTTGCGACCACCCTTGGTGGACATCCGGCTCATGAACCCGTGGACACGCTTTCGCCTTCTAACTTTGGGTTGAAAAGTTTGTTTCATACTACTCCAAAACCCCCTTAACCAGCAGATTATACCACAACCAAACCGGGTGTTACAATACCGATACAGCACAAAATTGCAGAGATGTTGAATTATAACAATTATCTCAACACGATCGTGCCGAGTCTCTCGACTCGGCACGCACATCTCAAGGGTCTACAGACCCGCCGACATTGCACCTAATAAGCAAACGGATCATCCGTATCCGGCACAGGAATAACATCAAGCGACGGTCTGCTAGACGGCCCCTGCGCCACATTCGCTTTCTTGCGAATACACCTTCTAAAGAACGCCGCCGGGTCGGTCGGTCGGTTCTGCACGGTCTGATTAAGCGCCCGAATAATCTCATCCTCGTCGCCCCCGACCGAGCTTATCACGTCCCGCACCATAACACGCGTAAGCGTATCATCCAGGCGCGACAGATGCATATACACTGCCTCATCAAGCGGCAGATCCGGCTGCGGAGGGAACATTTTGACCCCATCCGGCCCACGAAGCACGTTCGGCCGCGGGAACTTTACAAATATCGGCTGCGAGAAGTGCGGATGACGAAGCATAAGCTGCCCCTTGGAAAGCGTCGCAAGCTTCTCCTTGGTCGCCGCCGTCAGCACCTGATACCCCGGTGTCGAGAGCTCGTCCATGTCCATTCGTCCGTAGATACATGTCGCGCTGTTCCCGACGACGCGCTTGTGCACCTGGCTCCTGAACTGCTGCGCAGAGAAGAGCACGAGCCCGAGATACCGCCCTCGCTCGGAGATATCAAGCAATGTCTGCTTCAGATAGGTGTCCTGCCCGTCCGACGGCGCGTACTTGTTCAACTCGTCAACGACCACCACCACATGCTCCACCCCAAGCGTCTTCTTCTCAAGCATCTCACGAAGCTGGCTGACGACGCGTGTAAACACAAGGTCCTGCGCCTGCGGGTCGACGTTCGCGACATCGACTACATAGACCGTTCTGTCGCGAAACTCCCCCCAGGGCAGGTCACAAGTCGTCTCATCGGGACTTATCAGCCCACGGTAGCGCGTTACGAGGTTACTCAGACGATTGTAGACTTTTCGAATCGTCGCATAGTGGTGAGTCTTCCACTCCTGAAGCCCGCGCTCTTCCATCTCTTTTAATACACTGTCGAACCACTCATTAAGCTCCGTGAAGTTGCGCACAGTGAGCTTCTTGTGCCCGACCTCAATCGTCTGGTCGACCACGCGCTGATTAATGTACTGAATCAGCGCGTCCGCCTTCGCATCCACATCATCACGATTGAGCACCACCTCGGTATACTTCATAATCTCTTTCAAGCCCCATGATAGCGGCTGAACGTTCTTTGACAGGTGCTCATTGGTCCTAAGCGTGTTTAAGTTTACCCGGTCAGACTTATACGGCGCGAAGTATTCGACCTTCTCAAAGGCCGTCATCGGGATATTCATGCGCTCGTACATCTCTCGGTCACGGTCCGGGAGCGGCTGCATGTTGAACTCCGAGTAAAGCCCGGCGCGCGGGTCATCTTCCCCTACCCCAGCGGGCAGGTCAAGAAAGAGCATATCCGGCCCTTTGACGTTGAAGCAGACGACCGCGATATCTTTCTTGAAGTGCGCGAAGATGCTCGTAAGCACAAACTCAATGGAGCTCGTCTTGGTCGCAAGTCCAGACACACCCGTAAGGTTCATGTGCGCCGCCTCGGGACCTAGCAGAAAGTCCGCATCAAGAAAAACGGGCGAAAGCTGTTCACCGTTCTGATAGAGCCCGACCGGGATTCCCGAAGTCTCCTGAAAAGTCTCCATCCGAAGGGCGCGGCTGACCGCTTCGTCGTCGGCAAGAAACACCGGCCCAACTGGCACAGGCTGGAGCGGTTCTTCAGGCTCTACACGAAGCACCGCCGCCGAATAGCACCTGATCTCAGGACGAAGCGTCGCAGGCTCGGTCGCGGGGTCGCCCTCGGCTGCGATATAGTCGTGCAGCGCCGAAGCGAGGTCCGTATAGCCGAAACCCTCGACGACCACGCCGTAGATGTCTTTATCGGCCACCCGCACGTGCACAAGCGTGCCGATGCCGACCGGCGAGTCCATCGGCGTCCAGAAGTTAAAACTGTACGCCGTGTTCGGCTTGTTTTCGGTCGCTATGACTTTTCCGACCTGAATAGGTTCGCTCAACTCCATCCTCCGATGTCCACTAGTCTCAAATTACCACCCCGAAAGCTCTCTGAATGCAGGCCAGCCAAGCTCTGGATAGAACTGGTGCCCCTCGTCGCCCATCACAAGCCTGCACTTATCGGGCGCTCCCGCAGCCCCGTAGATGTTCTCGATCACGGCAAAAGTCTTGCGGGTAGCATCTTCTGGAAAGATGCCGTCTTTCTTCCCCGCAACAATCACCATCGGCCTCGGCGCGATCAGGACCGAGAGGTCTTCCATCTCAAAATAGCGCAGTATGCCTGGAATATAGTTGCAAAAGCAGTGATCGTAGGGCCATATCGACTCATCAAATCGCGCAATGCTGCACGAGGGCATCGCGACCTTGACTCTCGGCTCAACGCACGCCGCGTAGTAGGTCACCGTCCCGCCACCGGAGTTCCCCATAAGCCCGATCTTCTCAGAATCGATCTCTGCAAAGCCTTCGAGCACGTCAATCGCCCGGCTGACGTCCCACACGCGCTCGCCGATCATAGTCCGGCCCAGCATCAGCGCAAGCGACGAAGCGTGCGCGCAGAGCTGCTCAGGGTCGTGAATCTCTTTTGGACGCCCGTCCTTACGCTCACCGAAGCACCTCTGCTCCATCACAAGCGCGGCATACCCTTCGGCCACAGCTTGAAGCGCAAAGTCGCGCCCACCTTCGAGAAAATAGCGCTCGTCCTCGGTTTTCACCCGTCCAAGGGAAAGATGCATCCCCGGAGAATGCCCTTGCAGACAGATCACAACAGGAAACGGCCCGTCTCCCACCTTTGGAACGAGCAGATGGCACGGCACATCCGCCCTCGGCTCCGACGCAAATACTAATCGAATCTCACGAAAAGTCTTGTGATCCGTCTCCGACTCAATCCTCACATTCGGCTCGACCTTCTCAGGCATAACCCCAAGAAGCTCCCGAAGCTTCGCCCCTGCTTCCGCACGCCAAGTGTCAAAATCCCTCGAAGGGTCAAACGCAAGCAGTCGCTCAGAGTTCGCGAGCATATAGTCGTGACAAGTCTCAGGAAATAACTCTTTCGATCTCTCGGTAATCATGACTCTTGAATCTCCGTGTAGTGGCCAGTCGCCGCGCCGGCCTTTTGTGCTGAACTCATCCAATCCCCGCAAGCGCCGACTCGATCATCACCCGACTCGGCGCAATGCTCTTCAAATATTGCTCGCAGTCGCGAATGGGGTAGATCATCCTGTCCCACCGCCCGTCCGGCAGCGCAAGCGGGGCGCGCTCACCGAGGAGCCACTGCGAAATCTCGTCAGCCATCTCGACCATCTCAGGCCTGGCTGCAGCCTCAACTCTGATAAGCCCAAAATATACATCGCGCCCGGCGTTTGGGTGCAGCCTGAGATACCAGCTGTAGACCGGCGACCACTCCCTGCCCTTGGGCTCAAACACGCTCGAGCGCTCACCGACCTTGAGCGAAAGCACTTTCATCTGGTCCATTGTCTCAAAATACTGCGTCTGGTGGCTCTTCACGACCCCGACGATCCGTGGGTGCTCTCGGGTCTTGACGCTCCCCGTGATCGAGCCGTCCCAAAGCATCCACTCATCAGGAGAACACCGCTCGGTCCAAGTCTCCGCAAGCTGATACTCAAGCTTCGCCCGGTCATTGCTGATCGCCTGCTGGGCGGCGAGCTTGATCTGCGCCGGGTGTGCCGAAGCCGGGTCGAGCTTGCCCTTCGCCCACTCATCGACATCCCTGATATCGATCCCTGAGCTTCTCATCCCCTCGCAGCTGGCGTGGGTTGTGGGATAGTATAGGTTTTCGCGTGATTCTTTGATAAACGTACACATCAGCCGGTCATCGCCCCGGCGGCGAATCACCGCGCCGATAAACCCATACACAAGAGGAAGCATTGAGAAGTAACACGGCACATGAGTCCGCTGGGTCCCATCGAGGAAGTAACAGAAGCGGGGCTTCACAGGCGCTCCGACCGAACTCGTGCGCATCGTCCCGTCGCCTTCGACCACCCGTGCGCTGCTTACGGTCGGCTCGGCCTGAGAAAGAGACGCCGAATCATCATCCCCGTACGGCCCCTGCTGGCGCACGACGTGGAACATCCCGGCCTCGGGCTGGCTTTTCAGATATTCGGCAAACTTCTTGAGCAGCACTTCTCGACTCCTGACAGATTGCTTGGGTTACACAATCGTACCACGAGCGGCAGTCAGTGTCAACGACTCTTACAGCCCAAAGAGCGGCCCAATCAGGCAGATAAGGCTGAAGATCAGCAGGCAGATAGCCATAAACCACACGGCCATATTGTAGATTGGCCCGTTGGTGTAATCCCCCATCACCCGCTTGTTGTTGATCAGCTTCAGCATAAAATACAGAATAATCGGCAGAAGCATGCCGTTTACGACCTGCGAGATGATCATCGCCCGAATCGGGTCGAAACCAGGCCAAAGAGCCACCCCCGCGCCGATCACAATCGCCGAAGTAAATATCCCGTAGAACGCCGGGGCTTCCCGCCATCGCCTGCTGATCCCGATCTCAAAGCCGAACGCCTCGGTAAACGTGTAAGCGGTCGAGAGCGGCAGCACCGCCGCGGCAAGAAGCGATGCGGCGAACAGTCCAACAGCAAATAGCAGCGTCGCCCACTTCCCTGCAAGCGGCCTAAGCGCCTGTGCGAGCTCCCTGGCCCCACTCTCGTCTGTCCACGGTCTGTGCCCATAGTAGATAGCCGTCGCCGCCGCAATTATAATAAAAAACGACACCAAATCCGTCAAAAACGACCCGACGAACACGTCGACCTTCTGGTAGACGTAGTCTCGAACGTTGATCCCTTTGTCCACCACCGTCGCCTGCAGGAAAAACTGCATCCAGGGGGTAATCGTCGTTCCGATGACCGCAATAATCAGATACAGATACTTGATCACCTCGTCGAGCGTAAGCGGCTTGATGTCCGGTGCGAGGCTGGGATGTGAAATGGCTTGACTGACCAGACCCCAATCGGGCTTTGCGAGGAATCCGGAGATGATGTAAGTGCCATAGAGCAGCGCAAGCGCGAGAAACACACGCTCGACTGTCTTGAAGCTGCCCCGGACAACCAGAAACCAGACGAAGACCGCGGCAAGAGGCACACTTATATAGCGGTTGATCCCAAGAAGCTCGGTGCTCGCGGTGATACCGGCAAACTCAGCGATCGTGGTCGCGATGTTAGCTATAAGAAGCACTGAAAGTGCGAAAAGCGTCCAGCGGACGCCGAAGTTCTCTCGGATAAGCTCGCCCAGGCCCTTTTGGGTGACTGCGCCCATCCGGGCGGCCATCTCCTGAACCATCGCAAGAACGAGGGTGATCACCACGATCACCCACAGGAGTTGGAAGCCGTACTTAGCCCCCGCTATGGAGTACGTAGCGATGCCACCGGCATCGTTGTCTGCAGCAGACGTAATGATGCCAGGCCCCAGGACCACCAGGAAGGCCAGCAAACCCTTGCGACTTATCCGCCTGATCAGACTCCTCCATTACCTCGACCATAACCTCGGTAAGCGACGACGCCATTCCTCAGGAAGAACCTTCTCAAAGGCATCGTCGATAGTAACAATTCCCTGCATCCTGTTCTCGTCGTCCACGACGGGAAGAGCAAGCAGACTATAATCCTCCATAGACTGCGCGATGTCTTGAATCGTCGCGCTGACGTGGACGTGAATGACGTGTTTGACGGCAAACTCACCAACCGGCGTATCCGGCTGAGCGATGATGAGGTCACGCAGCGATATGACCCCCACCAGCCTCTCGTTTTCGTCCAGTGCAAATATATAGTAAATCGTCTCCGCCTCAGGCCCTACTTCCCTCAGGTAGTTGATCACCTGATCGGCAGTCATCTCAGGCTTGACGGCGATAAACTCGGTCGTCATAAGCCCACCGGCGGTCTCGTCTTCGTATTCCAGGAGCTCTTTAACGTCTTCGGCGTCCTCGGGCTCCATTTCGCTCAAAATTTCGTCGCGGCGGTCGGCAGGAAGGTCACCGAGAACGTCGGCGGCCTCGTCCGGGTCCATCTCCTCAAGGATATCGGCGGCGCGCTCTTCATCGAGGCTATCGACGACGGAAGCCTGCACAGCCGGGTCCATCTCAGGAAGCGTTTCAGCCGCAGTCTCGACATCCATCGACTCAAAAAGCTCCGTCCGCTGCGCCGGGTCAAGATCGTCGATAATCTTCGCCATATCGGCGGGATGCAGGTGCTCAAGCTTCCCCTTGAGGCGAATTCTCCCAGTGGAGCGATCAAAAGTCTCTACGTCTGTCCATGATATGATATGCACGTGCGGACGCCAGCGCAGTCGACGGGTCAAGCGGTCGAGCGCGACCTCCAGGCCAAGCCGTCGCAGCAGCCCGCGCATCCCCGTGTCGACCCCAACAAGAAACAGAAGCCCGTTCGACATCTCCAGGCGCACATCGTTCACCCGAACGACCCTGTAGTCGTGAATGTCTACGATCTGCTTGTCGAGCAGGTCCTGTTTAAGATAAATATCCTCATCACCGGGCTTATAAGCCGGTATATCGTCCTTAGCGACAGAGAGCCTGAGTTCTCGCTCGACGATATCGACCAGGTTCCAGGGCACTGAGATCGTCTCGTTCCTCGCAGTAGAGACGACAGCAGCCGTCACCACGGGAAACTGCGATCCAGGCGTTACGATGAGGTCAGAGATCGACCCGACCATCTCCCCCGCGGAGTCATCCACAGTCCAATTTATCATTTCAGACAAAAACATTGCTTAATTCACACCAGTGTCGGATCAACTAGAATCAGTAATATTGGTAGTCGTTGCATCGAAGCCTCTGCACACGAAACCCCCGTCGGGGCGTCAGTGAAAATGAGTTAAGCGTGCACCCAGTGTTATGCGCAATTTCCAAGCTCAAACCGCAGACATACTTTACGCTCTGAGAGGCCAAATGTCAAGCCTGAGTGCCGACCTAAGAGCCCGTGTAAGCAGGCACAAACAACAATTATATGAAAGCGCGGCGTGAAATTTAGTTGACAATCACCTCCTAACGTGGTATCAATGCAGTGTGGGAGAGTCGGATGATCGCCAAGGTCTCGAGAAACTTGATCTTCCGGCAATCCCACACTACTTCTATACCTCGCTTAATATCCCCACGCCCTTGACGATGCCCCCGGCAACTGTTACAGTGATCGTACGCAAACCTCGGAGGTCACCTTGATCACAATGAAACGTAGTGCTCTAACTCTTGCCCTGGTAAGCCTTTGTGCAACGGCAGCGCTCGCCACTGTCAAACCTCATGCTCTTTTCTCAAACGATGCTATACTCCAGCAAGGGATGCCCGTCCCGGTGTGGGGCACAGCGAACGACGGTGAAAAGGTCACAGTTGAGTTCAAGGAACAAACGGTCTCAACTGTCGCAGCAGGCGGCAGGTGGATGGTGAAACTCCAGCCTATGAAGGCAGCCGGGCCGTCTGTCATGAAGATTTCCGGCACCAACACCATTGAGATCAAGAATGTTCAGATCGGCGAGGTCTGGGTATGCAGCGGGCAATCGAATATGGATTGGCCGCTCCGGCAGACAGTGGGCGGAGAAGACGCATGTGAATCGAGCACGGATATTGGTGTCAGCCTTTTCCGGGTGCCCAACGTGAAAAAGAGTGTGCCAGCGAGAGACATTGCAGCCACTTGGCAAAACTGCAACGCGGATACCAGTGCACGCTTTTCCGCAGTTGGCTACTACTTCGGTCGAGAACTCAGGAAGTCGCTTGGCGTTCCGATCGGTCTGATCCACTGCGCTTGGGGAGGAAGTCCTGCACAGGCATGGACAAGCAAGGTCGATATCAAGGCCAATCCCCAGCTTTCGGGGTATCTCGACACGTCCAGCACGATGTACAACGGTATGGTCCGCCCGATGCAGCCGTTTGCTATCCGCGGAGTCATCTGGTACCAGGGTGAGTCAAACGCTGGAGACGCCTGGTACTACAGGACGCTTTTCCCAACGATGATCAGCTGCTGGCGCAAGGACTGGGGACAGGGGGACTTCCCGTTCCTGTTCGTGCAGCTTGCACCATATATGAAGATTGTCACAGAACCAACGGAGAGCAACTGGGCAGAGCTTCGAGAGGCCCAGCTTATGACGACCAAGACCGTCCCGAACACCGCAATGGCCGTCATCACCGATGTCGGCGATGAAAACGACATCCACCCCCAGCAAAAAGAGCCCGTTGGCTCAAGACTCGCTCTCGCCGCTCGCGCGATGGTCTACGGTCAGAAGGTCGAGTACCGCTCCCCTACATACAAGTCGCTCAAGATCGACAACAACCGCGCCATCGTAAGCTTTAGTGACGCCCGAGGCGGGCTCGTCCTAAAGGGCGATAGGGTAACGGAGTTCACTATCTGCGGGCCTGACCACAAGTTCTACAACGCCGACGCGACAATCAAAGGCAACCAGGTAGTCGTTTCAAGCCCAAGCGTGGCCCACCCCGTCGCAGTCCGCTACGGCTGGGCGAACTACCCGCTTGTGAACCTGTACAGCAAGGCCAATCTCCCTGCATCGCCGTTCAGGACAGACGACTTCCTGATCACTACCGCGCCAAAGCCGGAGTAACAACATGAAAGTCCGTATCATCCTCATCTCTCTGTTGATCGCCGCAAGCTGCGGGATGGCTCACGGCATCCCGCGCCGAGCGGTCTCGCTTCGGGTGCTCCAGTCGACTTTGAAGTCAGGCGGCTCCGAGCAGGCGATGAGGATGTGCGGCATCACCAAAATATCAGGCTACATAGTAGACCCTGGCACACACGACATTATCCTATTCGGCGAGGTCGACAAATCGCTTCCCGCGCTCAACTTCGACGACTTCGTGGTGGCTCTTAGAAACGCCTGGTATGTCTACGGCCAGACAAGGGGCAACACCCGCTATTACTCGGCCCCAGGCTGCTCAATCGACCCGATCCCCAACACACTGCGCGAACTCGCGGGCGCAAGCAACAAAATATCACAAGCCACCACGCCAGAAGAACGCGCCACAGCCATCCAGACATGGAAAGCCATCGGGCACAAGCCCCAAAACGTGCGAGTGATGGGGGTTCCCTTTGACTCCCGCTTCGCCCGCGTAATGGTCGACGCCGATTTCTATATGAAGCGCCTGGCAAACGGCACCGTCAGCCTCCAAATCAACGGTTTCCAGAGCATGACTGAAATGCTTCTGGGTCAAGCGCGCCTTGCTATGGCAAGCGGTGAGTCGGTCGACACCGGCCAGACCATGAACCGGTTCTGGTTCTGCCCCGGCGACACGACGTTCTCTGGCGAAGACGGCGTAGTAGCCCTTCGCACCTGCCCCGTGAAGCTCCTAACCGAAGAGCAGTTCCTCTCGACTAGCGGCGTCGAGGGCTACGGCCGCCCGAACCCCACCGCCCAGCGCTTCGCCGACGGATTCACGCTGCACTACAAAGAGATCAGCGCCGCCCGGCCAATCTACCACGAACTCCAGGGCCTCTTCCGCCTCGCCGCGATCGCCCGGCTGATGAAAGACGAACGCGCCGCTGAGACATCGGGCTTCGACATGCGTTACCTGCTCTACAACCGCCCAGTCGCCGTCACTCCCGTAAGCCGCGCCGTAACCGGCCTCGCCGACTTCCAGGAGCTCACCGATGACCGGCGAGTAGGCGAGGAAATCCACACATCGTTCTACTGGCACATGACATGCGGCGGGGTCAGTATGGACATTCGACCAAGACGCGTCGCGACCAAACCCAAACGCGCCCTAACCCAGGCCAGCACACAAACCGCCAATCCAAAGGCCACGGGCAATCCCAAGCGAACCCACACGCTCCGCGCAAGTTCGCCCGCACCCAGGCCCACAGGAGTAAAGAGAGCTGTCCTAAACGCCCGCAAGTCCGGCAACGCCCTCTACTGGGACGTTCCGGAAGTCGACTGAGCCACCGAAACGCCCGTTCGACAGCTTGACAATCAGACGTTATCTGATATAAAATGTTTGTTGTTATGCCCTCGTAGCTCAGTGGATAGAGCACCGGCCTCCGAAGCCGGTGGCGGAGGTTCGATCCCTCTCGAGGGCGCCATAATTGAGAGTCTTCGGGCCCCAGGTTGGGGCCTTTCCATTGTCTACCAACAAGGATAGCTCCAGCCCCGACGCTACCCGTGTGTCGCGAATAATGTCACGAAACTCTGACGACCGAACGACAACAATAAGCACATGGTAGACACATTCGAGACAATTATATACCGCCAGAAACAGGCGCTCCATTCGTGGAAGACTTCGATCGTCCCCGACGCGGGGCTACTCACGCCTGAGATAGAAGATCAGGTATGGGAACTCCTCGTGCTGTGCGCCGACAACCTCAAGTCGCCGTCTCTGGACACCGACGAAGAGATTTCGCGAGTCGCCTATGATCTCGGCGTTGAGCTTCTACCGAAAGCCGACATCCGCAAGATCAACTCCATATTTCGCGACAAACTGATCGATGCAGTCCTCCGGCACGTAAAGACCGACGACACCGCCCTAAAGCAAATGATCCACTTCGCAAACCTCGTCTCGGACGCCTTCGCGGACGCGAGTTCTGACCGGCTGCGAAGAACAATCAGCCGCCAGCGGACCCTGCGCCTCGCCGAAGAGCTCCACATGGCAAAAGCGATCCAGGAGAAACTGCTCCCGAAGAGTATCCCGCACATACCCGGGTTCCAGGTCGCGGGACGGGTTATCCCCGCCTTTGAGGTCGGAGGCGACTACTGGAGCGTCAAATACTACCCGGACGACAACCGCGTCACGATGAAGCTCGCCGACATATCCGGCCACGGCATAGCGGCTGCGACGCTCGTCGCAGCGGTAAAGTTCATCTCAGGTGGCTATTACCGAGCCGCAAGCACCGCGCACGAGGTGATAGAGCGAACCAACAGAGTACTCGTGATGGAGACCCCGGTCGAGATACTCGTCACGATGGTCTACGCCTGGCTTTATCCCGACACCCGGGAGATCGAGGTCGTCAACTCAGGCCACACCCCTGTCTTTATCTGCCGGGAGAACACATGCGAGGATATACCGGTCACCGGCCCGGTTCTCGGCGTCGCGATCACGGAGTACGGCGAGCACAAGTATCAACTCAACACTGGGGACATATTCTTTGTAGGCTCGGACGGAATCACCGAAGCTGGGGCAGGCGAGGCATTTGGTGAAGCTCGGCTGAAAGAGGTTGTTGTTGCGAACAAAGACAAAACTGCCGACGAGATCGCCGATGCTGTGATCGAAGCCGTCACAAGCTACGCTGGGCAGCCCCACGACGATGTTTCGCTTGTAGTGCTGAAGGCAGTCGATGCGCCAACTGGTTAGCCTGGTTCTCGCTCTCACACTAATCTCCGGGCTTGCGTTCGCACAAGGGCCCAGACTCACGGCAATCGTCCACACAGAGCATTTCATAGTCCACTGCGAGCCGAACATGGCAAACACCGCCGAGATCATCGCAAGCGACAGCGAATACTGGATAGGCGATATATCCCGCCGCCTCGACGCCCGAAGCTACCTCAAGCCCAGAATCCCGATGTTCATCTACCGCAACCAGGGGGATTTCGAGAAGGCGACGGGGCAGCACAGACCGGGCATGGTCCTCGGGCGTGCCTCGTCTGAAGGTTATGTGGAGCTTGACGCGTCCGGCATATTCGCGCCCGCGCAGCAGATCGCAGGTCACGAGATAACCCACGTCCTGATCTTCAGAATCCTCGCGCCTGACCCAATGAGCCTCCCGCTTTGGGCAAACGAGGGTATCGCCAAATATATGACCGACGACTGGTCCCAGTCCGACCGCGATCTGCTCGCCGAAGCAACGATCGCAGGCGACTTGCTGCCACTCCAGTCCATCTCCCGGCAGTTCCCCGACGGCCAGGCGCAGAGCCTCGCCTACGCGCAGGGCGCGTCAGCGATCAAGTTTCTCACAGACCGCTGGGGCGAAAAATCAATCGCCAAACTAGTCCACGCGACCGCCAAAACAGGCTCTTTTGATCGAGCGATGCGAAACACAACAGGTCTGACCACCAAGCAGTTCGAGCAGCAGTGGCAAACAAGCATCGAAGGCCGCTTCGGCATCGCGAAGATACTCCGAATCGCCCGAATCATCACCGCAATCGCAATGCCCCTTCTAATTATCCTGGCCTACCTCAATTCCCGGCGCAAACGCAGGCGCGCACTCGAACGCTACAGACTCGAAGAGTGGGAGGAAGCCAACTGGAGAGATTGGGGAGGAACACCTTGACGCGCCACGTCCCACAAAACCGCCGATACACCATGCTTGGAAAAAGGTGTCTTGGAAGCAACTTAACTGTGCCGCGTAGACGTGACAGAGCGCTGTGTCTCGAACACCGGGACACGCACTTCTGACGTGGCTATTTGTTTAGGAACTCAGGCTATGACGGGCACGACCGCAAAGCCTAACTGCATCGCTTTCTTGTGCAGGAGCGATATCTGTCGCTTGTGGTATTTCTCGTCGTGTGCCCGTTCACCCATTTCGACGTAGGAAATAAGGGGAAATAAGGGGACTGAGCCCTTTTCCGCACAGCCGTCGATTCACCGGCCACAACCCCTTTTCGTGTCCTTCGCGCCGTTTCGTGCCCTTCGTGGTTCAAAAAGCCCCGTCAGTGATAGTAATTCTGCCGATTCTGCTCCATATCGACCACGGTATCAAACTCCATCTGCCGAAGCGCCATCGTACCAGCGTAACTAAGCACAAACCCCCGCTCGGCGATCGCCATTTCGGGGTCGCGAATCAGCTTTGCGTGGAAGAGCCCATCGTCCTCGGCGAGCATCGCTATCTGACGAAGCTGCAGCCCATCGAGCACCATCACCGCCTGTCCGGCGGCCTCTGACATCTCGCCGTCGGGCTCCATCTCGATCACGCGGGTAAACTCCTCGATCGCCCGCGCGCAGTCGCCCTTCTGCTGAAGCAGCACCGCCCGCTTGAAGTGGTTCGTGGAGTCAGTCGGGTTCAGATGAATAAGCTTGGTCGTGATCCGAAGCGCCTTGTCAAAATATCCCTGCTGAAGATACGCGAGCCCGAGCACGTCAAGCGCGAGCACGCTCTTCGGCTGGCTTTTCAGTATGCGCTGGCACTCCACAATCGCCGCATCGAGCCTGCCGTACTCGATGTACATCTGCAAGAGCGCCTCCTGACAAGCCGAATCTTCCGGGTCGAGCTCACACGCACGCTTGACCGCCTCAAGCGCTGGCTCGATCATATGCTGGGCGCGATAGAGTTCGGCAAGCATCAGGCAGTAGCTAGCCTTATCCGGCGCGATCTCCATCGCCTTTTGCAGCGACTCGATAGCCTCAGGATACTGTCCCCCCCGCTCAAGCTGCCGCGCGCGCCTGATATAGGCCGACTCACGTCCCCTGCGACCTGCATTTCCTGCGTTATCCGTCTGTCCATCACGTGCTATGGTCATCTATTCTCCCGCGCAAGTGGAAGCGCAACAGGCTTCCCGGTCCTTGCCGATTCATATATCGCGAGCACAAGCTCGACTGCGTTTCTAGCCTCTTCACCCGTAACAAGCGGGTCACGGTCTTCACGTATCGCCCGCACCAGGTCTTCCACCTGCGCTGTGTGCCCAGCAATAGCGACCGAAGTCGGCGCAGACCACGCCGTCCCAAGCTTGATATCAACCCCGCCGTCCCCGGTCTCGCTTGCGTCGTCTTCGCCCGGAACGCTCCACTCAACGATCCTCTCGCCTTCGATTCGGATCATCCCCAACTCCCCGTGGAACTCCATCCTGTGCTCCATCGGAGGGGTAACGACGGTCGTTCCCTCGATCACCCCAAGCGCGCCGCTTTTGAACTTTACCACGGCAACCGCGGTGTCTTCCACTTCAATATTCCGTACAAGATTGTCAGCGTAAGCAAACACGCTCTCGACCGGCCCCATAGTCCAGAGTAGCACGTCGAGCATATGAACGCCCTGGTTCATAAGCGCCCCGCCGCCGTCAAGCGCCCATGTGCCTCGCCAGTCCGCGGAGTCATAATACTCCTGCCCCCGGTGGTATTTCAGATACGCGTCGCCGATCAGCATCCGCCCGAGTTTCCCTGACTGAACCGTCCGGCTAACCCTGTTCCAAAGCTGCGAAGCCCTTCTCTGAAAGATAACCTCAAGCTTGACACCTGACTGCCGGCACGCGCGAATCATCCCGTCCATCGCGCCGACCGATACGTCCATAGGCTTCTCTGAAAGCACGTGCTTACCCGCCCTGGCCGCCTCGACTGCGATCTCGGAGTGTATCCCCGAAGGCGTGCAGATCGTCACCGCGTCAACCTCGGAGTCCGCAAGCAAATCCCGATAGTCGATATACGCGCGAACCCCGTCCCGTGCAAGCTTCTCCGCCTTCTCGGGAACGCAGTCACAGACCGCAACAAGCTTCGCGCCCTCGGCTGCCTCGATCGCCCCAACGTGCCACGGCGCAATGACACCACACCCGATAACTCCGAACCTGACCTCGTCTGCCAAAACTTACCTTCCGACCTATTTGGAGTGCGGCATCTCGATGCCACTTTGTCTAATTCCGACTGTGTCTATATATCTATTATATCCGAAATTCCACATCTATGTGCTTAGCCGCGTACATTCCAGCAAGCTTATCAGCAAGAGACCGCATCCCCGGGGCTTCGGTGTAGTAGTGGCTGGCATCGATCACCGCAAGCCCAAGCGCATCTGCCCCGAGCATATCGTGATGCCCCACATCCCCCGTCACATAAACGTCAGCCCCGGCGGCTTTCGCATCCCGAATAAGCGACCGTCCCGAGCCTCCACAGAGCGCCACGGTCCGAATAACTCTATCCACGTCCCCAATCATCCGAGTTTCAGTGTACCCAAGCGACTCCTCAACGACCCCGCGAAACTCCCGAAGCGTCATGGCGCGCTCAAGCGTCCCCACCCTGCCGTAGCCATGCCCCAAGGGCGTGTTCTCAAGCGCGACGATATCATAGGCGACCTCTTCATAGGGATGCACCCCGAGCATCGAGCTAACAACACTCTCAAGCTTCCACTCCGGCACAATCATCTCCAGCCGAAACTCGCGCGCCTCCTCAAGCCGCCCCACCTCTCCAACATAGGGGTCAGCCCCCGCAAGCGGCAGAAACGTCCCCATCCCCGCCGACCTGAAACTGCAGTGCGAATACTTGCCGATGTGCCCAGCTCCGGCCTCCGCCATCGCGTCGCGCACCGCGTCGCAAGACTCCTCAGGCACATACACAACGAGCTTCATCAGCCTCTCAGGCCGCCGAACAGCAAGCAGCCGAGTCTCCCGCACACCGAGCCGATCGGCCAAAACATCGTTTATCCCGCCCTCGGCTGCGTCGTAGTTGGTGTGCATCACATAAGCCGCCGTCCCCCCGGAGATGAGCCGCACGAGTATATCGGCCAACGGATCCCCAGTCGCAAGCGAAGCAACGGGCGTAAATATCAGAGGATGATGCAGCACGAGAAGCTCAGCTCCCGAGTCGACCGCGAAGTCGACAACCGCCCGGGTAGGGTCAACCGCACAGACGATGCGCGAGACTTCTCTTTCTGAGTCCCCGACCTGCAGCCCGATCTTGTCCCCTTCGTCGGCCAATACCGCAGGAGCAATCACTTCCAAATCTCTTATAATATCCCTGATCTTCAAACTAACTCACCTCGATTGACCATTAGCGATTAGCCTCGTGTTTTCCTCCCCAAACCCGTCGCAAACATTAGCCCCCAGATAACTTGCGTGAAATCTCCCTGTAGCTTCATATGCCTACAATACAGATATGAGTATTCACAAACAACTTACAAGGAGTTCATCAGGAATGATCAACCACCCCTCCGGCACCTCCGCGCTCTATCGCCTCGGCGTAGCGCTAGGCAATCTCGCATCCATCACACAAAAAACCGTGGTATCCGACCATTTCTCATCTTTCAGCGAGGAGAACTGGGGCCCTACGGATTTTGAAGACAGTTGCGGCACCCCTCAGGAGACAACCATCTGCCAAATCGACGACAGGTGCGTCCTTCGTATGCGCAGCAATATATCCACCAACGAGCGCAGAGGTTTCAGCAGCACCCGCACGTTCCTCCCACCAAAGATCCGCGTCGAGGTGGACTTCAAGCCACTTAGCGGCATCAACGGGCTGATGGAGCTATGGCTAACAGACCGCCAGGGCTGGAACTACGTCGGTATCGGTGTGTATGGGGCGAATCTCGGTCTCAGCCGCGAAGTGGCTTCCTACTGCAGCATCGAGGAACCCGCAATCGCCGCTTACAACTGCTGGGACTACGGACGCTGGTACCGTCTGGCGATAGAGGGCGATCAAAGACGCACATCCGTAGCACTGCGCACCGCCGACGACTCCGATGTCTGGGCCCACACTTACCCTTGGACACTCGCCGACCTAGGATCATGCTTCCGGGTAAACCTGACCCAGTGCATGAACGAGTCGCGCGCGGGCATCTGGAAAGCTGAAAGCGCAATCGACCGCGTTTCGATTTCAGCCTGCCCTGCCAGAGTCCCGGCAATGACGCCTGTTTCCGCGCGTTAGACATGAAAAATTAGCTCCGCTCGCCTCGTTTCCCCTCGAACTAGCCGGGGTACACCATATAATGGATGCTCGAAATGGAGAAGTCGATGGAAAAGAAGCGGGTAGTATTCGCTATTGTTGGTGTTTTCGTCATTGTGTCTGGACTTTTGATCGCCCTCCTCATCGCCCAGAATGTGCTCGCCGCACCGAGCCTTTCGGTAGACTGGCCAAGCGATGAACAGATCATTCAGGGTGAGACATATATCTTCAGCTGGACCGCGACCGGCCTCGCCCGCGTCAAGATCACCACAACAGGCGACCTGACCGATATCCCAGAGCACGACCGTGGGCAGTTTCGCTACGTAATAACCGACAGTCCCGGCTCCGGCAGCGCAAGCTGGAAAGCGCCGTTTCTTGACACCATCACCTTTAAAATCACGGCACGAGGCTTCAATCGAGATGGCAAAGAAGTAGCGAGCGATGAGCAAACCTACACCTTCCGCCCGTCGCTTCTGAAAGACCGCCACGACGACGGAATCTACATCGACGTCCGCGACGAGACCCGCCAGCGGCTGTATGTATTAAGGGGCGACAAGCTTACCCACGCCTACCTCACATCAGGCTCGCGTAACAGCGATTACTACCCCAGAAACGTCCACCCCGATAAGCCCCACGACCACGACGGCGTCTTCAGCGTGCTCGACAATCACGAGGTATGGCACTCCAAGCTCTTTGACGTGGACATGTACTGGGCGATGCGCTATTGGAACGGTCACTTCATCCACGGCACGTACCCAAACGAGTACAGCAAACTCGGCAGACCCGCAAGTTCCGGCTGTAACCGTTTGGAGAAAGAACAGGCAAAAGAACTCTACGACATGACCCCTGTCGGCACCCGAGTTGAGATCATAGCCAAGTAATCATGTCATGTGGGAGTCGCAGATCCCCGTGGAATACCCCCATGATAACCATATAGGGGGTGATCTCACGTGGAAGGGCCAAACATCAAGGCTATCTGTTTTTCAATGATAGTATTCTGTCTGTTTGCAGTACTTGGAATGGCAATTATGAAGATCAACACCGCTGCCAGTCAGCCGCCGGACTCCCGGACCGCCGGGCAAAAGATCGACGCGCTTGAGTCGTCCTCCGGCATGCAGTCCTCCAGCGCGAAGGGCTTCATAAACAACGAGCGTTCCCGCCGAGCGGCAACGAAAGCAGCCGAAGACGCGGCTTTCGGAGTCCGCTAACTCGCTTTATTCACACTTCTCGTGAATAACGCTCCGTTAGCAAGAGCTTTATTCGCTTCACGAATAAAGCGGGCTAATGTGGACGGCTGGCCTGGCGGTCGGAATCAGCACCCTCCGACCCCCAAGCCAGCCGCCCTCATCCCACCCACCGCACAAACCCCTGTTCGCAAGCTTGGCTTAGACCCACGGCAATGGTATAATTACTCCACTATGGCTGCAAAAGTTACTCCAATGGTCGCGCAGTACCGGGCTGTCAAAGAGCAGTATCCCGATACGATAGTTATGTTTCGTATGGGAGACTTCTACGAGATGTTCGGGGACGACGCCGTTACGGCGGCGCGCGAGCTTGAGATAGTCCTCACATCCCGGGACACGGGAACGGTCGGCAAGCTCCCGATGTGCGGTGTGCCGCATCACTCGGTAGAGCGCTACATCGCCCGTATGATCTCGCGCGGCTACCGGGTAGCGATGTGCGATCAGATCGAGGACCCCAAGAAGGCCAAAGGAATCGTAAAACGCGCCGTAACCCGGGTCATTACCCCCGGCACCGTCATGGAAGACGGCATGCTCGACGCCCGCAGCAACAACTATCTTACAGCCGTAATCCCCGACGATGGTCTGGTCGGAATCGCGGCGGTCGACATCTCAACCGGAGAGTTCGCCGTCACAGAGATTCAGGGCCGCGACTCCGTAACCCGTTTCCTGGAAGAGATCGTCCGCCTGACTCCCCGCGAGTGCCTGGTGCGCGAGATCGACCAGGACCTGCAAGAGCCGATCAAATCCGCAAGCGGCGGCTATGTGACCTTGATCGAAGGCTCGCTCGACTACGTCCAGCCCGCCAAAGACCGGCTGCAAACCCACTTCGGCACAAGTTCGCTTCGTGGTTTTGGCTGCGAGAATATGATCGTCGGCCTTGAAGCCGCCGCGATGGTGCTGGATTACCTAAAGCGCACCAACGGCCCCGCGCTCCAGCACATAACATCTATCGCGACCTACTCAACATCAGGCTTTATGGTTCTCGACCCACCCGCGCGGCGCAACCTCGAGCTCACCCACTCCATGTCCGGCGACGGCAAAGGCAAGAGCCTGCTCTCGACGCTGGACCGCACCCGCACCTCTATGGGCGGGCGCTTGATCCGCAGGTGGCTCGACCAGCCACTCCTTGACGTGCCCACCATCATACGCCGTCAGGAAGCAGTAGAAGAACTCTACAGAAACGCGCTGCTCCGAGGCGACCTGCGTGAGGTCCTCCGAGATATCCAGGACATGGAACGCCTGATGAGCCGCATAGTGATAGGAAGCGCAAACGCCCGCGACCTCGTGGCTCTCGCCGTCTCTCTTGAGGCGCTCCCGCGTGTAAAGTCGACGCTTGACCCTGCCGCCTCCCCTGCCCTGCGCGACCTCGCTGAGTCGATCGACTCGCTCGACCACGTAAGCGAGATCATCCGAACCGCAATCAGCGACGACCCGCCCGCACACCTGCGCGACGGAGGGATGATCCGCAAAGGCTATAACGGAGAGCTGGATTTCCTGCGAAGCGCAGCAACTGACGGACGCGACTGGATCACGAACCTGGAAGCCTCCGAGCGCGAGCGCACCGGCATAAAGAACATGAAAGTCGGCTATAACTCCGTCTTCGGCTACTACATCGAAGTCTCCAAAGCCAACCAGGCGCTCGTGCCAGAATATTATATAAGAAAGCAAACCACGGTCAACGCCGAGCGCTACATCACGCCCGAGCTCAAAGAATACGAAGCCCGGGTCCTCGGAGCCGACGAAAAAGCCGTAGAGCTCGAGCATACCCTCTTTGCCGAAGTCCGCGAGCGCGTAGCCGACGAAGCCCGCGCCGTTGGCCGTGTCGCCAAATCGGTTTCCGAGCTGGACGTTCTCGCGTCTCTGGCCGAAGTCGCCGCCGCAAACGCCTACATCCGCCCGGTGATCGATGACGAAGAAGAGATCATCATCCGAAACGGTCGCCACCCCGTAGTCGAGCAGTTCCTGGTAGACACGATGTTCGTCCCAAACGACACTTTGCTCAACTGCGAAAGCGACCAGCTACTGATCATCACCGGCCCCAACATGGCAGGAAAGTCGACGTATCTGCGCCAAGTCGCCTTAATCGTCTTGATGGCCCAGATTGGGAGCATGGTCCCGGCTGACGAGGCCAAAATCGGCGTAGTGGACAGAATCTTCACCCGAGTAGGCGCGCATGATGAACTCGCAAGCGGCCAGAGCACGTTCATGGTCGAGATGAACGAGACCGCGAACATACTAAACAACGCCACGCGCCGCAGCCTCATCGTTCTCGATGAAATAGGCCGCGGCACATCCACCTACGACGGCCTCTCTATCGCCTGGGCCGTCGCCGAGCAGATCAAATCAATCGGCGCAAAGACCCTTTTCGCAACGCACTACCATCACCTAAACGAGCTTGAAAAGCAGATGCAGGGCGTCAAAAACTACCGCATCGCCGTAAAAGAAGAGGCCGATCGCATCGTGTGGCTCCGCAAGATCATGCCCGGCGGCACCGACCGAAGCTACGGCATAGAAGTCGCGCGTCTCGCAGGCCTCCCCCACGAAGTAATCGAACGCGCCGCCGAGATCCTGGCCGACTTCGAGCGTAACGACGGTGGCAACAAGCTGGTAGACAAGAAGAAGTCCGTAGCCGCCAAAACCAAAAAGCTCCAGCTAACCATGTTCGAAGCCGAACGCCACCCCGTAGTCGACGAGCTGGAAAAACTCGACCTGTCGACGATGTCGCCAATAGAAGCGCTGGTAAAGCTAGACCAAATGCAGAAGCGGGTGAAGCATCCTCAGTAGATGGTTCTGAGCGTTCTATGCTTCGACTCACTCTTTTGAGCAGAAGCTCTCAAAACCGGTCCAAAGGCCGAGCTTGTTGACAACCGCCTCACACATTACCGCTGAGCACGATTTCCACGCCCAAAATGGCACAAGCCCCGGTTTTCGCATTCCTGGAGCTTCTGGTAGAAAGAAACGTTCTTTTCAGTTGTGTGGTGGAGGAATTGTTACCTCCGCAAAAAGTGACGGCAGTTTTCTCTCAAGTCCAAAAGACCACCGCAACTAGACGCGAGCAACCGCGAAATGCTCTTCCTTGAACTTGGAGAAGTAATACATTATTGAACGCTCAGCGATGTCCCTCATTACATCATACATCTCATCAACTGTCCACTTCTCGCAGCGAAAGTAGAAACTACCTCTGTTGAACTTCCCTCCTTCTTCGTTGTGAAGGCAGGTCTTGTTCAGTTCACCAAACATTGCCATAGTGCTTACTCTATCCAGGATGGAAGAGCTTGGATCGAAATCACAGCCATAACCGAAGCACACGAACGGAAAAATGGATTCGCGCATTAGGGCTGTCCGCAGCCCGATAAGGTTCTTGCCCAGCCTCTCTATAGCATTACCTCTTGCCTGCTTGGCTTTCCCTTCTTGGACACGCATATCGTTAGTACCCTGGTTCTTCGCCTCAGCTATAAGAATCGGATAGCTGAGCGGATCTCCGCGTCGTGCCTGGATATAAAGAATGCCACCATCAGGCCTTATCGAACTACTTTGGAAGTGATGGTGAAACTCCGCCTCTGGATAACTGTGCTTCAGCTCACCGACAATGTCTTTGAGTAACCATTGCTTCTCGTGGACAAGCGTTATCTTCTGTCCGAACTTAAGCGTCAAGTATGCCACAACCATCTGCAGAGCCTTGATGACATCACTCTCCTGCTTCTGCGATGTCACATTAATAACCATACCAGCGTGGATATCGCGCAGTTGGTGCTTTCTAGCCATTGCTATGTCTCTCCAAACAACATTAACTGGTTTTTGCTCGAGTACTGAGATTCGGGGTGGGACTGAAGTGCGTCTTTCTCAGTCGCCAGTATCTTGGCCATCAGTTCGTCCACCGATGATCGGCTCTCGCCTTGCGTATCTACAACTACAATGACCTCTACATTCATAGGCTTCCTAGAGAAGCGTTGGGTGCTAACGCGGTAGCGCTTATACTCACACATCTCGATGCGGACAGAGCCCCGTTCCGCATTAGCACGAAGTAGATCTTCCAATGGTATAGTGCCGTCAGTACTGTAACTGGTCATAATGAAACGGGCATTAAGGGCTTGTATAAGCTTTCGATAAGCATTCACTGCTTCGCCCTTGTAGTTGTAGGCGCTACGCCGCTCTGTGCGCCAGTCCATCCGTATGGCTGACTTTGTGCCGGGTGTGATCGTCTTGCTCAACCCAGGCTTATCCCACAATGTGACAGAGTTCAGGACGTGGTAATTGCTGCCGTAGGGGTGCTGATTATATGGCGGGTCTAGGTATGCAACGTCCACAATGCTTTCCAGCTCTTCCGCGACCCTTAGAGCGTCGCCACA
>JBBRAE010000008.1:0-127742 GCA_038207085.1 Armatimonadota bacterium
GGTTATACAGGCCAACTCTGCCGCGACTGAAGAGATGTCTGCTGCAAGTGAAGAGCTATCAGAACAGGCAGAACAGCTGCTTGATACGGCTTCGTTCTTCAAGCTGAAAGACGATATGACCACAAGGTCGAATGCAAGAAAGACGAGCAAGAAAACGGCTGCGCGCAGGTCGGCAACACCAAAACCCGCGCCAGCTCGGAACACTGGTGTAGCGCTGTCGCTTGACGCTCCAAGTGAGGTCAACGACAACGACTTTGAAAGGGCTGCTTAGTTTGCGGCTCATTTCAAGTAATACGAAAGGAGAACCAGTCCGATGAAGATGGACTCGATTCGACTTAAACCAAGGCTCGTTGGAGCATTTCTGATCGTCGCGTTGATAGCGGGGCTGATAGGATGGAAGGGAATCTCCGGGATGGGGCAGGTGATGGAAAGCGGGGTTGAGATCGGCACCAACCGACTCCCCAGCATTGCGTCAATGCTGTCCATCAAAGAGGCCCAGATGGATATCGACAGCGCTGAAAACGCTCTGCTATGCACCGCGATCAACGGCGCTTCGAGGCAAGAGCTCTATGGACGTATGGAAAAGGCCTTGAAGCGTGCAGATGACGCCTGGAAGGTCTACGAACCACTCCCGCAGATCGTGGAAGAGAAGAAGGTCTGGGACCAGTTCGTTCCTGCCTGGAATGCATGGGTCAAGGATCACAACGACTACGTCAGCCTGGCAAAGGCTTACGGAGCCGCTCCGTCCGCCGCTGCATACAAGGCTATGACCCGGCAGGCGCTTGTCACAAACGCGGTTTCCCTTACTGCAAGTGAAGGGCTCCTTAAGAAGCTCGTAGCGATCAACGACCAGATCGCGGGCGAGGCAGTCAAACAGGGTGGTCGCACCTACGCATCGTCCAGATCAATGATGATCATATTCATGGCCATCGGCGTGTTGATTGCACTTGGATTAGGGTTATTTATCTCGACAAGTGTTGCTAACCCAGTGAAAGCGATGGCTGAAGTGGCCAACAAGCTCGCGCAGGGGGACGTTGACATTACACTGAACACGGCTGGGGGCGATGAGGTCAGTGACCTCGCCCGTGCAATGTCCAAGATGACTGAGTCGATCAAGATGATCGTAGCCGAAACCGCGAGGCTTACCAAGGCTGCCGCTGATGGAGAGTTGAGCGTGCGGGGCGAGACGACTCAGTTCAAGGGTGCATATCGAGAGATCGTAGCCGGGTTGAACGGAGCGTTTGACTCGATCATCACGCCGCTCAAATCTACGGCAGGATACGTCGACCTGATATCAAAGGGAGATCTGCCAGACAAGATCGCGACCGAATGGAAAGGCGACTTCGGCGAGATCAAGGGCAATCTGAACCAAATGATCGACAACCTCACCCGTTTTGCAACCGATGTCCAGGCTGCGGCCAACATGGTCGCAACCGGGTCTGAGCAGGTGAACTCTACCGCTCAGTCTCTTGCTCAAGGCTCAACGGAGCAGGCGTCAAGCATAGAAGAGGTATCTTCTTCTATGGAAGAGATGAACTCAACGGTCAAGCAGAACGCCGACAACGCCCAGCAGACCACAGGTATTGCAGTAAAGAGTGCAACTGACGGTCAAGAGGGCGGCAAAGCCGTAGCTGCGACAGTTGAGGCAATGAAGAGCATCGCCGACAAGATCGGGATCATCGAAGAGATTGCACGGCAGACTAATATGCTCGCTCTTAACGCTGCAATTGAAGCCGCCAGAGCAGGAGAGCATGGCAAGGGCTTTGCAGTGGTCGCCGCTGAAGTCAGAAAGCTTGCGGAGCGCAGCCAGTCTGCTGCTAAAGAGATCAGTGAGGTCTCTACTTCAAGTGTGGAGATCGCAGAGAGTGCAGGCAAGATCCTTCAGGAGATAGTCCCTGGGATACAGAAGACCGCGGAGCTCGTGCAGGAGATCAATGCATCAAGCAATGAGCAGTCTACCGGGATCGATCAGGTGACCAAAGCCATCTATCAGCTAGATCAGGTTATACAGGCCAACTCTGCCGCGACTGAAGAGATGTCTGCTGCAAGTGAAGAGCTATCAGAACAGGCAGAACAGCTGCTTGATACGGCTTCGTTCTTCAAGCTGAAAGACGATATGACCACAAGGTCTGTGATAAAGAAGGCCAAAAGGACCTCCCCGAAACCGGCATCAAGGCCTGTCCGGGAGGAACCGAAGAAGACCAGGGGTATCAACCTCTCACTCGGTAACGACGACGTCGACGATTCCGATTTCGAGCGGGCCGCCTGAGAATATTAGGAGAAGAATATGGATCCAGTTACAGTTGATTCCAACCAGTATCTCACACTGACGCTTGGGCTCGAGCATTTCGCGATCGAGATTCCCAAGGTCCGCGAGGTGCTCGATTATACAAACATCACTAAGGTCCCGCGAACGCCGGACTTTATGCGCGGGGTGATCAACCTCAGAGGCAACGTCGTCCCGGTGGTCGACCTGCGACTAAGCCTCGGGATGAGCGCGATCGAGAAGACTGTCGACACCTGCATCGTGATCGTGGAGGTCAGGATCGACACCGAGGTGCTGGCGGTGGGGATGCTTGCTGACTCGGTTCAGGAAGTCATCGAGATCGACCCGGCACAGGTCGAGCCCGCGCCCAAGCTCGGAACCAAGCTCAATACCGACTTTATATCCGGTATGGGCAAGCGCGATGAGGACTTTGTCATGATACTCGATATCGACAAGGTGCTCTCGGGCGAGGACCTCGCCACAGTGCGCTCAGGCGCGATCGATGAAGAGTCAGAGGTTGCCGTTGCGGCCTAATAGGTAAGCAATGCGCGGGCGGAGAACGTGGGGACTCCGCCCGCATGTTTTGGTGATTATGGAGCGGGGATGATCGAACAATCAGTATCAAAACCTACATATTCGCTGCCGGTTCCAATGTCGGATCGGGAGTTTCAGGGGTTTGCGCAGCTTGTTTACAGCGAGTGCGGGATTTCTCTGAACAGCGCCAAGAAGAGCATGGTCACAACCAGGCTTACCAAGCGGCTGCGGGCTCTTGAGATAGAGAAATTCGGGGAGTACTACGACTTTGTGATGTCTCCCAAAGGCCGGAAGGACGAGCTTACGTCGATGATCGATGTCATCACCACAAACACGACGGAGTTCTTCAGGGAGCGCAAACACTTCTCTTATCTGACATCCGAAGCGCTGCCGAGGATGCTTGGTGCAAAGCGAGGGGTCGACAAACGACTGAAGTTCTGGAGCGCGGGGTGCTCGACAGGCGAGGAGCCTCACACGCTTGCGATGGTGCTTTCGGACTTCTTTTCAGACAACTGCGCCGCGTTTTGTATATACGCAACAGATATTTCAACCCGCGTGCTCGCCCATGCCAATAGAGCTGTCTATGAAACAGAGGCGATTGAGCCCGTGCCTGTGCACATGAAGCGCAAGTATGTGATGTGCGGGACCGGGGAACAGTCGGGACGGTGCAGGATCGTGCCTGAGCTGCGGAACACCATCACTTACGCAAAGCTGAACCTGATGGACGACTCCTACAATGTGCCGGCACTGATGGACGTGATCTTCTGTCGGAACGTGATAATCTACTTCGACCAGCAGACCAAGATCGATATCATAGGCAAGCTCTATGACAATCTTGTGCCGGGCGGATACTACTTTGCCGGGCACTCCGAAACACTAAATGGGATAAACGACGATTTTGAGCTTATCGCGCCGACCGTTTACCGCAAGCCGGTAAGATGATATGGGAGCAGGCGAGGAAAGAACTATGCGCAGAAAAGTAAGCGTTTTGATAGTGGATGACTCGGCAGTCGTTCGCCAGACACTGACTGACATTCTGGAGTCAGACCCGGATATCGAGGTCATAGCGACTGCGGCGGACCCCTACGTTGCCGCGAGCAAGATCGCTCAGCGGGTGCCGGACGTGATCACACTCGACGTGGAGATGCCGAGGATGGACGGACTCACGTTCCTTCACAAGATCATGAGCCAGCACCCGATACCCGTCGTCATGTGCTCGAGCCTCACCGAAAAAGGCTGCGAAACCACGTTGAAGGCGCTTGAATACGGCGCGGTGGATATCATCACCAAACCCAAAATCGGAGTCAAGGGGTTTCTTGAAGAGTCGAGCATCGTGCTCTGCGACGCGGTCAAGGCTGCGGCGCGCGCGAGGATGAAGCGGGTCTCGCCTACGTCCGCAAAGCCGGTCGAGCAGAAACTGACCGCCGATGTGGTGCTCGAAAAGCCTACGCTGAACTCGTTTATGCAGACGACGGAGAAGGTGATCGTGATTGGGGCGTCGACCGGCGGCACCGAGGCGCTTCGGGCGCTGCTCAGGCCGCTACCCGCGGACGCGCCCGGGATCGTCGTCGTCCAGCACATGCCCGAGAAGTTCACAAGCTCCTTTGCCGAACACTTGAACACGATTACAAGCATGAACGTGCGCGAAGCCCGCGACAACGACGCGGTCATCCGCGGACGGGTCCTGATCGCACCGGGAAACAAGCATATGCTCCTCAAGCGAAGCGGCGCGCGGTACTACGTCGAAATCAAGGACGGCCCGCTTGTTTGCAGGCATCGGCCATCGGTCGACGTGCTATTCCGCTCTGCCGCAAGGTACGCGGGGAAGAACGCGGTCGGCATAATTATGACGGGTATGGGGGACGACGGCGCGCGTGGGATGCTTGAGATGAAGCAGGCCGGGGCGCTCACTATAGCCCAGGACGAGGCCTCATGCGTGGTATTTGGGATGCCCAAGGAGGCCATCGCGCTTGGCGGGGCCAGTCGGACGATTCCGCTCGACCGTATCCCCGATGAGATAGTGCGCGCCGGAGCCTACGAAGGTGTCAGTTCATCCTGCCACAGATTAGCCGGCTAATACTGCGCTTTACAGATTCGAGGCCCCCAAGCCGTCGCACGCCTTTGGGAAGCGATCGCCAAAGGGCCATTGTCTTGTAAGTGGCGGCAAATCGGGCAGAGACGACGAGGTTCGCCGCGTCGGATATCGAAAAGCTGTGTGGGATAGTCTCCTCAAGCACCCCTTGGTATACTCCGACGAGGTGTGAGACAGCGTGTTCCAGCCCGGCTGTAGACCTGATCAGTTCGCACACTGCGCGCGCGTCTTCGGGGTTGTACTGACTGATACGTTCGATCAGAATATCGGCTGAGTGCGGCGCAGTGAGTGCAGCATAGCCAAAGTTTAACGGTTTAAGTTGAACAAAGTTATCTCTCGTCACGACCGGGCCGACGCCTCCGTAGTCGCAGAGCACCACCGCGCAGCCGACGGCCATCGCTTCCATCGCAGCCTTTGCCTTGGCGAAGACTATGTCATATTCGCCGAGTATCTGCTCGGGGTTTTCGATCTGCCTGCCTACCCCTTTGCCTACTACCGAGAGTTCTACTCCCATACGATCGCACGCTTCGGTTACTGCCGGGAGGAAGCCGTTATCGGTCGCATAGTTGCTGAAGACGAGCGCCCTTTGGGGCTTTTGGGGGAGCTCGCGGCGAGGGGTGAAACGGGCGAGGTCTACGAAATTGTACACCTGACCTATCTTCTCATCGTCGATTCCGGTGCGCCTGATTCGCTCCACGCAAAGCTCACTTACTCCGAAGTAGTTCTGAATATGGGAGTGGCGGGGTGGGGTGTCGGCCCAGTGGGTGTGATCGTGGCAGATGTAGATCGCAGGCGTGCCGGGGAATCGCTTGATCGCTGAAAGCGTCTCATACCTGTGGTGGCCGTGGATGACGTCGGGGCGCATATTGAGCTTTCGAAGCGAATCCGTGACTTCAATGCCGAGGGCGCGGAGGTCGTCGGCTGGCTTTCCTAGCCAGGGGGAATACACCGCCGGTGTGTGGCCCTGCCGGGCGAGCTCAAGCGCGACATCCCGCACGTAAATCTCGGTGCCGGTGTACGTAGTGAGTGTGAAGTTGGTCAACAGAATGTTCAAAGACACTGTGGCTTTCGGTGAAAAAGGCCCGGATTGCAAATCCGGGCCAACATTACGCAAATCCGGGCCAACACTACAGACATGCCTTGATCGGCTCAGCCTCTGTGTTCACACGGCGGTCGAGCCCGATGATCTTTCGGGCTTCGGCTGGTGTCGCAGGCTCCCGGCCCATCTCGCGGGCGATGCGTGCGATGCGGGATACGAGTTCGGTGTTGTCGGCAAGGCGCGTCCTCGCTCGGTCGTAGTAGATGCAGTCCTCTAGCCCGACCCGCACGTGCCCACCGGACGCAATCGCCATGACGTTTGCGTCGAGTTGGTAGCTCCCAAGCCCGCCGACAGACCAAGTCGCGCCTTTCGGGAGCATCCCGACCATGTGCCCGAGGCCGACGAGGTCGAGCGGTGCCGCGCCGAGTGACCCGAGTAGAATATTATAGTAATACGGTGGTCGAAGCGCCTCTTTTCGGATCAGATAATTGGTGTAGTTGATGAACCCCGCCTCGAAAATCTCAAGCTCGGCGACCGCCCCTGAGGCGTAGATGCGCTCTGCGAGAGCTCGGATGGTCTCGGGGGAGTTCACGCTTGGCTGGGTCGCGAAGTTCATCGAGCCGGTGGTCAAGCTCGCCATATCGGGGCGAGAGATGAGCGGCTCAGCTCGATCTTCGACGCTTGGTATGTGGCGGCCGCTCAGCGACACGCAGGCGATGATGTCTCCGCAGGCCTCGCGCACCCGGCTTACGATTTCAGTGTAAATCTCTCCGCTGCATGACGGTGAACCGTCGGCTTCGCGGGCGTGAAGGTGAATGATCGAGGCCCCCGCGTCCTGAACTCGCCTCGCGCAGTCGACGATCTCCGGAATCGCGATCGGCAGGTGCGGCGTGTCCGACTTGTGGAGCACGCACCCCGTGATCGCTGCGTTGATTATGAGCTTGTCCGTGAGCATTAGAGTCTCTCCTCGGGAGGGACAGTTCCGACGACTTTTGCGGGGTTGCCGAAGACTATCGCGTTGTCGGGAACGTCCTTGGTGACGACCGCACCCGAGCCGACGAGCGCGTTTTCACCGATCGTCACCCCGGGCATCAGCACCGCGCCACCCCCGATTCGTGCAGCGCGAAGTATTCTCGGCGAGCTGCGCTCGAAAGTGAGGTTAGCGCGCCGATAGACCATCTTCTTGTCGTTCATCGTGACGATCCTCGGGCCGCAGAAGACTTCGTCCTCGATTATGACCCCGCGGGTGATGTAGCAGCCGCTCTGGAGCGAGACGAAATCGCCGACGGTTACCTCGCCCTCGATATCGACAAACGAGCCGATGGTGCATCCCTGCCCGATCCTGGTTGCGGCACGAATGAAGACGTAGTTTCCGATGCGGGTGCGCTCCCCAGCGGTGACATCGGGGTCGATGAGGCAGTGCTCACCGAGAACAATTAATTCCAGCATTTATACTTCAGCGCTCCTATTTAGTCGCCTCGACGGCGCTATCCGCGCCGTCTCTTAAAGGCTGGCGCGTAGCGCCACCGGCTGATGGCTGTCGTCGCGATGCCGATTCTTTTCCAGACAAAGCACGCCAGGACTATGTTCCAGACTGTAAGGCTTGTTGCTGTCGCGATTGCCGCGCCGACTGCTCCGAACCTGGGAATCAGAACGGCGGAGAGTGCGACGTTTGCCAGCACTCCGATTCCGACCCCGAGCGCCGCGTCGCGTCCGTGTCCGGTCATTACAAGCAGGTTGCCGACCGAGCCGATGGCGGCGTTTATGAGCTGGCCCGCGCAGAGCAAAGCAAGCGGCAGGTGTCCGGCGGTGAACTCTCTTCCGAAAAGTAGCAGGAACCACTTGCCTCCAACTATCAATGTGACAGCGACCACAGCCGACCCGGCCGTCATCAGCCTGGCGCTTCGGGTCACGAGCTCTTGGAGTCCTGCAAGTTTGCCAGCTTGGTATAGATTAGCGAAAGTTGGCGCAAGCGTCAAGTTTACGGCGGCAAGAGGGAGCGCGACGATCTGCGCGAGCCGGTCGGCGGCGGTGTAGAGGCCGAGCGCGGAGGTCCCCGACCACGTGCCAAGCGCGAGTGAGCTGATCTGGTTGTTCAACACCCCGAGCACTCCGAGAAATAGCAGTGGGGAGGCGTCCACAAGCCAACGGCGTGACTCGTAGGCCCTGCCCGAGCCTCGGGGGACTTCGCAGACAAGCGCTCTGCGCAGTTGTAGTGCCAGGAACACACAGGCGACTGCGGTGGCACATGCGTATATGCCAACTGCGGACGGAGCGTCGAGTTTTCGACCGTAAACCGTCCCGAGCGCGATCACCAACACGCACACCACTGCGGGAATGATCAGCGACTCGCCAGCCTGTCCGATGACTACCCAGTGAAGTCCTCTGAGCGACGCGCCAAGGGCACGCATGGTGACTGTCAGGATAAGAAAAACCCCCGCCGGAAGCAGGATTGGGGCAAGGTCGATGCCTGAAGAGGGCTTGATCCCTCGAAGCGCGAGGTTCGCCACGAGCGCTATTGCCGCCGGTATTGCAAACGTAACGATGCGCGACCATCTGATGAGCCCGAGCAGTTTGGGCCAGTCCGTCCTCATGCGGTAGTTGGCGATGTCGCGCACGAGCATCGATTCGAGGCCGAAGAGCCCAACGACGCAGAGCACTCCTACCCAGGTGACCGTGTAGGCGAACGCGCCATACTCGCTCACTCCGAGGTTTCGTGCGAGCAGGATGTTTGTAAGGGCAGCGATCGCGTTGCCGCTCACAGTCACCCCGGCCGTCCCCGCGACTGCTCGCAGAAACGGTGGCCCTGCGGGTTTCGGTGTGGCTCTCGGCAATAGCTGGTCCTTTCGCGATCTTTATATACCTTTATACTACCCCCGGGGGGTGAACGTCAAGTCGAGTATAAAAGGCTGGCAGCCTGCAGGCTGTCAACACGCAATCAGAGGTGCTTTAGAACCGGAGTGCGACTATTGCGGCGTCGTCTTGTCGAACGCCCAGGGCGGCAAGCTCGCATGAGAGTTTACTCAGAGTTGCCGGCCAGTGTCGATGCTTTGCCCCAATTGGAGACTACTCGGTGAGTTCGGTCGAGCCCATCAGGTAGGTGTCACATGCTCGCGCCGCGCCTCGGCCTTCGTTGATCGCCCAAACGACGAGACTCTGTCCGCGCCTTGCGTCACCTGCGGCGAATATGCCGGGCTGGCTCGTCTCATACTTGCCGTAGTCGGCCTTGATGTTTGACCTGGGGTCGCGATCAAGCCCGAGCGCATCGACGAGTGTGTCGTCCGGGCCAAGGAAGCCTAGCGCAAGGAGGACGAGGTCGGCTTCGATTACTTCCTCGGCGCCGGGAATCTCGACGGGTGCGAAGCGTCCGTTTTCTTTCTTCCACTCGATCTTTGCGGTGTGAAGCTCTTTCACGCGCCCTATTTCGTCGGCGACGAACTTCTTGGTCGACACGCAGTAGTCGCGCGGGTCAGCCCCGTAGAGCTCGGCTGACTCCTCCTGGCCGTAGTCGACTTTGAGGAACTTCGGCCACTCCGGCCAGGGGTTGTCGCTTGTGCGTTCTGCGGCGGGCTCAGGTAGAATCTCAAGCTGGACGACGCTTTCGCAGCCGTGCCGAAGCGAAGTCGCAACGCAGTCGGTGCCCGTGTCGCCACCGCCGATTACAACCACTTTCTTGCCCTTGGCCGAGATATACGCGCCGTCGCTGTGACCCGAATCAAGCAGGCTTTTGGTGTTCGCGTGCAGGAACTCCATCGCAAAGTGAACCCCAGTGCTTTCGCGCCCATCAATCGAGAGATCGCGTGGCTTGGTTGCGCCACATGCTAGAACTATCGCGTCAAAATCGGTTTTTAGCTGCTCTACCGGGTAGTTATTGCCGACTTCAATGCCTGTTTTGAACTCGACGCCTTCGGCCTGCATTAGCCCAATTCGCCGCAGGACGACTTGCTGCTTGTCTAACTTCATGTTGGGAATCCCATACATAAGTAGACCGCCGGGACGGTCGGCTCGCTCGAACACTGTTACGGAATGGCCCGCTTTGTTTAACTGATCCGCACATGCAAGGCCTGCGGGGCCGGAGCCTACTACGGCGACCTTTTTGCCGGTGCGGACTGCGGGAGGGTTCGGCTTGACCCAACCCTCGTCGTAGGCGTGGTCGATGATCGAGCACTCGATGTTCTTGATCGTAACCGCCGGGCGCTTGCTCCCGAGCACGCATGAACCTTCACACGGCGCGGGGCAGACGCGGCCCGTAAACTCGGGGAAGTTGTTGGTCGCGTGCAGCCGCTCGATTGCCTGACGCCAGAGGCCGCGGTAGACGAGGTCGTTCCATTCGGGTATAAGATTGTGGATCGGGCAGCCGCAGGCCATCCCCTGAAGCAAAACGCCGGTGTGGCAGAACGGGATGCCGCAGTCCATGCAGCGCGCGCCCTGGTTTCTTAGCGCCGACTCCTCCATATGCTCGTGGAACTCGTTCCAGTCGCCGACTCGCTCGCCTGCGGGCCGGTCACAGGGTAGTTCACGCTTGTATATCATAAATCCTCGTGGATTTCCCATTTGTTTGCTCCTTACTTGCCGCCAGCCCTCGCGGAGTTGGTCTTGTTATACTCAAACGCCGCAAGGACAGCTTCGTCGCCTGCGAGGCCGCTTTGTGTAGCCTGCTCGATCGATTCGAGCATCCTCTTGTAGTCCTTGGGCATGACTCTTACAAACCGCGGCAACACGTCGCGCCAGTGGGCTAGCATATCGGCTGCGATGGCGCTTCCCGTGAGCTCGGCGTGGCGGCTGATCATCGCGTGGACCTCGGCTATCTCGTCCTCGTGCTCAAGTCGCTCAAGCTCGACCATCTGCAGGTTGCAGCGGGTGAGGAAGTCGCCTTTTCGGTCATAGACGTAAGCGACGCCGCCCGACATTCCAGCGGCGAAGTTGCGCCCGGTGGGGCCGAGGACTACTACGCGCCCGCCCGTCATATACTCGCATCCGTGGTCGCCGACGGCTTCTACTACGGCTCGCACGCCGCTGTTTCGCACGCAGAATCGCTCACCGGCCATACCTCTTATATAGGCCTCGCCGCTGGTCGCGCCGTAGAAGGCGACGTTACCGATGACGATGTTCTTCTCAGGCTTAATAGGACTGTCGGCGGGCGGATAGACGACTATCTTGCCGCCTGAGAGCCCCTTTCCGAGGTAGTCGTTTGCATCACCTTCGACGGTGAGCGTGATACCCTTGGGGACAAACGCGCCGAAGCTTTGGCCCGCTGAGCCTGTGAAGTGGAGCTTGATCGTGTCTTCGGGAAGACCCTCTGCGCCGTAGCGCCTGCTCACTTCGCTTCCGAGGATCGTTCCCGCGGATCTGTTATTGGTCTTGATCTTGAGCCTGGCCTCGACCGGAGTGCCGTCTTCGATGGCGGCTTTGGCAATCGGGAGAAGCTCCACAAGGTCGAGCGCGCCGTCGAGTACGTTTTTCTTGGGGGGCGGTGCAAGTTTCAGCACGTCCGGGTCATAGGGCTCGGGCTGGTAGAGAACCGCCGACAGGTCGACGCCTTTCGCCTTCCAGTGGTCGCGGCCCTTGTCGAGAAAGAGTTTGTCGCTTCGCCCTACCATTTCTTCGACTGTTCTAAAGCCGAGGCTCGCCATAACTTCGCGAAGCTCGGCTGCGATGAATTTCATGAAGTTGACGACATACTCGGGGTCGCCGTCAAAGCAGCTTCTAAGCTCGGGGTTCTGAGTCGCGACGCCCGCGGGGCAGGTGTCGAGGTGACAGACCCGCATCATAATGCAGCCGAGAACTATCAATGGAGCGGTCGAGAAACCGAACTCCTCAGCGCCAAGAAGCGCGGCAATCGCGACGTCACGGCCTGTCAGAAGCTTGCCGTCGGTCTCCAGGATCACCCGATTGCGCAGGTTGTTCAGCACAAGCGTCTGGTGGGTCTCGGCGATTCCAAGCTCCCAGGGAAGCCCCGCATGCCTGATGCTGCTCCGTGGGGACGCGCCGGTCCCGCCGTCGTAGCCGCTTATCAATATCACATCAGCGTGGGCTTTTGCGACCCCCGCCGCGATAGTGCCGACTCCGGCTTCAGAGACTAGCTTGACCGAGATTCGAGCGTCGCGGTTCGCGTTCTTCAGGTCGAATATCAGCTCGGCGAGGTCCTCTATCGAATAGATATCGTGGTGCGGGGGTGGGGAGATCAGCCCGACGCCGGGAGTGGAGAGCCTCACTTTGCCGATCCAGGGGTATACCTTGCCGCCGGGGAGCTGTCCGCCCTCGCCGGGTTTTGCGCCCTGCGCCATCTTGATCTGAAGCTCTTTGGCGTTTACGAGGTAGTGGCTCGTCACTCCGAAGCGGCCTGATGCGACCTGCTTGATCGCGCTGCACTTGGAGTCGCCGTTTGCCAAAGGTGTGAAACGCGCGGGGTCCTCGCCGCCTTCGCCGGTGTTGCTCTTGCCGCCGAGGCGGTTCATAGCGATAGCGATCGCCTCGTGGGCCTCTTTGCTGATCGATCCGTAGCTCATCGCGCCGGTTTTGAAGCGTTTTACGATCGACTCGACGCTTTCGACCTCGTCAATCGGGATCGCCTGGTCGGTCCTAAACTCAAGCAGGCCTCTGAGCGCGTGGTGCTTGGTGGTCTGCTCGTTTATCAGCTCCGAATATTGCTTGAATAGGCTGTAGTCCCCCTGCCTGCACGACTGCTGGAGCCGGTAGACCGTTTCGGGGTTGAACATGTGATACTCGCCGTTGCTTCGCCACTTGTTGTCACCGCCGGTCTCAAGCACGGGGCTCGCCGCGCTTCTTGCAGGGAAGCCCTTGGCGTGGCGCATCGCTGACTCGCGCGCGATTTCATCCAGTCCGATGCCTTCGATTCGGGACGGGGTCCAGGTGAAGTAGTCGTCGATCACATCGTGAGAGATGCCGAGCGCCTCGAAAATCTGCGCGCCGCGGTAGCTCTGGATCGTCGAGATACCCATCTTGGACATCGTTTTCACAATCCCCTTGACGCAGGCCTTGATGTAGTTTGCGACGGCCTTCTCATAGGGCACGTCGGTCAGCATCCCCTGGTCGATCATGTCACGGATCGTCTCGAACGCGAGATAGGGGTTGACCGCGCCGACTCCGTAGCCGACCAAGAGCGAGAAGTGGTGCACCTCGCGGGGCTCACCGGACTCAAGCACAAGCCCGACCCGGGTGCGCGCGCCTTCGCGGATAAGGTGATGGTGCATACCGGCGACCGCCAAGAGCGCGGGGATTGCAGCCTGCTCACGGCTGATTCCACGGTCGGAAAGAATTATGATCGTCGCGCCGCCTGCGATGGCTTCGTCGGCCTGCTTGTAGAGGTTCTCCATCGCCGCCTTGATGCCGTCTCCGCCGCTTTTTGGGTCAAAGACTATCTGTAATACAGCCGATTTGAAGCCGGGCTGATCGATATGTTTCAGCTTCGCGAGCTCCTCGTTTGTGATATACGGGCTTTGGAGCACGATCTGGCGGCAGCTTTCGGGCTGCGGGTCGAGGATGTTGCGCTCGGGGCCGATCGTTGTCTCGACCGAGGTGACGATCTCTTCTCGAATGGCGTCAATCGGCGGGTTGGTGACCTGCGCGAACATCTGCTTGAAGTAGTTGTACAAGAGCTGCGGGCGGTCGGAGAGCACCGCGGGAGGCGTGTCGACGCCCATCGAGCCAAGCGGCTCCTCGCCGTCTTTTGCCATCGGTTCGATTGACATTTTCAGGTCTTCGAAGGTGTAGCCGAAGGCCTGCTGGCGCTCGACAATGCTCGCCTCGGTGCTTTGGTCGATCTCTGCCCCCTCGGGAAGCCTGCTTAGGTGGATCAAATTCTCATCGAGCCACTTCTGATATGGCTTTTCGCATGCGACACCGCGCTTGATCTCCTCGTCGCTTACGATGCGTCCCTCGGCGGTGTCGATCAGGAACATCTGGCCGGGCTGGAGGCGTCCTTTTTTGACGATCTTGTGAGTCGGGATATCAAGCACGCCCGCTTCGCTCGCCATGACGACCCTGTCGTCGTCGGTGACGTAGTAGCGGGAGGGCCGCAGGCCGTTTCGGTCGAGCACCGCGCCTAGAACTGTTCCATCGGTGAAGGCGATCGACGCCGGGCCGTCCCAGGGCTCCATCAGGCAGCTGTGATACTGGTAGAAGGCGCGCAGGTCGTCGTCCATAGCTCCGTGGTTCACCCAGGGCTCGGGGATCATCATCATAACCGCGTGCGGCAGGCTTCTCCCCGCAAGATGCAGGAACTCAAGGCAGTTGTCGAACATAGCCGAGTCGCTGCCGTCGTGGTCGATCACGGGGAAGAGCTTCTTGAGATCCTTGCCGAACGCCTCGGAGGCAAGCAGCGCCTGGCGCGCGTGCATCCAGTTGACGTTGCTCCTGAGCGTGTTGATCTCGCCGTTATGGATCACATATCTGTAGGGGTGCGCCCGCTCCCAGCTCGGGAAGGTGTTGGTGCTGAAGCGCGAGTGCACGAGCGCGATCGCCGAGTCAACAAGCGGGTCGGAGAGCTCTGGGTAGAACTCAGACACCTGCTGGGGCGTGAGCATTCCTTTATATACAATTGTGCGCGATGAGAGGCTTGATATATAGAAATACCTGTTCTCTTTCGCGTGTCGGATTTCAAGCTCGGCGCGACGTCTGATGACGAAGAGTTTGCGCTCGAATGATATCTGGTCGGTGACGTCTTTGCCCTTGCCGATGAACGCCTGTCGCACCAGGGGTTCGTAGCGCCGGGCTGTTCGCCCGAGCGTTGCGCCTCGTGTGGGGACCGTTCGCCATCCCAGCATCTCCTGCCCTTCTTCGGCGACTATCTGCTCAAAGAGTTTCTCGCAGTCGCTTCGGTGGCTGGGGTAGGGCGGTAGGAACATCATCGCGACGCCGTAATCACCGGCGTTCGGCAGAAAGATGTCCATGCACTCGTCACGGAAGAACTTGTCGGGAATCTGCATCAGGATGCCGGCGCCGTCGCCGGTGTTGTCCTCTGCGCCTCTTGCTCCCCTGTGGTCGAGGCTGACGAGCACCTGCAGCGCGTCGCGGACGATGCTGTGGGATCTCTTGCCCTTGATATGGGCGACGAACCCGACGCCGCAGGCATCATGCTCGAAGCTTGGGTCATAGAGCCCCTGCTTCTGTGGTATTCCGATTTTGTTCATTGGGTCATACACCTACTGTCCTAACGGCGCGCCGTGCGCCGTTTCCGAAAGCTGGCGCGGATAGCGCCAGCGCACAATATTATACTGCGACGTCACGAACTTGGGAACACTACTTTGTGTGCAGAGAAATCGGGGCAGTGGCAGACCGGACGACACCGTACGGTCGAGTGCTTCATTGCAGTTGTTGCGCCAGTTCTAAACTACTTTGTTTATGCCGCCGGAAACGTCATAACTACGGCCGTAGAGACCGCCACCACTATTATAGCAGGATGCGGGCGCTGTTGGAACCCAATCACGCTCGAACTGGCAATATTGCTTGGCAAGAACATATTCTCGGGTTAGAATATATGCACGTCAGGCAGACGATTTTCTGGAGGCAGGTATGACCGAGGAACAACGCATCGATATTATGGCCCACTCAAGCGCAGAAGACCTCTGCGCCGAAGAATATCCACAGTGGCTGAAAGATAGGCTTTCGTGGTTTCAGGATTTGAAGTTCGGGATGATTATCCACTGGGGGATGTACTCGCAGTGGGGCTGCATCGAGTCCTGGCCGCTTGTTGAGGCTGACCCCTGGGCGCGGCCCGACGATCTTGCCGCATGGACCGAGCGAGGTCTCGACATCAAGCGGTTCAAAGAAGACTACTGGAAGCTGAACGAGACTTTCAACCCGACTGAGTTCGACCCCGAGGAGTGGGCAAAAGTCGCCGAAGCCGCTGGGATGAAATACGTCGCGTTCACTACCAAGCACCACGATGGGTTCTGCATGTTCGACACCCAAACAACCGACTACAAGATCACCGCGCCCGACTGCCCGTTTCACTCGAATCCGCGATCGAACGCGACGCGTGAAGTATTCAACGCCTTCCGAGACAGGGGCTTTTCGATAAGCTGCTACTTCTCGAAGTCCGACTGGCACAGCCCATACTACTGGGACCCGGCCCGGCCCGCGTTTGATCGCAACCCGAACTACGACACCCAGGCCGAGCCCGAGCGCTGGGCGGGTTTTCAGAAGTTCGTCTACGACCAGATCGAGGAGCTTATGACCGATTACGGCCCGATAGACGCGCTCTGGCTCGACGGTGGGCAGGTTCGACCTCCGCTTCAGGACATCCGAATGGACAAAATAGCCGAGATGGCGCGGAGTCACCAGCCGGGCTTGATCATCGCTGACAGAACAGTAGGTGGCGAGTTCGAGAACATCTTGACGCCCGAGCAGGAGATCCCCGACGTGCCGCTCGGCCACACATGGGAATCGTGCCTTACGATGGGGACTAGCTGGGCCTACAAGCCGAACGACACTTACAAGTCGGCGCGCGAGCTCGTTCACATGCTCGTCGATATCGTGGCCAAGGACGGCAACTTCCTCTTGAACGTCGGCCCGACCCCTGAGGGCAAGTTCCCGCCCGAGCAGATCGCCCTGCTTGGACAGGTCGGCGACTGGATGAAGGTAAACTCCGAGGCGATCCACGGCACCCGGGCGATTGCTCCATACAAAGAAGGTAACGTCTGCTTTACGAGCAAAGGCGACATGGTCTACGCGATCGTTCTTGCCGAAGGTGGCGAGTCGCGTCCGCCTGCGAGCGTTACGTTCAAAGGGCTTGTTCCTGAGCCGGGTTCGGAGGTCTCAATGCCTGGAGTCGGCGTGCTGGAGTGGAAAAGCACTGCGTCTGGCGCAGAGATAGACATGCCGGAGAGTGTGCCATGCGAGCATGCGTGGGTGGTGAAGTTCAAACAAGCTGTCGACTGACATCTCTATGCGTGCTGCAAGTTGCACAACCGGGCCAAAGAGACGTTTGCAGGCCATACATAGAAAAAAATAATGTACTATTCAGCCATTGACAACGGCATATACTTGTGCTATTAATGATGGTGTATGCGCATGTACACAAATGTCACGGGTGGCATAAGATGCACCTGTGAAGCTCTGTAACAGTCGCATAACACAAATACCGACTCAGTTTTCACTCCCGCTGACGTCGGACTAACAACAAAAAGGGAGACGGAAGGAGTCAGAGATATGTCTAAATCGTTAGTCTTCACTACTCTATTTGCAGCAGCAGGTCTCGCACTTGTGGCGATGCCAACGTCGGCAGAAACGTGGAACTTGGCCGATGATTTTTCGCTGACCAACAACAATGGCACCGGGGCATGGGCCTATGGTTACGTTGACCAGGCCAGCGGCAACGCTTTCACCCTGTATGACCAGTCAACATCGTTCTATCAGAGCCCCGGTGGCTGGAATCAGCCGCTTCCCTACTGGGGCAACGGTAACTGGTCAGATGGAGGCATGGTCGCCAAGAACACAAGCAGTACGGCGTTCATCTGGACTGCATGGAACAAGGATCCCAACTACTGGTATGTTGAGCCGGGTGCTGTATCCCTTGCAAGCGGCAAGAACAGGAGCCACCTCGCTGCCGTGCGGTGGACCGCGAACTTCACCGGCACAATCGACCTTTCAGCTACGGCGATTATGTCGGGCAAGGGTGGTCCTCAGGCGATGGCTGTAGTCAAGAACAGCACAATCCTTTCCAATGAGCTTGTAGACGGGTTCGCCGGCTCTGGGCCGGATTACACCAACCGAACCGGCAACTGGACCAAGACTTTCACCTCCAGCATTGATGTTAATGTCGGTGACAACATCTATTTTGTCCACGACCTCAACTACCAGACGGGCTATGGCTGGGCAACTAACTGGGGCACAAACAGCTGGGAGAACCGCAATGTCAGCCTGTCGGCGACTATCGTATCGCAGCCTACCCCTGAGCCGGGCAGCATGCTGGCTCTCGGCAGCGGTCTGATCGGGCTCTTGGGCTTCGCGGTCCGCAGAAGAAAGTAGTAGTAGATTATCTGCGGACATCAGCGTTGTATTTGTTCCGTAGCTAATATCAAGATCTGGGGAGCCTGATTGGTTCCCCAGATCAATCATTGGTAGTATTACTTCTTCTTGCCGACAGGTGTAAGCTCCCAGCCCCCGAGGTCAGCCTCACTTGCCGAGCCAATCAGGTTTGTTGTGCCGTAACCCTCTTTGAACTCCACAATCTCCGCTGCTGCGGGAACTATTGACTTTCGGGCAACGACTTAACGTATATCCACTCAGCTTTCAACCCGAAAGTCGAGAGAAATTTTCGGCTCGAATACTCTGTGGCTGACCGTAAAGCTATCTGCTAAAAATCCATAAGTCAGAATAGACTTGAGAAGTGGGACGAAACGAAGCGTTCCCGCAGTATACGCCGAATTATCGATAAACTTCAGACTCTGCACTTAGCACTCTGAACTCTCTCCTTGTCTTTCCTGCCCCTTGAACGGTATAATTTGGCGGCGGTATGCTAATTTCGATCACCCAGGACGGTAGTAATTGATGAGTTTTGCAGCGGTCATCCTCGCGGCTGGTAAGAGCACACGTATGAAGTCGGCGCTTCCCAAGGCGGTTCATAAGGTCTGTGGAAAGCCTGTTACGCGCCACGTCATTGACGCGTGCTTCGGCGCGGGAGTCGATCAGGTTATCGTCGTCGTCGGTCATGAGGCCGAGCTTGTTAAGCAGACTCTTGGGAGCGACGTGACATACATCCTTCAGGCTGAGCAGCTCGGGACAGGGCACGCCGCGATGCAGGCGATGCCCGAGATCGACCGAAGCGACGTGTTGATCCTCCCCGGAGACGCGCCGCTGATCACCTCTGAGACGGTTTCCAAGCTTATGAGCTTTCACACTGAAGAATCTGCCTCCTGCACGCTTCTTACCGCGATTCTCGACGAGCCGGGAAGCTACGGCAGGGCTGTTCGCGGCCCCGACGGCAACGTCGAGCGCATCACTGAAGCCCGGGACGCGTCCCCCAAAGTGCTCGCGATCAACGAGTGTGCGATGTCCATCTATTCTCTGAACACAGATATGCTCCGCGAAAGCCTGTCCGAGCTTCGGGCAGACAATGCGCAGAAAGAGTACTATCTGACCGACGTGATCGAGATATTGCGAGGCAAGGGCAAGACCGTCAAGGCGCTTCCAGCCGAGGACCCGCGCGACACCCTCGGGATCAACACGCGAATAGAGCTCGCCGACGCCGCCCAGATCATGCGATGTAGGATTCTTGACCGGATGATGCTCGACGGCGTCAGCGTCGTTGACCCCGCGACTACTTACGTCGACGCTGGAGTTTTGGTTGGGCGAGATACCATCATCCACCCCTGCAGCGTGATCGAAGGCATCAGCACAGTCGGGTCGAACTGCGTGATTGGGCCGTTTGCCAGAGTGAAAAACATCATCGTCCCTGACGGGGCGGTCGTTGGGGCGTTTGAGCAGATGCTCGGGGAGGAACTTTAAGATGCCGGACCTTAGACTTTTTACAGGGAACTCGAACCCGGAACTTGCGGCGAGGATCGCTGCGCATCTTGGCGTGAACGTCGGCAAAATGTCGGCCACGCGGTTCTCTGACGGGGAGATCCGTGTGCAGGTGCATGAGAGCGTGCGCGGGGCCGACGCCTTTGTCGTGCAGTCCGGCTGCTGCCCTGTGAACGACAACGTGATGGAGCTTTTGATCATCTGCGACGCCTTCCACCGCGCCGGGGTGAAGCGCCTGACCGTAGTGATGCCCTACTACAGCTATTCGCGCCAGGACAAGAAGGTCAAGCCGCGCGACCCCGTCACGGCAAAGCTTGTTGCGAACCTGATCGAGACCGCGGGGGCCGACAGGATGCTCACCATCGACCTGCACGCGGGGCAGATTCAGGGGTTCTTCGACTTTCCCGTCGACAACCTGTTCGCCGGCCCGATCATCGCCGATTATCTCCTAAATAACATCGTAGACATGTCTTCCGCGGTCGTGGTTTCCCCCGATGTCGGCGGCGTGACCCGTGCCCGGGCCGTGGCTGAGGCGCTTGGCACTCCGATTGCGATCATCGCGAAGCGCCGTCCTGAGCCGAATAAGAGTGAGGTCATGGAAGTGATCGGCGACATCCAGGGCAAGCTCTGCATTATGATAGACGATATCATCGACACCGGTGGCTCGATCGCCTCGGGCGCCCGTGCGCTTGTCGAGCGCGGCGCAAAGGACGTGATTGCGGCTTGCACGCACGCGGTTCTATCCGACAACGCCGTAGGCAAGCTCGAGAACTCACCTGTCTCCAAACTGATCGTCACGGACACGATCCCGCTCACCCCTGAGAAGCGCACCGATAGCGTCGTAGTGCTCTCCGTCGCCCACCTTTTGGCAGACGCGATCAGTCGGATTCATCAGGAGCACTCCGTAAGCGAGTTATTCGGCGCGACCTGGATGGGCAGTTGAAACTTATCGTAGGACTCGGAAACCCCGGACCCGACTACTCCGGCACTCGGCACAACGTAGGTTTTGAGGTTGTGGATATGCTCGCCAAGCGCTGCGGGACCCGGATCGCCAAGCGCACGGGCCGGGCGATGATCGCGCGCTGTCGCCTCGGCGGTGAAGAAGTCACCTTGATGAAGCCGCAGACCTTTATGAACCTCTCAGGCGACGCCGTCGCCAACTTCGTCCGCCGCGAGAAAGTCGAACCAAGCGAGATTCTGGTCATCTATGATGACATGGCGATCCCACTCGGGAAGCTGCGAATCCGTCCGCAGGGCTCTGCTGGTGGACACAACGGGATGAAGTCGATCATCGGCCGCCTCGGCGTCAACGAGTTTCCAAGGCTTCGAATCGGCATCGGTTCGGCTCGTCGCGACGCTGTCGACCACGTTCTTTCGAGGTTTCATCGCACAGAGAAGCTGATCGTCCACGAAGCGATAATTCGTGCCGCCGACGCCGTTGAGAAGATGCTGACTGATGGGTTTGAGGCGGCGATGAATGAGTATAACAGGGTGTAGGGGATGGCGCACGTTTCGGCTTGGGATTAGCTCCCGGGGACTGGCTTGTGTCGAATATTTGGGTGGAGCGCACGTTTCGAGAGCCTCAACGTGATAGGTTTTGGATTGATCAAATATGGGAGATGGTGGTCGCACATCCTGAGCCCCGTCGAAGTGTGAGCGCGGTACAATCCCTCACATGTCACCCAGCCCCAAACCCCTCACCCTGAGGCTCTCGAAACGTGCGCTCCACAAACCCATCAACGTACTACAACAAAGGGAAGCTAACACAGTCCCCCCGGCTCCCAATTTGACAGACTTCGTGCTCCGGTGCTACGATAACACTGGCATATTAATCTAACTTAATCACCGAGCTCGCCGCTGTGATCGGTTGAGCTCGTTTTTATCTGAGGCTGAATTATCGTGGAAAAGCTTTCCGTTAACGAACAGTTTGAGTTCCTGAAGCGTGGGACGGTTGAGATCATTCCCGAAGAGGAGCTGAAAAAGAAGCTCGAAAAGTCTACGCGCGAGGGCAAACCCCTTCGCGTCAAGCTTGGGATCGACCCTACCGCGCCGGACATCCACCTTGGGTTTGCGGTTGTCTTGCGAAAGATGCGCCAGTTCCAGGACCTCGGGCACGAGGTTATCCTGATCGTCGGCGACTTTACAGCAAGCATCGGCGACCCGTCCGGCAAGTCCGAGACGCGGCCTATGCTCTCGCCCGAGCAGATTCGCGCCAACGCTGAGGCGTTTACCGAGCAGTTCTGGGATATTCTCGACCGCTCAAAGACCCAGCTCACTTTTAACGGTGACTGGCTCGGCAAGATGACATTTAGCGATGTCGTGCGCGAGACTTCGCGTGTGACCGTCGCTCGGATACTCGAGCGCGACGACTTCCAGAAGCGGCTCGCCGAAGAGCGTCCTGTGGGGCTCCATGAGCTTATGTATCCGATTGCCCAGGCGCTCGACTCGGTCGAGATCAGGGCCGACGTTGAGCTTGGCGGGACGGACCAGAAGTTTAATATTATGATGGGCCGCACTCTTCAGGAAGCGCACGGTCAGGAGGCTCAGGTCGGGCTGTTCACCCCGATTTTGGTCGGTCTGGATGGCGTGCAAAAGATGTCTAAGTCGCTCGGCAACTACATCGGGATTCGCGAGCCCGCCAAGGATATGTTCGGCAAGGCTATGTCGATCCCAGACGAGGCGATGCCGATGTACTTCGAGCTTGTAACCGACATGCCGATGGACGAAGTCGCGAAGATCAAGGCTGACCTCGCAAGCGGTGCCATGCACCCGATGGACGCGAAAAAGCGCCTGGCGTGTGAGATCACCAAGATTTATCGCGGTGCAGAAGCTGCCGAGTATGAGCGGGCCGAGTTTGAGCGCGTTTTCAGCAACAGGGAGCTTCCCGCTGACATGCCCGAGTTTGAGATTAATCGCTCTGACCTGAAAGATGGCAAGATCTGGCTTCCCAAGCTCCTGGTCGCGGCTGGCGCGGCTGGCGGCACGGGTGAGGCTCGAAGGCTGATCCAGCAGGGTGGGGTGACGATCGACGGCGAGAAGATCGCTGATCCCGGCGCTGAGATCGAGCCCAAAGACGGCCAGGTCGTGCGCGCCGGTAAGCTTAAGTATTGGGTAAACAAGGTAGTATAGTAGTGGCCGGTCGCTGTGCCAGCCTATCGACAACACGGAGAAATTTGCAATGCTAACACAATGCGCGAAGGACATTATGACGGTTGATGTCGTCACGGTAAAGCGTGGCGCGTCGATGGATGAGGCGCTTCGGCTTATGGCCGAGCACCACGTCAGCGGGCTTCCGGTTGTCGACCAGGATGGGTGCGTCGAGGGTATTATCACCGAGTCCGACGTACTTCTTAAGGGTCAGGCGCGGATGAGCAGGCCGCCTCGTGCGCTTGCTGGTGACTGGCAGGTGCCCGATTCCATAGTAGACGAGGCCTATCGCAAGGCGAGTGCCGACACGGTTGAGGAGGCTATGTCCTCCAAGGTCGTCACATTCGGCGAGGACTCCGCCATCACCGACATCGCACGGGTGATGATCGAAAAGCAGATCAACCGAGTCCCGATCATCCGGGATTGTAAGTTAGTCGGCATAGTCAGCCGCCGCGACATAGTCCGAGCAATGGCCCGAGCCGTCACCGGCCCGGCTCCATCGAACAAGAAGCAACGGCGGATTAATCTGTAGCTTTTTTGGAGCGCTGCATCTCGATGCCGCACTCCACACTGCGGAAATGCTTGATACGCCCTAGTTTGTCGAGCTTCGGACATATATTTCTCCAATTATGCACCCGCCTGTCGTTTGACCAGTCGCAAAACAGGCGAACATGCATGTAAGTAACGCTCTTGGTTTATGCCGAGGCTTTCTACTGACGGATTGGAGGAAAAGATCGCTATGAACGCTTTAAGAATTGCCGTATTATGCTGCATTGCGCTTGCGATGGTTCTTGTTGCGGGGTGCAAGAGCAAGGATAGCACTCCGCCGGTCGGCTCAGGACCGGCAAGCTCTATGGTCAGATTTGTGCATGCCAGCCCCAACGCACCGGTGGTTGATGTTGTCGCCGGAGGCAAGGCTGTGGCGCAGAACCTCGCTTACATGCAGGTCACCGACTATGCACCCATCGTCCCGGATACCTACAAGGTGGAGGTCTTCCCCACCGGAACCCGGGAAAACGCTTTGATAAAGAAAGATGTCACAGTGGCGGCGGGCAAGAGCTACACCGCGCTCGTGATTGGAATGCTTGAGAACATCAAGCCACTGCTCCTGGTCGATGACATGACCGCCCCACCCGCAGGTCAGGCCAAGGTCCGGTTTGTGCATGTGAGCCCGGATGCGCCTGCGATTGACATCAGCATCCCAGCGTCGAGCCTGACGCTCACCCGCAACCTGTCATTCGGCACGGCGAGCCCTTACATCACTGTAACCGGGGGCACCTATGATGTAAACGTTATGCCTTCGGGGCAGAGTGGCAACATCGTGCTCGTTGTGAACGATGTAAACGTCGTTGCCGGTAATGTCTACACCGTGGTAATCATGGGCCGCGTCGCGACCAATACTCTGATGTCGCAAACTCTGATCGATAACCCATAGAGTCGCTGGCAAGAGTTCGCATTGTATCGGGGACACCTGTCCCCGATACTTGTTCTACGACAAATCCTCAAGTCCAAGCAGCTTCGCTGCATTGTTACCGAGCACCGCATCGATCTCTTCACTCGAAAGCGCAAGCGCACGGATTCCGTCGAGCTCAGCCGAGTGCGGGGTCCAGGGGGAGTCGGTGCCAAAGAGAATCTTCTCGGCTCCGTGGGCTTTGATCATCGCGGCCATGCGCTCCGGGCCCATGTCGGCAAGAGAATAGGACGTGTCAAGATATAGGTCGCGGCCGATCAGGTGTTTTTCGACATCGTCCCACATCAAGTAGCCCCCCATGTGTGCAGCGATTGCAGTTAGGTCTGGCACTTCGTCGAGCACGTGAGCGAGCCTGTCCGGGGTCGCGTGGGTTGGGGGAGGCAGGCCGATGTCTACGCCTGCGTGGAACAGGACGACGAGCCCTGCGTCGGCAAGCAGGTGATACATCGGGATCACCTCGGGATCATCTACGAAGAAAGCCTGATAGTCGGGGTGGAGTTTGATCCCCCGGATGCCGTCGGCTTTCATCTGTTCGATCTCTGCGGCCCACTGGGCCGGTGCAAACGGGTGCAGGCTTCCAAACGAGATCAGTTCGGGATATGTCTCGCGCACTTCAACTGCCCAGGAATTGATCACACGGGTCTGCGTCGGTTTGGTCGCGATCGGCATAATGACGGCCAAGTCTACTCCGGCCTCCCTGATGGCCTTCGCGAGCCCCGAGCACGTGCCGTCGGTAAAGGCGAGGCAGTCGCAGTTATGAGTGAGCGTCCCGATCGCCCGCGGTGCCAGGTCGTCGGGGAACGCGTGCGCGTGAATGTCGATAATCATCTTAAGTCCGTCGTCCTTTATTAAGCTTTCCTGTTAATTCTACCCTTGAATACGCCCCGAGGTCAACGAAGAATCGTCCTACTTGCATTCACTCGATCCCGATGATATACTTCAGTTACGGTTGTGAAATCGTGCACGATTCATTTTGAACTGTCCTCCAGGTGTGACTGATGCGAAAAAACAACGGCCACAAAGTCCCAATGCCAACGCTTGAGCGACTTGCCACATATCTCACCTCGCTAACCGAGCTTGCCGATCAGCAGGTGCAGACGGTATCCTCAAGCGACATCGAGCAGGTTACCGGGATCAACGCGGCTCAGTTCCGCAAGGACCTGTCCTACTTCGGCGAGTTCGGGCGACCGGGCATCGGCTACAATGTGCTGGAGCTAAGGAGTTGGATCGCCCAAATCCTCAAAGTCGAACGCGAGCAGCCCGTCATCCTCGTCGGCGCGGGAAACCTCGGGAGCGCGCTTGTGGGTTACGCGGGGCTTGGTATTCAGAACTTTCGGATCTGTGGCGTCTTTGACAACAACTACAACAAGATCGGACGCAGGCTCTGGGACCAGGAGATTATGGACGTCGCGACGATTGTCGAGGCGAACAGCGAGATTCAGGCGCGCATCGGGGTGATCGCGGTTCCGGCGAGCGTGGGTCAGGATGTCGCCAACAGAATGATCGAGGCCGGAGTCAAGTCGATTCTCAACTTTGCGCCGACCAGGCTTAAGGTTCCAGAGGGCGTGGTCGTGCGAAATGTCGACTTTGTGCAGGAACTAGCCGTTCTCGCGTTTCATCTGTCGGAAGATGAATCCGAATGAGGAAATACATGAAGAACTTCACCATCGCCGCCGCGATCGTGCTTGTGGCCTCCGGGATAATCGTCGCCGCCCCCTCCAAAGACGCGAAGTACATCGGCGCGGACAAGTGCAAATCATGCCACTCGACCGAGCACAAGGGCTGGAGCAAGACCGCGCATGCCCGGGCGTTTGATCAGCTCGCGAACGTCGGGCAGGAGAAAAACGGTGACTGCCTGCCCTGCCACACAACCGGTTACGGCATCGGCGGGTTCACCAATGAAGCTGCGACCCCGAACTTCAAAGCGGTGCAGTGCGAGAGTTGCCACGGGCCGGGAAGCGAGCACAACGGCGACGCCACAAAGATCGTGCGGGCGCCTTCCTCAATCATCTGCGCGGGCTGCCACCAAAGCCACGGACTTCACCCCAAAAGCAGCATGTAAGCAATCTTCACAGTGGTTTAAATAATCTTCAGTCACGCTTTAGTTTCCGTTGACAATCCTTGCAGGCTGGGGTATTATGAAACTGAACTGTGAACATCGGCACAAAGCCTGCAAGTAGCAAGCTGCGACATTCAACGCTCGTGCATGCCCGTGAAAGGGATCAGATGGCTTCTGTATCGCGGTGGTCCTCAGCCATTCTGGCGACTCTTTTCTTAAGCCTCGCTGCTGTTGCGACGGCCGATACCGCGCCCGCGTCCCCCTCCGCTACCCTCAGCGCCGAGGAGTCATGCGGCAAGTGCCACTTCGACAATTCCCCGAACGCCGTCTCCGGCAAGACCATCGAGAGCAAATACTGGAAAAGGTCCGACCACAAACGAAACGATGTCGAGTGCCTTTCCTGCCACTACGAACACGGCGGCTCGGCAGGGATGTTCAGGAAGAAGTCGCCGGATCTCTGCATCGGCTGCCACAAGGAGATCGCGAAAAAGGGCGATTACCTACATGCGCCGATCGCCGGAGGAGCGTGTCTTACCTGTCACAACCCTCACGGAACGAGCGCGCGCCATCAGCTTGTGAAGAACGTATCCACGTCGTGCGTCGCCTGCCACAGCCCCAAAGTCGCCAAGTTTACCCTCGCCCACAAGGGCATCGATGTTTCCACTTCGAACTGCGTCGAGTGCCATTCGGCCCATTCCCGCAACAGGACAGCAAAGCGCATCAAACCCAGACAGCACATGCCGTTTAAGAGCGGTCAATGTGGCACGTGCCACAAACCTGGGAGCAGTGAGCTCGCCAAACCCGAGAAAGATCTCTGCGCGATCTGCCACAAAGACGTTGTCGGGTCCCCTGAGAAGGCGGGACATGCTCACGCCGCGGTTACAGAAGGGATGTGCACCCAGTGCCATTCCCCGCACGCGTCTGACGCTCCAAAGGGGCTTTACAAAGACAAACAGATTGCCAACTCCTGTTTCCTCTGCCACACAGGCGTAGAGGATGAGGTGAACTCGAAGTATAAGCACGAACCCGCGCGCGATCTCAACTGTCTCACCTGTCACAAGGGGCACTCGTCGACCCAGAAGACTTTGCTCGTCAAGGATTCGATAGAGCTTTGCAAAGGCTGCCACAAGCCGCACGCTCATCCCTTTGGCAAGCTTGCAAACGGCAAGGTAGTCATCGACCCAACCACAAACGATATGCTCACCTGCGCGAGTTGTCATACTCCGCACGGTTCAAACCATAACAAACTTACACATCTGGACAAGAACGCGGAACTCTGCACAATGTGCCACAAGGTGTAGATAACTAACCCGTTGTTTCGGGGACCCCGTCCCCGAAACCGACTGCTGGCATACGGCAAACTGATATGATCACAGCGAACTTCACAACTTGGCGCGTGGGCATTGTGACAAAGTTCACTCTGCTCTTTATGATTGGAGCTATGTCGCACGCAGGCGGCACTGCGCTTCCTGAGATCAAAGATAACACCAATCTTTGCATTTACGGATGGTCGCGCAGTGAGCCGTTCAAGAACCCCGGCGGCGTGTATTTCTATGCCAGACGCTCCGAGGTGTATGTCGCTGACTCCGGGAACCACCAGGTGCTTGTGTTCAACACCGCTGGGACGCCCGTTGCGAGGATCAGGCACAGCGTCGACTCCGAGACGCCGGGAGAGGTCCGTCAGGGTGAGCCCGTGCGGGTTGCGGTCAACTCCAGAGGCGACATCCTTTTGGTCGACGCGCTTGCGGGGTATCTCGACGTGCTCGACTACCGGGGCAAATCGATCAAACGGATATACCCCGGAGACCTGCTGGGGATGGCCCGGGATTTGGTATCGTGCTCGGCGGTTGCGGTGGATCTGGCAGACAATGTCTATCTTGCGACTGCGGGCGGCGAGGTCGCGGTGCTCATGATCGACCCGTCAGGCAAGCTTGTGCGCAAGATCGGCAAGAAGGGCCAGGGCGAAGGGGCGTTTACATCGATCACCTCGGTCTGGATCGATGGCGGTGGCAAGGTCTACACTACCGACTCCAGAGGCGAGCCGAGTGTGCAGGTGTTCTCGCCCGAAGGCAAAGTCCTGCTCGGGTTTGGGGCTCACTCGTCGGGGCCGAACAATTTCTCTCTACCCGAAGGCGTCGTAACCGACGAACTCGGCAACATCTACGTGATCGATGGGCTGCGCCACTGGATCGGCGCGTTCAGCCCGACCGGTCAGTTCATAACGAGGCTTGGCGGCGGGTTCGGTGATCGTCCCGGCGACCTTGCCTATCCGACCTCGCTCGCCGGAGACGGCAAACGGACCCTCTTTACGACCGAAAAGGTCGGGGCGAGGCTGCAGGGGTTCAATCTCAAAATCACACCACCGAAATCAGGTGATTGATGATACAGGTCGGGCTTTGCCCGGCTTGGATAGTAAAACAGTATCAGTATAAGGAAAGAAGGTGAATCCTTAACTAACATTTACACTACAAAGTGTAGGGATTCAATAGTTAAGGAAGAAAAGACCATGAACAAAACGCTTCCAGTAATTGCCGTAGCGCTGATTGTAGTATTCGCAGCCGCTGTGTCATACGCCGGTGACTATCACTCAGGCGCCAACAACGTGTGTTCCGACTGCCACACCATGCACTACAGCCGCAGCCATGACACCGCGGGAGGCACGGGGACAGGTTTTACCGACCTCGGCCCCGGTGGTCTGTTCACAGGCTTGCTCCGGGATGAGCCGAACAAGCTCTGCCTGGCGTGCCATGACGGCAAGACCGACGCTCCCGACGTTCTCGGCAACAACACGAACAGCTACTCCCGCTCAGGGGGCGCGCTGAACGACACCGCCGGGACCGACGGCTATGCATCGTGGACCGGCCACACGCTCGGTTCCACATCCGCGGCTCCGGGCGGCACGTTTGCCGACGCCGAGGGGCTTGAGTGCATCGACTGCCACCATCAGCATGGTTCGGCTTCAAGTGGAAAAGACGCGACCGGAGCTACCGTCTCAAGCGCCTACCGCAACCTGAAGTCGTGGAACGACGGCTCCGGCAACCGTGCGGTGAGCTACTCGGCCGGCGACACCAAAGACCTCACTAAGGACGTTTGGGAGGCCTACGGACACGGTTCGACGCTTGCTCAGCACTATGGGCAGGACAACGTCGGACTGCTCGAACCCGTTCAGACCAAGTCCGGTATGGCTGACTACTGCAAGAGCTGCCACACCAGCTTCCACGGCGCCAAGGGCGATGTGAACACCGTCGGCGGCGACGTGGCGACCGGGCACGATTGGCTTCGCCACCCGAATGCTGACAGCAACATCGGCGGTCAAACGACCAAGGGCCATTCCAACCTGGCCCGCTACAACACCAAGCTCTATCGCGTCCGCGTTATGAGCGGCTCGGGCAACTGGGGCACCCAGGGAGCAGCCTGGACCGGCGCTCCGACCGACCTTACCCCAACGTGTCTCTCCTGTCACAAGGCCCACGGCAACAAGAACGCCTTCGGCCTGGTCCTGGCAGACGGCACCGCAGCAATCGGCGAAGATGGAAACACAACTTCCACCAAGTCGACCTGCACCCAGTGCCACGTTCAGGGCGGGTAGGGCGCAAGCTGTTAGCTGTTAAGTATGGGCGGCGAAAGAGATTTCGCCGCCCTGTTTTACGTTCTCCCGGCGATGGCAAAAGCTCAATTCTCTCCGCGGATGCTGCGATCTTGACGTCGAAATATGGTATGACTATAATAGTCATATTAAGAGTATTAGGTGTACATATTATGCGAACTGCAGCGATAGCGAAGCTAAAGGCGGGATTGTCCGGGTACCTTGAGAGCGTGAAAGGCGGAGAGCAGGTTGTGGTTACAGACCGTGGCCGTCCGGTGGCGCTCATTGTGCCTATTGATCCGAATATATCTATGGATGAGAGACGAGCGGAACTTGTCGCCAAGGGGCTGGTAAGGCCCGGTTGTGGATCAATCCCGGTGGATTTGATAGAAGGGGCCGTCGTTTCCGGTCTGACATCTGAGCGTGCGCTTCAGGCTGTTATTGAAGACCGCGAGGACAGAGTATGAAGTTCTGGGATACCTCCGCGCTTTTCGTGCTCCTGACCGTCCAGCCCGACAGCTCCAGTGCCGCCGCCGTGTTTGGCTCTGATCCTGAGGTGGCGATGTGGTGGGTGACATCCGTCGAGTTGGCCTCGGCAGCGTCCCGGTTGCGTAGAATGGGTGAGGTTGACGAGGCGGGCTATGTGCGCATACTCAGCAAGATAGCGCCTTTTGCTCGGAGCGCTGAGGAGGTCCAGCCTACTGAGGAGGTCAGGCAGACCGCGCTCAGGCTGATCCGGGTCCACGACCTGCGTACCGCTGACTCGCTCCAACTCGCGGCAGCTCTTGTCTGGGCAAGGCACGTCCCAACAGGTCTTGGGTTTGTATGCATGGATGCGAAGCTTCGTGCAGCTGCCGAAAAAGAGGGTTTTATCGTCTTGGGATAAGCTTGGAACACGGCTGTTGTGGGTGTGATACTGCGATTTGTTTGGTGGTGATCTCCCTTATTTCCTTCCTCGAATGCAGGATAACAAATATTCAATCCCTTAGCCCGCTTTATTCGTGAAGCGAATAAAGCTTTCACTAACAGAGCATTATTCACGCCACTCGTGAATAATGCCGGTTAGAGCGTGTCTGAGAAGTGTAGTGGCCGGCACGGCGACCGGCCACTACAATCGGGATTTCTCAAACCCGCTCTTAGATGCACAGCAATCCAGCATAACGAAATGAAGGTGATGCATACAGGCCAAGGGTGACAATCCCCCCTGTCACTCCCCCACAAATCACCGTGCAATCTCCCCATCCCGCAATCCAACTTACTGTCGTCAAAATTTGCCTTCTCTCTGGAGTCCACGCCCAATTCATGGTATGCTTGATGAGTATGTAATTGATTCATGTGCGGCTGAGGTGTGGATAGATGGGTCAGAAACGTATTCAGAAGAAACCTGCACCTGTAGAGGTGGCAGTTGACTGGCGAGTGATCGCTGGGATAATCATTGCGCTGGCGTTTGGGACGCTTGTGGTCTACCTGCGGGTTGTTGGGCATCAATTTCTTCAGTTTGACGACCCTGAATATATAAAGAAGAACTTCAATATTGTCAACGGTCCGACGCCTGAAGCTATCAGGTGGGCGTTTGCCAAGACCGGCTACTGCTCGAACTGGCACCCACTGACGTGGATATCCCATATGATCGATATGAAGATCTTTGGGATGGATGCGGGGATGCACCTTCTCGTCAACGTCGCGCTGCACATTGGAAGCACGGTGCTGCTGTTCCTTGGGCTTTTCAAGCTCACGGGGTCTCCGTGGCGAAGTGCGTTTGTGGCGGCGCTTTTTGCCGTTCACCCCGCGCATGTGGAGTCGGTCGCGTGGGTTGCTGAGCGCAAAGACGTGCTCTCGACGTTCTTTCTTATGCTCACCATCCTCTCCTACGCGCACTACGTGAAGCGCAAGGGGACGGCGAAATACGCGCTCTATGGGGCGATGATCGTAAGCTACGCGCTCGGGCTGCTCTCCAAACCGATGCTGGTCACGCTGCCGTTTGTGCTGCTTCTGCTCGACTGGTGGCCGCTTGGCAGGTTCGCCCGGGTCCAGAATGGCAAGAAGGTAGAAACTCGGCCGTCGATCTTCTCGATCGTCGCCGAAAAACTGCCACTCTTTGCGATGGCGGCGTTTTCTTCTTATATGACCTACTCCGTGCAGCGGATGGGTGGGGCGGTCGCCTCGACCACGCTCACTCTCGGTATGAGAATCGACAACGCCTTCGTCGCCTACGCAAACTACATAGGAAAGCTACTTTTTCCAGTGAAACTCGCGGTGGTGTATCCTCACCCCGGCAACACTCTGCCGATCGTAAACGCGATTGCCGCTATGGCGCTGATCGCCGCGCTTTCGATCGCATTTGCACGAATGACGCGCAAACATCCCTATATCGGGATGGGGTGGGTGTTCTTTATCTTTACGCTCCTGCCTGTGATCGGACTTTTCGTGCAGGTCGGCGAGCAGGGGATGGCGGACCGATACACCTACGTGCCGTACATCGGGCTCTTTATCATGATCGCCTGGGGAGTGCCGGAGCTCCTTGCGAGAATGCCTGATCGGAAGCGCGCGCAGACACTTGGCGCGCTTGCGGGCGTGGTAATCCTCGCGCTTGCGGCAGGGACCTATCATCAAGTCGGATACTGGAAGGACACCGGCACACTTTTCAGGCATACGATCGCAGTCACGCCGCCGAATATCACCGCAGAGATCAACCTCGGGGCCTGGCTTGAGGATCCGGAGCGGGGCAAGCGGCCGGAGGCGATCGAGCACTACAAGGCGGCCCTTGACGTGAACCCAAACCATGTGAGGTCGCTCAACCTGCTCGCAACGGCTTATGCTCGGGATCAGAGGTATCAGGAAGCCGTCGATATCTATCAGAAGGCGCTCTCCCTCTCCGATGACCTCAACGTGACCAACAATATCGGGCTCACGCTAAACGAAATGGGCAAACCCAAGGACGCGATCCCTTATCTTGAGAAGGTAATTGCACTGAAGCCGGACTTCTTTGCAGCCTATAATAATCTCGGGAACTCCTATAGAATGCTTGGTCAGTATGATAAAGCAGTAGAGCTGTTTGATCAGGCTATTGGCATCAACCCGTCGCTCGGACATTCCTACGCAAACCGAGGGCTTGTGCGCGTGCTGCAGGGAAGGTTCGACGAGGCTTTGGCCGACTATGCCGAAGCCCTGAGGGTCGACCCGAACCTCGGCTACGTGCATACGAGAATGGGCGCGGCGTACTACTTCATGAAACGCTACCCAGAAGCGCTCGAAGAACTCCGACAGGGTGCGGATATGGGTGTTGAACCTGACCCGGCACTTCTGGCTGACCTCAAGGCCAGGCTCGGGCAGTGATAGGCGAAGACGGCCTCAGCCGTTGACATTTTGACAGTGCAGGCTAGCGAGAGCTTTATTCGTTTCACTAATAAAGCTGGCTAGAAATTACTCAGCAATGTCCATTAAAGGAGAATCTGCTATGCTAAAGCGCGTTCCGATCTACGCGTTCATCGTTTTGTTGTTGGCCAGCCTGGTGACAACAGCTGTTGCTCAGGAGAAGAAAGCTCCGACTCCGCCCAAGAAAGACCCGGCGATGGTCCACTTCCAGAAGGCCATCGAGGCTCACAAGGCGAAGAAGCTGGACGACGCCATGCGTGAGTACAAGGAAGTTGCGAAGCTCAAGCCTTCGTTCTCCGTCGTGTACTTCAATATGGCAGCGATCCATATGCAGAGAAACGAGCTCGACGCGGCTATTCCGCTGCTTCTTAAAGTGGAAAAGTTAGAGCCGAAGAACTCCGAAGTTCCTGTTCAGCTCGTACGTATCTATTTCTCCAAAAAGCAGATGGAGCAAGCCGCCGCGCAGGCTAAAATTGCGGTTGGGCTGAAGAGCAAGGACCCCGTAGCCTACTATGTGTTGGGCATGCAGGCGTTCGAGAAGAAAAATTACGCTTCGGCTGCATCGAACCTGCGCCGGGTCGTCGATCTCAACCCCACGGACTCACAGGTGCGCTTCAATCTCGCCTATTCCTACATGCAGACCGGCAAATACGCGCTTGCTCTTAAAGAGTGCGAGAAGCTGACGGCGAAAGACCCCGACAATCTCCAATACCGTCAGATGGCCGCCGAGGCCGCGCGGCTTTCCAAGAACACCAAGGCCGCTGTGAAGCAGTACGAGGCGATAGCCAAGTTTGATCCCAAAGACACCACTGCGCTTGTCGCCCTTGCCAAGCATTACGAGCAGACCGGCGACATTAAGAAGTCCAAATCGACTTTCGAGCGGCTTCTCAAGATAAGCAAGCCCGGAAGCGAAGTGGAGTATATCGCAATATTCAACCTCGGACGCCTCGCATTCGAGGAGCGACAGTTCAACGTCGCCAAGACGTACTTTGCCAAGGCTTGCGTGCTTCATCCCAAGGATATCAGTGCGAAGCTGAACCTCGGGCTTGCCGAAACTCAGCTCAAACAGTATGATCTTGCGCTCAAGCACTTCAATGCGGCGCTTGCGATCAACCCCAAACACAGGGGAGCGCTGCTTGGTATAGCTGGTATCTACGAAGAGAAGAAAGATTACGAAAACTGCCGCAAATACCTAGGCAAGCTTGCTGCGTATTATCCCAAGGAGTCGCAGTATCTGGTTCAGACCGCGTTCGTCTATCTTGAAGAGAACAATACTGACGACGCTGAGAAGACCCTTAAAGACGTTCTCGCCAAGTTCCCGAACGACGTTGCGGCGATGTCCGGGCTCGCGGATATCTACACCCGTGGACGCAAATATGAGGACGCGATCAAGCAGTGGGAAGCCGTCGGCAAGCTTCCGGCTTCGGCAGTCAGAGCTTCCGGCGTGCCGGTCCCTGACTACAGGGAGATGATCGCCCAGGTCCATACTCAGGAAAACAGGCACGACAAGGCAGCCGAGCGCTACAAAGACATTCTAAAGGGCGACCCGGACAACAGTCGAATCCTCGCCGCGCTTGCCGAGTCCTACAGCCGTGGCGGCTTCGCTCAGGAGTCGATCAACACCTGGAGGCAGGTGGAAAAGCTGAACCCGGATATGGTTGAGCCCTATTTGAGTATTGCCAGGGTCATTCGCACAAACGAGAGGATGTCCCAGGACACCCGCCTCGCAGGCGCAGCAAAGGAGCTCGAAGGCATCAAGCCGAAGTTCCCGAAGAGCAGGGCGCTTCTTGAGGTGCTTGCCGACATCTACGCCGAGCAGAAGCAGTATGACAAGGCGATCGCCGCCTGGCAGGAGATCGACACAAAGAAGCTCGCTTCAGAGGGTATGAAGGCGTCCGAGCCGACCGACCGCATAGCCGACCTTCTGGCCGACAAGGGGGACATCAATGCCGCGCTCGGCAAATATGACCCGATGATAACCAAGAACTCGAAAGACCCCGTTCCCTATAAGGGCAAGGCGAGGATCTATCTTCGGGACAAGAAATATGACGACGCAGTCGCCCAGTGGGAGATGGTAAAGAGCCTCGACCCCAAGAAGATCGATGCCTATCAGCAGATCGCCAATATCTACCGCATGCAGGCCTTCGAGAAGAAGGAACTCTTCGACAAGGCAATCGGCCAGTACAAAGAGTTCCTCGGGAAAGCTCCCGGCGACGAAGACAAGAAGATGGCTATGTGGCAGATGGCGGGCGTATATCACGACGCCAAACGCTACGATGAGACCATCGCCGAGCTTCGCGAGATCGCAGCCGCGTTCCCCAAAGACGCGAAGATGATGAACATTACCGACAACATCGCTCGGATCTACTCCACGCAGGGGAAATATGATCTTGCGATTGATGAATACGTCAAAGCCCTCAAGGCTGATCCCAAGGACTCAAACGCTTTAACGGGGCTGACACAAGTCTATGGCGAGAAGAAGGATCCCACGCTTGGGGAGCCGGAAGTCGCCGCGCTTCGCAAGCTGATCGAAATCTGCCCGGATAACGTCGAGGTGAAAGTCGACGCTTACAGGCAGATAGCGAACTTGTTCTTGAAGAAAGATCAGGACGAGGCGGCATCAAAGGAGTTTGTCGAGGTCGTCAAGCTTCGCCCCGGGGACGTCAGCACGATCCTCCAGCTCGCGCGGCTTTATGAAAAGCTCGGCAAGAAACCTGAGGCATACGAGCAGTATCGCGCGGCTGCCAAGTTCAGACCGCTATTTAGAGTGGAGTCCGCCCGTATGCTCGTGGAGCAGGGCAAGGTGGCAGAGGCGAAAGCCGAGCTTGAGGACGCTATCAAGACCGATCCCAAGAACGGCAGGACGCACAGCTCACTCGGCAAGATCTATGAGAACGAAGGCAAGACCGACCTCGCCGTGATCGAGTATAAGGCGGCGATCACACTCGACCCGACGATCTTCGACGCGACGTTCGGCCTGATGAAGATCTACGAGAAACAGGGCAAGCTTGACGAGGCCGCGAAGCTTCAGCGCAAGCTTATTGAGAATAACCCGAACAACACGAGCCCGACCGACCTGATGCGCGCGCTTGAGAAGGCTGGCAAGATCGAAGAGGCTTCCAAAGAGTATCGGTCACAGATCGAGAAGAACCCGAAACTTGTCGCGCAGCTCCGCGCTGAGTGGTCGAGGATGCTCCTGCGCCACGATCGGCTGGAGTCGGCGCTTGCGGTCTATCAGGATATGATGAAGGATGAAGTCACCAAGTGGGACGGCATCCGCGGGACCGGCGACGTCTATGCCAAACAGGGCAAAGACGCGCAGGCGATCAGCGCTTACAAGCAGGTGCTCGGCAAGTATCCGTCCTACCCGGACGTGATCGACCGGCTCGAAGCTATCTACGTCGCACAGGGCAAGCGTAACGAGTTCCTAAGCTACATGAAAGACCTCGTCAGGACTTCCCAGACGAGCGCTCCCTACGACTTCATGATGGCGAAGTTCAAGTCCGCCGATAGGGCAAGCGAGGGGCTTTCTTACCTTGAGAGCCTGCAGACCGAGCGCCCGAACGACGACAACCTGAAGGTATGCATCGCCCGCTGGTATGCCGATGGCGGCAACCTGGCAAAGGCGATCGATATCTACGAGAAGCTGATCGCGACATCCACGCAGGACCCGGGCGTCGGCGTCCGACAGACGCTTGCGATGTTCTACGAGAAGGCCGGGGACAGTGCCAAGGCCATGGTCGAATACGGCAAATGCGTCGACCAGAGCGGCTCCCCTGAGCTTCGCATGAAGTATGCGGCGCTTCTTGAGAAGTCGGGTAAGAACGACGACGCGCTCATTCAGTATAAGAAGGTCCTCCAGATGGACCCCACGAACGAAGAGGCCACCCGCGGGATGAAGAGGATCGACCCGAATGCGGTCGCTCCGGCCCCCGAGCCCATGCCCGGCCAGATGGGCAACATGTCGCGTTAGCCCGCATTATTCACGCTACTCGTGAATAATGCGGGTTAGTTCAAAGAGACATAGCAGACACCCAAGCCCGCTCTCAATATTCTTTGAGAGCGGGCTTTTTTTATTGAAGTATCCTCCCAACCAAGCGGTCTAAGCATATAGAACGGCGCGAATGGACCACAACGGTCGGAACGGGTTCGCGCTTGTGAAAGGGGATATTTCAAGATGAAGTTTCGATTGTTTCTGGTTATGATGCTCGCGCTCATCGCGGTTGCGGCGGTGGGGCTTGTTGTCCAGTCGGTGAGCGCCGACTCAAACCGCGTCGCGCTGAAGCACAGGCTGATGCCTGCGAGCAAAGTCACGGGCGGACAGCTTCAGGTCGTCGGGAAAGACGGGAAGCAGCTTGGGCAGTGCCCGCTTGAGCATACGACGGTCAAGGCCGAGGCGGCGGGGTTTGTCGCCCGGGTGGACGTGACGCAGGAGTTCACAAACCCACTTGATGAGCCGATCGAAGCCGTTTATGTCTTCCCGCTGCCCTCGGACTGCGCCGTTGATGCGATGGAGATGACCGTCGGCGACAGGGTGATCACGGGGACGGTCAAGCGCCGCGAAGAGGCGAAGCAGATCTACGAGGCTGCCCGCAGAGAGGGCAAAGTTGCGAGTTTGCTCGACCAGGAACGGCCGAACATCTTCACCCAGTCGGTCGCAAACATCATGCCCGGTGCGCGCGTCAAGATCAAGATCAGCTATGTCGACGTGCTGAAGTATGAGGACGGGCTCTACGAGTTCAGCTTCCCGATGGTCGTCGGGCCGCGCTACATGCCAGGCGGCGATCAGGTGCCGGACGCAGGGAGTATCACCCCGCCCATCACTCCTGAAGGCACTCGTGCGGGGCACGACATATCAATCGACCTTGATATCAACGCTGGGGTGCCGATCGGTGAGATCAAGAGCGTCCTACATGAAGTTAAAGTCGATCGATCTGCTGACACCGAGGCGCGCGTGACGCTGAGGGACGAGTCGACGATCCCTAACAAAGACTTTATCGTCCGCTACAGGGTCGCAGGCGAGAGCGTCCGCACCGGCTTTCTTCCCAACACTCGGAGCGCGGGCGACGGTTACTTTGGCATGATCCTCGTGCCGCCGAAGTCGCCGACGCCGGAGCAGATCGCGCCCAGGGAGATGATATTCGTCATCGATTCATCGGGTTCGCAGCAGGGGTGGCCGATCGAGAAGGCCAAGGAGACGATGAAGCTCTGCATCGAGAAGATGAACCCCGGCGACACATTCAACGTCATGTCGTTCTCAAATGAGGTGAACCCGCTGTTCTCCTCGCCGCAGCCGAACACCATCGAGAACAGAGCATTCGCGACTGAGTTCCTCGCGTCGAGTCTTGGAAACGGCGGAACGGAGATGATGAAAGCCATCGACGCCTGCCTCACGCCACAGCCAGACCCCAAACGCCTGCGGGTGATATGCTTTATGACCGACGGTTACGTCGGAGATGACTTTGCAATTCTCGACACCATCAAAAAGAAGATCGGTAACGCCCGGCTGTTCTCATTCGGGATCGGCAACGGCGTGAATCGGTTTCTGCTCGACGGTATGGCTCGGATGGGCCGGGGAGCGGTCGAATACGTCACTCTGCAGGAAGAAGGCAAGGGCGCAGCGGAGCGATTCTATGAGCGAATCGGCAAACCGGTGCTGACCGATATTTCGATCGACTGGAACGGTCTGCCCGTATACGACACCTATCCGAATCAGATTCCTGACCTCTTCAGCGCCCAGCCGGTCATAATCAAAGGCCGCTACGACAAGCCGATGAGCGGGACGGTGATCATCCACGGCAGGCTTGGCGGCAGACCGTGGGAGGAGCGCATTAAGGTTTCGCTTCCGGGGCACGAGGAAGAGAATGGGGCGCTCCCGGCGCTTTGGGCCAGGGCCAGGATAGGCGACCTGATGGCGCTCGACTACGAAGGCACCCAGCGGGGGAAGACCGACCCCAAGATCAAAGAAGACATCATCGCCACCGCGCTCAGCTATCAATTGATGAGCCAGTTCACCTCGTTTGTCGCAGTCGAGGAGAAGGTGGTGAACGAAGGCGGCGTGCAGAAGAAGGTGGCGGTGCCGGTCGAGATGTCCGATGGGGTGAGCTATGAAGGTATCTTTGGCGACAAGGCAGAGGCGGGCCAGGCCGTCTATTGCAATAGCGTTCCCAGCCCGTCGATGCCCAAGATAATGAGAGTTCCTATGTCGGGCTCCGTGAACGTGGCAGCGACCTCTCCTGCGCCCTATGTCGAGTGTGACGCCGGCGCCTCCGACGCACTGAAGCCCGTTATTATGAAGCCCCAGCAGATACGAAAGCAGAAGATCGAGACCCGGCTTGCCCCGTCGCTTCGCAAGCTTGTCGCGAACGGTAAAGTGGGAGACAAGGCGCGGGTGTCGATCAAGATGTCAGCGTTGTCTGAGACAAATCTCGCTCAGCTTCGCGCACTTGGGGTCAAGATCACGAGCACGAATAAGTCGCTTGTGATGGTGATCGGCTCGGTTCCAGTTGCCAGGCTTGAGGAGCTTGCACTGCTCGACTGCGTGGTGAAGATCGCGCCTGTCAGGTGACCCGGTCGGGCGGACACATTCGTCCGCCCTCTTGCACCATCTGCATGAGCCCGAAATGGGCGGACACATTGGTCCGCCCCTACAATTTGGGTGAGACGTCTACGGTCTTTTCTCTCTGGTAGGTGACTAACCCCGGTGCTGCTGCCCGGGGTTTTCTCACGTGTTTTCGCAGCGTATAATCGACCGGGACCAAGCTCGAGTGCTTGGCGTCGCAGTTCTTGGCGGCGACCATCGCGGCTTCGCGGATCGTTCCCGGCGGGACGGCGTCCGGCCTGTTGTTCGTGCGTATGACGACGTGCGCGCCGGTGATCTGACGCGCGTGGAGCCATAGGTCATTCGGTTTGGCGACCTTGGTCGTCAGGAAATCGTTGGACGTGCTGTTTTCGCCGTAAAGTATCTCAAAACCGTCGGATGAGGTCAGCCTGCGGATCTTCGCGCTGCCAAACTCGCTCTCCTCCCGCTTGCCGGGAACCGCGTGCACCTGCTCGGCTCGAAGGAGGTTCTGCTTGGTCAGGCTAGGTCGAAGCGACTTAACGCCATCGACCGTGGTTGCCCTGGACAGAGTCTCAAGCGCGGACTGCAGCGTGGCAAGCTCGTCGCGGACGCCGTCGATTCGGTTCACCGCAAGCGCGGAGGCCTCGCGGGTCTTTCGCGCGCGCTGGAACAGACGCTCGGCGTTTTCTCTTGGAGTCATCTTCTCATCGAGCGGAATCTCGATCTCGGGCATCTCGGGGTCGTAATAATCGATCACCCGCGCGGACTTGTCACCCTTCTCTATCGTGTGCTGGCTTGCAAGAACGAGCTCGCCGAACTGCTGGAGGCGCTCCGACTTCTTGCCGTCGACGACGGAGGTTTCGAGCCCTTTCAGAGTCTGCCTGCGGGCTGCGATCGAGCGCTTGATCGCCGTTTCGAGCGAGGCGTACTCGGTGTCGAATGCGTCGCGGCGCGTGAGATCGCGGTAGAGGGTGTCGAGCACCTCGTTCATAGAGCTTCGGGGGTGCTGCAGCTTCTCCGGGTGCTGACGCGTGGGCATCGGGTAGGCGTAGATCGACGAACCACGCTCGTTTGTGATGAGCATCGGGGCAAACTCGCGCGTCCCGACCATCACCCGGATATTTTCAAGCGCGTTCCAGACGGCGTCGGGGGTAGGGGAGCCGGCGCGGAGCATGATCTCCTCGGCAAGGAACGGCCCAATGCCGCTGAACCCCGCGACGAGGCCGCGTTTGACGTTATCTTCGGTCGCTTCCGTGCCGATACCGTCGCGCCAGAGCGCATCATACTCAGCTCTGCTGCAGGAAAGTGGGTCGAGCTTGCTGCCTCCGGGCGGCGGGATATAGTCGCGCCCGGGTAGCACCTGGCGATACCTGCTGACCGCCGCCGATACGTGCTTGGCCGCGCCGAGGATTTTATCGGTATCTGAGAGCAGTATGAGATTACTGTGCTTGCCCATCAGTTCGAGCACTAGCGTGTTGCGGTTGCCGTCGGGGGCCTGTGTGTTGATCTTTAGCACCCGGTCGAACCCCGACTGTTCCACCGACCTGATGAATGCGCCGCCCAGGTATTTGCGAAGGAGCATGCAGAAGTTGGGAGGCGTCTGCGGCGTCGGTGGCTTTCCCGACGAAAGATGCACGCGCGAAAACCTCGCCGAGACCGACATGAAGAGCAGATAGCTTTCGTTCCTGCTTCTCACCTCAAAGGTCAGGTCGGAGTCGTCGTGCTGTCGGATATGCTGAATCCGCCCGGTTTCCACAGTTCTTTTAAGCTCCGCGACCACCGCCGCAAGCACAAGTCCATCGTAGGTCATCATAGTTCGGACATTTTACCACGTTTGGGGGAAGAGTTGGGAGGTAATCTGCGACTGCCTTCCAAGATGCGTTCACCCAACGAAACTTGACCTCGTCGTGATCAAATGTTATAGTTTATATATACGTGGAGGTGTGCTCAATTGTCAGGTCATTCAAAGTGGCATAATATCAGACTTCGCAAAGGAAAACAGGACGCGGAGCGCGGTAAGGTTTTTACCAAACTCGCACGCGAGATCATAGTCGCGGCCAAAGCTGGAGGCGGCAACATCGATGCTAACCTCAGGCTTCGCCTGGCTATCGGCAAAGCCCGCGATTCCAGCATGCCAGCGGACAACATCAAGCGAGCAATCCTGCGCGGAACCGGCGAGCTCGAAGGCGTCAACTACGAAGAGATTACCTATGAAGGTTATGCTCCGGGCGGCGTCGCGGTGCTTGTGCAGTGTCTTACAGATAACCGCAACCGCACCGTCGCTGAACTGAGAAACGTGTTCGGCAAGGTCGGCGGAAGCCTTGGTGAGACAGGATGCGTCGGCTGGATGTTCGACCAGAAGGGCGTCGTGGAGATTCCCGCTGAAGGCAACGATGAGGAGTCTATTATGATGACGACTCTCGACGCCGGAGCCGAGGACATCAAAGTCGATGACGAAACCATCGAGATTACGAGCAAACCCGAAGACCTCAACGCTGTAAGAGAAGCGCTGGAAGCCGCGGGGATCAAGTTCATCTCAGCTGAGGTCGCGATGGTCCCGCAGACCACCGTGTCCGTCAACGCGAAGGTAGCATCTCAGATTCTCAGGCTTATGGATCTGCTTGAGGACCTCGACGACACACAGAACGTCTACGCGAACTTCGATATTCCCGATGAAATAATGCAGGAAGTGGCCGTCTAAAACTGTCGCTCTGCTTAATATTGGTTCAAAGAAGCTGATCGGATTATTTCGGTCAGCTTCTTTTTTTGGGGTGTATACCGCTGTATGCTGCGGTGTGCCGGGCATGGCCTGATGATGGAATGCGGCCAAGTCAAGTTCCCACAGCAGTCTTCGGCGGAGGAAAGTAGCAAAGCGACAAGAAAAGATGAGTAACCAGCGTTTCCGAAATGTCTACCAGGACGGGTGAAGTCACTTCTGTAAGGCAAACGTGGCATCGTTGGCTATGGCTGCTACAACGATAGGCCAGGCCCCATCGACGTTGATCTGCCCTCTGCTGCGGGAACTTAGAGGGCGCGAGGATGATCAGTTTGTGGACAGAGGCGTTCACGCAGCTTACACAAGTCTCCGATGGAATTACTTCTTATCGCGCGCCTATTCGGACGCCTTGTCGCTCTTCTTCGTGCCAACAGGAGAGTTGTGGGCAGGGTAGTAGAACGGCCTTATGTTCCGGACTGCCACGGGGCAGCTTGATATAGATTCACCCGTTCGGATATCGACGGAGTATGCCGCCGGGCTCGACCCTTTGTCTCCCCATATGAAGGCATAAGGCCCAAGAAGCTCGTAGCCTCGCAGAGTGAAGTCGCTGATTTTTGCCACTAGATTGCGGTCCCCGGTGAACCAGACACGGGCCACTTCAACGACGGGTTTGCTGCTGTCCTTCACCTGGTCAATCTCAAGGGTCTCGCTCTTGTTTAGCATAAAAGAGTCTTGGCCGGGGAATGTGTGCACGCCTACAGCTTTCCATTCCGGCCTGTCGGCTTTTGGAGATGTTTCGTAGGCGAGGGTGCGATCGGCCTTGTTGACCATTATCATCAGCGTTTCCCCGGACCATGCGATCTTGCTGGGTTGTACTCCTTCGGGCAAAGTCAGAGTCTTGGCTTTTGAGGTGTCCTTGCCCACGAGGCCTATCACGATAGTCCAGTCTGTTCCCAATTCGGGTCTGACAAATCCTGCCCACTGGTCCTCCGCGCTCGTAAACGCCGCATCGCCGAAATCAAGAGCCCCGTAGAGCAGCTTCTCTTTTCCAGGTTTATCTGCTCTGACATAAAGAAGCTCATGGGTGGAACGGGATGTTCGCCGTTTTATGATCACCACGCCCTTGTCCTGAGGATAGTAGTCCGACACTTCAGATGCGATACGAACGCTATTAGTGCCAAGCAATGAGCACTGACACAGATCGCCGTTGAAGTTCGGGTCGTTCTCAATGGGCTGCAGGTAAAGCATAGAGTAAGACCAGGAAGAGACTGGTCCGCCGTATCTGAAGGATTTCGCACTGGTTGTGTAGAGGTACTGCGACCCTCGGGCTTCCAGAGTCACCCGCGACCCCGGAGTCTGCACCTGCGCGTACATCTTGCCGGTCTCCGGCATCCCAAGTGCTGCGCCCGGCCAAGTCGTAGCCTGTTCGTCGACCACTTTGATATCCTTGACCTGCAGCTTAAGTCTGCCTGCCAGATCCTGTTTGCACTGTGAGATAATGGGAGATTTCGCCTGCGCAATGGTCGAGGCAGGCGCGGCGGCTACTGCCACAGTGCTTCCACCCAAGGCTGCGAGCACTATCGCGGCAAGGAAACGGTTGCTGTTGCAGTTCTTCATTCTAGTTCTCCTGATGTTCATTATGGCTAACTGGCATTATTCACGAGAAGCGTGAATAATGTTCTCTTAGCAAGAGCTTTATTCGCTTCACGAATAAAGCGGGCTAACTGGCTCATCAATTATACCAGATCGCCTGATTGCTACATTGGTTTAGACCCCTGTAACAGTAAAGCCTTCAATAAATCGAGCAAACATACAGAAAAAACAATGGGTAGTAGATTTCGACGAGGACGAACGCGAACTGTGTGAGGTCGTGATAGAGAGGCAGTAACAGCCTTCCGTGACTGCATCGAAGACTGTTGGAGCCAAGCTGGCTTTGCCGCGCTCACTCCTCCGCCAATCATCTCGTAGAGCAGCTCATCGCCGTGCCCCACATCCTCCGAATATCCCCCCGCACCCTTGCCGGTTTTCTCCCCAAACACTCCCGTGGCACGCAATGTGCATCTAAAGCCTATTGCAGGAGCGGTAGTTGAGTTCACCCTGCGTCGTTTACAGGGACAAGGAACTCTTTCGTTGCTGCAAAGTTGACCGTCTGCGCTCTTGCGCCGCCGTTCGCCGATGATTTTGCCATCTGATCACGGGTCTCATTCCCCGCTGGGTCCGGTTGCTCGTCTCTCTCACTCCGGACCCGGCCCGCCTCTCGCCAACTCCCTGGTTTGTCTGCTATAATCTCCCGTTGGGTACATTCGTTTGCACAGCCCAATTCCCATGATGGAAGGTAGACATGAACAGCAGAACATCACTCCAAAAGCATAAGAACGGCCACCGTCTCCTGATCGACGGTCAGCCTACGATACTCCTCTCCGGCGAACTCCACAACTCGAGCGCCGCCGCGATGGTCGACGTTCGGGATAAGTTTGCTAAGCTTTCGGATTTAAACTTAAACTCCGTTATACTTTCGATTAGTTGGGAGTTAGTCGAGCCTGTAGAGGGCGGGTTCGACTTTTCCCTGATCGACGGCATCATAGAGGAGGCAAGGCTTCGCCGATTGAGACTTGTTTTCCTATGGTTTGGCACGATGAAGAACGCGATCTCCTGCTACGTCCCTGAGTGGGTGAAGACCGACACTACACGCTTCTTCCGAGCCGAGGGCACGCCGGGGCAGGGGAGCTGGACCGTTTCGCCGTTCTGTCGCGAGGCGATGGAGTGCGACGCCCGCGCCTTTGCCGCCGTAATGCGCCATATCCGAGAGTATGACTCCGAGCACGGCACGGTAATTATGATGCAGGTCGAGAACGAGTCCGGTATCCTGCGTGCTACCCGCGACTTTTCACCCGCTGGCGAAGCTGCGTTCCATTCCCAGGCGCCAACAGATCTGACCGATTATCTGTCGACTCACTCTGATGATCTTATTCCCGAGTTTGCCGACATCTGGAAGGCGATGGGTTCGCGCACCGAAGGCACATGGTCCGAGGTTTTCGGTCGCGACGCCGATGAGGTCTTCATGGGCTGGTACATCGCAAGTTTCATCGAGCACGTCACTGCCGCCGGTCGCGCCGAGTATGATATCCCGATGTTCGCCAACGCCTGGCTGATCGCTGGCCCTGGGTATCTTCCGGGCCAGTATCCAAGCGGCGGCCCGGTATCGAAGTTGATGGACGTCTGGCGCGCCGCCGCCCCAAGCATCGACTTCATCGCACCCGACATCTATTCTCCCGAGTTCAGAGAGCACTGCGCCTCCTACACCCAAAGTGGCAACCCGCTCTTCATTCCAGAGGCCCAGAACGGCCCACTCGCCGCCGCGAACGCGCTCTATGCCATCGGTCGGCATGATGCTATCTGCTTCTCACCGTTCGCGATCGACGACATCGCCACGGATCACCCCCTGGGTGAGACCTACCGGATGCTTACTGAGATGATGCCCCTAGTCGCCGGCGCATACGGCGAAAGCCAACTAACGGGGTTCGTCCAGCAGTCTGATGAGGAGCGCTTCAGCGAAGGGCTCGCAGGCTATCGATTCAACGCCCGGACCAACAAACCCCTAGCCGAGGTCACCGTCCCCGGAAGCTGTCTGATCCTATCAATAGGAAACGACGAGTTCTTCTGCATCGGCTACAACCTGACAATCACCTTCGACTCGCTCGACCAGAGCAAGAACACCGCCGCAATCGTCTGGCTCGATGAAGGCGAGTTCAAGGACGCCAATTGGCACCCCATTCGCAGGCTAAACGGCGACGAAACCTTCCACGGCACAGGAGTCCAGCTAACAGACAAGCTCACTGTCTGCAAGTTCAAGCTCCACGCGCATAAGTAGATTCTAAGAATGATGGCCGGAGAGATTCCTCCCCGGCCCCGCTATCCAGGGCATCTGCCCTACCACCCAACACAATACCAATCCCCTTTCTTGACTAAATGGTCCAATATGCTCTATCGTATTTCAGGTACGTTTCTGCTAAATTTCCTGCATGTTACGTGCGGCTCAGTGAGTGTGAGCAGAGTCGCACGTTATCCAGTTTCCATGACCAAGCCAAGTGCGGATTATTCTGCACCCATATCACTGTCTGGAAAGGATCAACTGTGTTAAAAAAGAGCTTTGGGCTGATCGTGGCGAGCCTTGCCTTCTCGCTTTTGGGGCTGAGTATTGCCTGGGCCGGTGAGGCCGGATCGAGCGCCCTCAGCAGCAACCTGAGACAGGTGGAGCAGTACAACTTCTCCATCCATATCCTGGCGATGCTGCTTGTCGGCTTCGGCTTCTTGATGGTATTTGTCAGGAACTATGGTTACAGCGCCACGGCCGGCACATATATGGTAGTCGGTGTTGGCCTTCCACTCTATATGCTGCTCCGGTCCACTGGAGTCATCAGCGCGGAGGCGGTGACTGCTGATTCGATCAAGGCTCTGCTTCTGGCCGAGTTCGCGTGTGCGGCTGCCTTGATCGCTATGGGAGCCGTTCTCGGTCGGCTCCGTATCTACCAGTATGCCATTTTGGCAGCTCTGGTTGTTCCGATGTATATGTTAAACGAGTGGCTGGTGCTCGACGGCGGTCTGGGAGTCACCAAAGGCTTCGTAGATTCCGCCGGTTCAATCGTCATACACGCATTTGGCGCGTACTTCGGTTTGGGCCTGACCATCGCATTGACGAGCCGCCTTCACCGTGAGCTGATTGTTGAGAGCGACCCCACGTCCGACCGTTTCTCCATGCTCGGGTCTATGGTGCTGTGGATGTTCTGGCCGAGCTTCTGCTGCGCGGTGGTTCCTTCTGAGCAAATGCCGCACACCGCAGTAAACACTATATTGGCTCTGTGCGGAGCGACGGTTATCACATATATAATGAGCAGCCTACTTCGCAAGGGACAGCCTTCCATCGCCGATATGGCCAATGCCGCTCTTGCGGGCGGTGTAGCCATCGGGGCTACGTGCAACCTGGTGTCAGCTCCGGGCGCATTTGGAATCGGGTTGTTGGCGGGTGCGATATGCGTAATAGGATACGTCTTCGTCCAGCCGAGGCTTCAGGCTCTGCTTAAGGGAGTAGATACCTGTGGTGTGCACAACCTCCACGGAATGCCTGGTCTGCTTGGTGGGATAGCCGCGATATTCGTGGTTCCGGGAATCATGCGAGCCCAGGTGACGGGTATTGCCGTTACTGTAGCCATCGCTTTCATCAGTGGGCTTGTAGGCGGCTATATTATCAAAGCCACCGGTTCGAAGAAGTCCGCCTATGAGGACAGCGACGAGTTCGGCTGCGAGATTCTGGTTCCGTCCGAAATCGTGACCAGCGCATCGCCTAAGCTTCGCTAGTCCGCTATATTCGTGAAGCGAATAAAGCTCTCGCTAGGCGGCATCGATCCAGGCTTGTCCGGGAGGCGATATCCTCATCGCCTCCCGGTCCAACTTCACTACGAAACTCAAAGCCAATATTGACTAAAGAGCCGGGCATGCTCTATTGTGGTTCTGAGTGATTGCAGCAATACGTGTGTTAGGATAACAAGCGAGGGTAGTGAATGAATAAGTATGATGTCGCGATAATCGGGGCCGGTCCTGCCGGGATGACGGCAGCCATCACCGCTTCAGGCAATGGAAAGCGCGTCGCCCTGATCGATAGAAATCCTCAGCTTGGCAGAAAGCTCCTGGCGACCGGCAACGGACGCTGCAATCTGACCAACCAATACGTTACCCTCGACCGATATCACGACGCCAACCCAGAGTTCATAGAAACCGTGCTTACCGGCTTCGATCAACGCGCAACATTGGAGTTCTTCCAAGACCTGGGGCTTGTCGTGAAAGAGGAGTCCAACGGCAGAATATTCCCCCGGACTAACCAGGCATCAAGCGTCGTCGAAGTCCTCAGGCAGCGACTTGCCCGAAACAACGTCGACGTTCTGCTCGATACGCAGGTTGTAGGAATCGCCAAATCATCTTTTTGGAACATATCCCTAAACAGCGAAAGAACGATCCAATCTGCCAAATTGATCATAGCAGCCGGGGGAAGAGCCGCTCACCATTTTGGCTCCACCGGTGACGGGCTTTACTGGGCTACCAAGCTTGGGCACTCCCTAACCCCAATTCATGCTGCTCTGGTCCCTATTGAGATCGTTGAGCAGTGGCCGAAGCGTGTTCAGGGAATCAAGGTTGAAGCCGGAGCCTGGGCAACGAGCGGCGGCGAGAGAATCTGTGAAAGCGCCGGGGACGTTCTTTTTACAAGTTACGGAGTCTCGGGCCCTGCCGTTATGGCGCTTGCCCGAATTATCGCTCCTCTGCTTAAGACATCCCGCGTGCAGATCCACATCGATCTGTTTCCTGATATGACGGACGAACAGTTGGATCAGATATTACTGCGCATTATTGCCAGTGATGACAAGAAGACGCTCAAAGCTGCTTTGGTCGGCCTATTGCCAAGCGGCCTGATCCCCGTTATCATCAGTCTTGCCGGGCTTGCTGAAGCCGATCGAGTTGCTGCAATCCCGATGAGCAATCGGCTGGACGTCGTAAAGACTCTAAAGGACCTGACTCTCACCGTCTCAAAGTTACGACCACTGAAAGAGGCCCAAGTCACAGCAGGCGGCATAAACAGCGACGAGGTAGACCCTCGTTCTTTGCAGTCAAAGCTCGTAAAGGGCCTATACTTTGCCGGTGAGGTGTTGGATGTTGACGGCGATTCCGGTGGGTTCAACCTGCAGTGGGCTTGGTCCAGCGGCTATGTCGCGGGCCTGACCGCTGATTAGCCCGCCCCTTGATTTGTCCAAACACAAGGACATTTCGCCTCCGGCGTCTAAGTATTAACTGATATGACAACACAGAATACAACCAAGAAGACATATCTACTGGACATGGACGGCGTGCTCGTCCGCGGTCGCAAGCCAATCCCCGGCGCGCAGGAGTTCATCGCGCGCCTGACCTCAAACGGCAATCCGTTTCTGGTCTTGACGAACAACCCGATGTATACTCAGCGCGATCTCCAGCACCGCCTGCAGTCCGAGGGCTTGAACGTCTCCGCCGACCACCTCTTCACTTCGGCGATGGCGACCGCGAAGTTCCTGCACACCCAGCGGCCCGACGGCACCGCGTTTGTAATCGGCGAAACCGGCCTCACGCAGGCGCTGCACGAGATCGGCTACGTGCTCACAAGCCGGGACCCCGACTACGTTGTCCTCGGTGAGACGACTTTCTACAATTTCGAGCTGATCAGCAAAGCGATCCAACTAGTAGCCGCTGGTGCAAGTTTCATCGCGACCAATCCCGACCCGACCGGCCCAAGCGAGCGAGGAATCCTTCCCGCGTGCGGCGCGATGGCAGCCTTGATCGCCAAAGCGACGGGTGTCGCCCCATATTTCGTCGGCAAACCCAACCCTCTTATGATGCGAAGTGCGCTTCGATACCTCGGCGCTCACTCTGAGATGACCGTTATGGTCGGCGACCGTATGGACACCGACGTCGTAGCTGGAATGGAAAGCGGCCTTGAGACGATACTCGTTCTCTCGGGTGTAACGACCGCTGAGGAAGTAAGCCGCTACCCGTATCTGCCGACGCGAGTGCTGGGTTCCGTCGCCGAGATCGAGATAGAGTAGGGGATGTGAGATGTCGATCGCCCCGTCCCCCGGAGACATCGCCCGAATGCGCAAGGCTCACCCCTGCGGCGGCTTTGAGTGGGAAATAACCGGCGCAGGCGCCGACATCCGAATGAAATGCCTGACCTGTGGCCGCCGAGTGACCCTGGACCGCGAAACATTCGCCCGCCGCGCACAATCTACAAGAAAACCCAAAGAACCAAGCTCATAATATTGACGTTTCTCTGCAACTAAGCTATAATAAAGTCGCTGTCGGGGAGTAGCGCAGTTTGGTAGCGCACCTGTATGGGGTGCAGGGGGTCGCCGGTTCAAATCCTGTCTCCCCGACCACAGCAAGGGCCGCCTGAGTCAATTCTCAGGCGGCCCTTTTCTATGACCATTTGACCACTACTTACCAGCAGCACAGACACGCATAGCATCTGCGGAGGCTGCTGGCCAAGCCAACGTCTTAGTGGGGTCGCTATCTCAGAGCAAGAGCTATTGACGGAATGCGTCCGCTGCCGACTATGACCAAACGATCCTGATATACCCGGACAAGCGCGAATGCGTTGGTGTCGGGGGTGTCGACCATCCCCTGCAGCGTCACGTAGTGTACGCCGTCCTTAACTGCATAGTTGCCCTTGTGGTCGTGCCCGTTGATCCAGACCTTAACGCAGGGGTATGACTCGATTGTCTTCACCAACTCCTCGTCGTTCCAGAGGTTGCAATCCCCGCCGTAGGGAAAGACGGGCATGTGGCAGAAGATAACCACATTCTGATGAGATTTCGACGCGGCATTGAGCTTAGCCTTTAGCCACGCAAGCTGTGCAGGGCCTACTCCGCCGTTGTAGGACTGAGCATTAGGGGCGTGCAGGCCCTTCTGCTTCTGGAGCATAGCCTGAGCTTCGGCGGTCTTTTCGGCATTGCCAACGCTGGATTGCAAGCTCACATCGTTGCCGTCAAGCACGACAAACTTCCAGGAGCCCTTGGCGAAGTCGTAGTATCTGCGCTTCAGCCCCAGGTGGCGCACGACCTCTTCGGCGCTCACCCTGGCGAAGTCGTGGTTTCCGAGGACGTTGTAGTGAGGCATCGAAAGCTTGTTGTAACGATCGAGCATAGGGCTAAAGCTTGCCCCGTCGTGGTCTATCAGATCCCCCATCTGAACGACGAACGCAGGTTTTTCAGCGTTGAACCGTGCCACGCACTCCTCAACCTTGGCAATGGATGCGCGGTAGCAGCGGTTTCCGCCGTTGGGAGCATCCACGTACTGTGCATCCGCAAATACGCCGAAGCTAAACAGCACTCTGCCTGAATCTGCGTGTAGTGGGACTGCACAAATCCCACAGCTGAGCGCCATCAGGAGCGTCACAGCGCCTCGAAAAATAGCCTCCTTCATCCTTTACCTCTTTGACTTCCGTCAGTCGTTATAGTTCAATAGCAACTTCTCCCAAGCCCAAGTGATATCCTCCTTTCACGCACCCTCCCAGGGTTTGAGCACTACCTTCACCCATCCATAGCTATCCGTAAGTCAAAGTCTGTATAATAATCGGTCTTTGTGTTATACAAACCAATACTGCTCACCCAGCTATCAGCAAAATTGCACCCTGCCAGTGATGCCTCTGCATCTTCGGGAATAATGCACATCAGCGCACTGTCACTGCATCGGGGGAGCTGGACCTTTTGGACGTATCGCGTCTCAACCTTGCGCTTGATCACGCGTTGATTGCGGGCGGTGGGTTGATAGTAGACCTGCGCGAGGTGGAATTCATCGATACTGCGATTCTCGCGTGTCTTGCCAAATATGCCAAGAGTCTGAGTGATACAGAGTGTCGTATGAAAGTGAAAGTGAGGCATGAAAGCCATCCCGACTGCGTCCTGAAGACCGTCGGTTTCTCGCATATCATGGATATCGCAGTCTCTGCGCCAGTGAGGGAATGCAAAGTGGAGGAGACTACTGCCTGACGCCGTCGAGCATTTTGCGTGCAAGCTTGGAGTTCGGGTTCTCCCGAACAAGTGCCTTGAACTCGCTCTGCGCTTCGTCGTTCATCCCGAGCTTCTCATAGACGGTTCCCATCACGAGGTGAGAGTCAGAGTAGCGCGCCTTCGCTCCTGAGAGTAGGTCGCTTTCGTTCTTTGAAAGTACCCGGAACCAGATCGCCTGAGACGGGTTCCACTCGGCGTACTCACCGAGCCGCACCCACACGGTCCACTTGTAGTAGCCTGTGGTAAGCGCCTTTGTGGACTGAAACTCGTTCACGCTCGTCTCTTCGTACAGCGCCGTCGTGCCGTCAAGCTTACTTACTTCAACCCGATACTTGTCCGCTCCATCCACCGCTTCCCACTTGAAGCTCGGTGTGTTTGGCGCAATACTTGCGGGTTTGGGAGAAATCTTGTTGATCTCGATCGTGCCCTGCGGACCGCGCACCATATCGTCGGAATCAAGCATCGCAACCTGCATATCGGCCGGAAGCTTCCCTGTTCGAAGTTTCTTCTCAACCGCCGCCGCAACGACCGACACAAGATCGCGTCCACCGGACTTAACCCGAACCTTGCCGCCGACCTTATCAACCGTGACGCTGCCGTCTTTCAGCACCGCAACGGGCTCAGGCCTTGGCGTTCTATGCGTAACCACCGGCCGCTCGATCTGATGAACAACTGTCGAAGGCACAGATGCGATCACCGTCTTTTTGGGCTGAACCGGCGCAGAGGCTATGATCCTTGGAGCCTCATTTGTCGCAACAGCCGTAGGTTTCTGCGGGCTTTTAACGACAGACGAGCTCGACATCACGAGAACCGCCGCAACCGCCGCAACTCCAATAGCCGCAGTCGCCGTGCTTTTCCATCCCAGCACCGTCCACACGGATCTCTTACGTCCAAACATTTGGGGTGTGACTGTGATCGACGGCGCAAGCGAAGCGCGCGACCGTGCTTCCTGCAGCGTTTCAACGTCATCCCAGCAGAGTTCGCAGTTGGTGATATGCCGCTCGACTGACAGATACTCCACGCCCGAGAGTTCTTCGCTTGCGTAGGCCGAAAGTGTCTCGTACTGCGGGCAATCCTGATCCGCGCTTGCAAGCGAGCCGAGTTCGTACGCCGCCTTGGCATAACCAGCAAACCCAGCGATCTGTGCCCGGCAAGCCTCGCACCCGCGAACGTGTTCGCTCGCAGAAACGATCTCACCAGCCGGAAGCGCCCCCGAGAGGTAATTCTTCAGTTTTCGCTCATCAAGACATTGCATATCAGTAGCCTTCTACGTATTTCTTGGTTACAAGGTTTCAAGACGTGCCTGTGGAAAGATTCTTGCCAACTGATTTCCATAATTTTTCACCCGACTGCCTGCTCCGATTATCGGTTGAATAGCCTGCGTCCTCCAGCGCGGAAGCTCTCGTGCCAATTACCACCAAGTCCATTCCGGACTCCTGCGAAACGTGCTCTATACTACGTGCAGAGACATCCCAGTCATTGGGGGGCTCAATGGACTTACTGGCTAAGCATTACGAATTGGTCGCGTGGCTGTCATTAATCCCGGCTCTTTGCCTGATCTATCTCATCGCGAAAGCTGCTCTGGAGTGGAAATGGACGCCTCATGCGGCCTTTGTGGTGGTTCTGATTTTCGCCGTGGCAAGTATACTGGAATTGACATTGATCCACACCGGCCTCGCCGGGCCGTGGTATGACTACATCGGACTCGGAGTGTCGGGCCTTGCTGTGGCCTGGTTCGCTTTACGCAGACGCAAGACGGCCAGTTTGATAGGCGGACGATTCTGCCTCCCCCTCATATTCGCATACGCGGGGTACGCACTGATAGATTACATCCTGGGTCATAGGTATAGCTACGACGACGTACATCCGTGTTATTATTCCCATCTGTGGTGGTCTGACTTTACGGCTCCGTTATGGGGAATTGTGGGCGCGTTTTCAGCAGTCCACCAGAACAGAATACGCCTAGTATGCTCCTGCGCAGCGATAGCCATATGGGCGCTGATATGACAGACCTCGCCTAACCCCACCGCTCCCGAACAATCTCCGCAGCTCTTTCTTTGTCCTCCGGCGCAAGCTTCCCCTCAAGAATCTCATTGATCAAAAACTCCTTGATCTCTGAGAGCACATGCCCCGCCGGAATCCCGAGAATCCCCATAATCTCGTGCCCATTCAACGGACTTCTGATACCGACAGCGTCGACCGTCGTCTGCACATGGGCAATGCGACGTTCCAATTCACCCAGATCAACCGAAGGCATCGCCGTGTTCGCAGCCGCTCTGTCGGCCTGCGTAAGCGAGATCAGCGTACGAAGATCATCCCCCGCCTCCCGAATCAGCCGCCGCACCGCCGCATCGCTCCACTCCGAGTCGTACTCCCCGACCCGCAGGTGCATATCGACGAGTTTCGCGACCTTCGAGACGACCTCATTTGGAAACCTTAGCCGCAAAAGCACCCGCCGGGCAATGTCCGCCCCAACGTGCTGATGGGTATAGAAGTGAACGTTCCCCTTGTCGTCGATCGTCCGAGTCTCGGGCTTTCCAATGTCATGAAACAGAGTCGCAAGCCGAAATGTGAGGTCCGAGTCCTCGGGAATCGCCTCAAGCGCCTTCATCGTATGCGTCCAGACATCATAGAGGTGGTAGATATTCTGAGTGACCCCGTAGGTGCGCGCAAGCTCCGGCGCAAAGTGGTCGAGCAGCCCCGCCATTCGCAGCTTCTCAAGCGCCTGCGACCTCCCCGGCGTCAAGAGCATCTTGGAGAACTCGTCCCGAATCCTTTCCGCGCTGATGATCTCCAGCCGCGCGGCCTTGCGCTCGATCGCCCGATAGGTCTCATCTTCTATCCGAAACCCAAACCGAGCCGCAAAGCGAACCGCCCGAAGCATCCTGAGCGGGTCGTCCTCAAACGTCACATCCGGGTCAAGCGGCGTTCTGATCACCCCCGCCCGGATATCCTCCATCGCCCGCCCCGTGAGATCGAGCACCTCCCCGGTGTGCAGGTTCTCCATCAGGGTATTGATAGTAAAATCCCGTCGAAGCACGTCCAAATCAAGCGACGCGAACTCCACATCCGGCTTCCTGCTCTCCGGCGCGTAGGACTCGCTCCGCGCGCTGACAAGCTCCACCTGCTGCCCTGAGACCGTCACCATAGCCGTCCCAAAGCGCGGGTAGACGACCGGCGCGTGGTCGGCAATCCCCTTCTTGAAGATAAAGTGGGCAAGCTCTGTGGCATCCCCCTCTATGACGATGTCGATATCTTCGTCCGCGGGCAGGCCCATCACCAGGTCGCGGACGATCCCGCCGACCAGAAACAGCCTGCCCTCGTAATCCGAACCTTTAGTCGCCTCCCGGAGACTGTCGAGCGCCTTCACGGGTCAACCTTTCTATGGATGAGTGGATCAGCTGCTCAAGCTGCTGCTCGCGCATAGTGACGGTGAGGTCACCGCGGCTTCGTTCGAGCACCCCGCGCACCATATCGGTAGTCCTTCGAAGCCCGCCGGTCACCGCATCGGGATAATCGAACGTGACGAGAATATAGAACACATCGTCCATAATCCCCAGAATCTGCTCCGCGCGCTTGAGGTCGCCCGTCCTCATCACATCGAGGATATGCCTGCGGCTCTCCCCGATCGCCTCACCAAGCCCGTTCAAGTACGACGCGCACTCGACCCCAAGCTCCTGATGGCTCGGCAGCGGCATGTCTCGAGCAATCGCCGCCGTAAGCTCCGACTCTGCGTACTCTTTCTGCGCATCGAGCACATAGCCCGTATAGTAGATATCCATGTGGTCGCGCAGCAGTTCTTTGGTCTCGATGACCTTCTGCCGTGCCTGGTCCATCAGCATGCGCGCCTCATCCCACTCCTCACGATGCGTAGCGCGAATCGAGTTCGCGGACAGCCTGATAATCTCCCGAGAAAGTTTGAGCGCCCCTTCGCGAGCCGCGTTGGTAGCATCAAGCTCAGCGCGTATATCATCAGCAATCTTCTTCAAGTTTTCCAATAGAAAGCTCCTTTGCTCAAAATCATCAACACAACAGCTTACCCTCATGTGACGCTATTGTATCAAAGCAGGCAAGCGTATACAAGTAGTGGCCGGACTCCGTCCCGGCCTGAATCTACCGGTATCCCCTCAGTGGTTCAAAAGGCAAGAGAGCCAAAAGAGCCCAAAACCCCGCTCCCACAAAATACCGACAAAACGAAAAAAAATCCACGCTCATTACAAGCGTGGATTCGTTTCGCCAAAACCTGTAATAAACCCGTTTCGCTTACTCCGGCAACACCGCGACTACCACCCGGGACGGCCGCACAACCTGCTCGCCCTGCACGTAGCCGGTCTGCACTTCCTGAATGATAGTGTTCTCTGGGTAGTCATTGGTCTCAACGCGCTGCACCGCCTCATGGACGTTGGGGTCGAACTCCTTGCCCTCTGCCTCAATCGGCTGGACACCCTCGACCGAGAGCACATCCTGGAACTGCCTGAGCGTCAACTTGACTCCCTCTGCGAGGCTCTCAAAGCTGTGGTTCTTGTCAGCAGCCGCGACCGCGCGCTCAAAGTTGTCGATGACGGGGAGGATCTTCATGATAAGCTCACGCGAGGCAAACTTGATCGCCTGAGCATAGTCATCCTGATGCCTGCGCTTGTAGTTGCTGAAGTCCGCGAGCGCCCGCAGGTGCCTGTCGTGCTCCTCGACGGTATTTTTGCGCTCTTCGTCGAGTTCCAGCAGCATCCGGTCTAGCGCCGCCTGAAGCTCATCTACGGTCGGCGCTGCCGACTCCATCTCCATCTCAAGCTCGGAGGACTCTTCGTCTATCTCAACTTTGATGGGTTCTTCGTTGTTATATCGCTTGCTCATTGTTCCTCACTTCTGTTCGTCAAGTATGCTCTTATGCCCTATACCCTCAGGCAGGGGCGATTCACTCACAGAAAAGGTGCTGGACACAGGGTGGGGGACGCTATCACGTCCCGACACAGGGCATCCAACACCCTTGGTATATGGTGGTGTCTGCTAGCTTAGACTAAGCAGCGTCAAAAGTTCACTCAAGTTCTGCGCCATCGCGTTCACGGCCGAGATTGCTCGCCGGTAGTCCATTCTGGTCGGTCCGACCACTCCGATGGTCCCCATCTTGCGCCCGCCGATGGCATAGTTCGCGGCGACAAAGCTCGTATCTCTCATGTCGACGTAGGGGTTCTCGCTTCCGATGATCACAGTCACCGTCGGCCCCAGCATCGCGCGCGAGAGTATCAGGTAGAGCCTGCGCCGCTGTTCAAGCGCCCCGAGGATGCTCTCAAGGCGGGACACGTCCTTGAACTCCGGGTGCTTCAGGATATAGTTTGTTCCCTCAACGCAGACATCGTGCTCGGAGGCAAGAGTCTGCGCGATCAGACGCACCGTGCCAAGCACCTGAGCGCACACGGGGTGAGCGTCCTGCACGAGAGGCTCGACCCCCGACGCCGCCGCGTCAAGCGTCTTGCCGACGTACTGCGCGCTGGTCATATTCCCGATCCGCTCCACGTCCGCCGCGGTCATCCGCACCCCGGCGTCGATGATCCTGTGCTCCACGTGTGTGTCGGATAGCACCACCACAAGGAGCAACTTGCGTTCGCCGACCTTGGAGAGCGCGACGTGTCCGATCGTCGTTTCGCTCATCGTGGGCTGGGTCGCAAGAGATATGTAGGAGGTAAGCCGCGCGAGCATCCGGCACGTCTCCGAGATGATGTCCTCGATCTCGCTTGCGATAGCCGCCGAATTGGCGTTCGCAGCGGTCGAGTCCTGCGTTGGCGGGTCCATCAGCCGGTCGACATAAAACCTGTAGCCCATATCCGATGGCACGCGGCCTGCAGATGTGTGAGGCTGACGCAGGTAGCCCAGCTCGGACAACTCCGCAAGTTCGTTACGGATAGTAGCCGACCTCACGCCAAAGTCGTAGTGCACCGCGAGAATCTCAGAGCCCACAGGCTCCGCAGTCTCAACGTGCTTATTGACCACGGCCTTAAGAATCTTCTGTTTTCGCTCGTCCAGTGCGCCAAAATACATACGCAGAGTACTCCAGAAAGCTTACAAGCTCGACTGTATGGTACCATCGGGCCAAGTGGGTGTCAAGCCCGCCGGCCTCAGGTGCCATGCTCGAACCTACGCTTTCGGTGCTTCCTCCGAAGTCTCGTCCGAAGCGGTGTCGTCACCTGTGATGTTCTTCGAGGCCTTCTTAAACTCTTTGATCCCTTCGCCGAGAGACTTGCCAAGCTCCGGGAGCTTTCTCGCTCCAAAGAGGAGGATTCCCACGCCGATTATGATGATCCATTCCTGTGCACCCATTATGCTTCACCATCCCTTTTGATGACCTGCTGCGGTTCTTCGCGCTCGGGTTCCCCGGCGTCGTTTACCGTGGACATCAGGTCGTTTGACGCGCGTTTAATCTCGCGCAGGGTCTTTCCAAGCGTTCTGCCGACTTCCGGCAGTTTCTTCGGGCCGAACACGATCAGCGCGACCGCAAGTACTATTACCAGTTCAGGGGCCCCTACGTCGAACATGTGTCGTATCTTCCTATTCCAGCCGCGTAACCCGCACATCGGGTCTGAGCTTGTTGAAACACTCAAGTGTGAGGCACGCGGCTCCGTACGTCATAGCGTTTCCAGCACCGGCGGCGACCCCGGCGGCGATTGCGTCGGCCAAATTGCTCCCACCGGCAGCAGCGTCGACAAATGCGGCCACAAGTGAGTCACCAGACCCGACCGCGCTTACAAAGTCTATCTTGGGCGGCACGGCAAGCCATGTCTCGCGCCCGTTGGTGACTATTGCACCCGAGCGTCCCATCGATACTACCACGACGCCTATGCCCCTGTCGACAAACGCCTTCGCTGCGGCGAGCACTTCGGTCGTAGTGTTTAGCTCAGAGCCGACAAGTGAAGACAGCTCTGCAGCGTTTGGTTTGATAATATCCGGCGCGGCTGCAATGCCCCTGCGCAGGTGCTCCCCGCTTGAATCAAGCACGGTGATCGCTCCGGCGGACTTGGCGGCCTCTATAGCGACGGCGTAAAAGTCGTCGGGCACCCCGGGAGGGGCGCTGCCTGATAGCACGAGGTGACTAGCCCCGGGCAAGAGTGAGCGAATCTTCGTCAGCAGCGCGCTGACCTCGTCGGCGGTTACAAGCGGCCCGGACTCGTTCACCTCGGTCTGCGTGACGTTGGCCGGGTCGACTACAGCGATGCACAGCCTTGACTCGCCGACGGTTCGCACAAAGTCGTGGCGGATGCCTTCGGTGTCCAGGCTCTCAAGAATCAGATCGCCGTTGTGTCCGCCGATGAACCCTGTCGCGATCGCTTCGCGCGCAAGCGTTCCAAGCATCCGGGCGACGTTGATTCCTTTGCCCCCGGCAGCCGTCTTTTCGATCGATGGCCTGTGCATTCGGTCGATGGTGAAGTCATCGACCGTATAAGACTTATCAACGGCTGCGTTAAGTGTGACTGTGACGATCAAATATACACCCGGCTGATAGTGAGATTTCATTCTTATTGTACGCTCCCCGGCAGAGGAAGTCAAATGCGTTGATGCGGGTGTGAGTAAAGATTGTTGGCGGCCTCCAATCCCGATTTTGGAGTGCGGCGAGCAATCGCCGCTTTCACGTATCTTTCGAATGATGCCGACTCGGCGCTTGCGCGCTCTGTTTCAGTCGAGAGAAAAGCGACGCTCGCACGCCGCACTCCATATAGAGGCGACTTGTCGTCACCTGCCAAGTCTAATATTGGAATAAATACTTACACTAATATGAACTTGCGGCATGGGTTGAGCAAATCGGTGGCTCTGCTGTATAATAGATGTGGCTGGCGAGTTTGCCAGCGAAGTATTGAGGAGTCTTGCTCCTTGTAATCTATGAGGTCTTCGATGCCGACTTATGAGTATGAGTGCCTGGACTGCGGGCACAGGTTTGATGTGTTTCAGAAGATGACCGATGCACCGGTCACTGCCTGCGAGAAGTGTTCTGCCAAGGTCCGAAAGCTCATATCCCCCGTTGGGATTTCGTTCAAAGGCTCGGGTTTCCATGTCAATGACTATCGGAAGCCCGGCTCGACAGACAAGGCAAAAGAGACTGCCTAGCTGGAGAGCATTTAGCGACACTATGAATTAACAAAGCCAGGTACCTGATGAGAGGTACCTGGCTTTTGTCGTTTTTGTCTAGTATTGTCTGTTACAGGGATCAGGCGGAGACGATTCTCCACTCGCCGGTGCGCTCATCAGCCTCGAGTTTTGCGCCGAGGACTTCCTTTAGAGCCTGCACATCGACCATCATTCGTCCGCGGCCCGCGATGAACGGGGCACAGGACAGCTTGACCTGCTGGCCATCGACCGATGCGATCGGCTGGCCTACCTGGAACTTGACGGTCTTGTTTCCAAAGCGGGCAAGGACTGTGCGGGTGCGTTTGTCCCAGGCGATGATCCTGCCGCCTGCCGACTCTATCGCAAATCGCAGGCCGGTGATGACTGTGCCTTTATGGCGCACGGTCATCAGGCGGACCTTGATCGTCTTGGGGTCGGGCGCGGGCTGATACTTGAGCGGCTCAGGCTGCGGCGATCGGGCCATCTTGATCGGTTCGGGGATCTGGGCCTTGGGCTGCGCGATCTTCTGGGCGAGTCTCATACCTGTTCCGCGCTCACTGAGAAGTTCGGAGCGGCTCATCTGGGCTCTGGGAGCATCGGAGGCGATCGCCGGTTCGAGGGGAACGGACGGCTCAAGTGCGGACGCAGGAGACGACTCGCCGCTCATATTCTCAGCAGCTACGTCGCCGGCGCCTGATGTGCGAGCAACGTTCGGTGTCGTCGCGCTTGCCGGAGTAGCCGGTTCGAACTCCGGCTCTTCAGGGTCCGGGCCGGAAGACAGCGTCGGGTGCGGAAGCTCGGCCATCAGCACTGGCTGATCGATCCTCGCGACCTGCGCGGTCTGAATAGTCTCAGCGGCGGGCTTCCTCTCGGGAAGTCGGGCGGGTCTGGGTTCGCTAACCCTTGCGGTGCTCTGTGACCTCGTCTCAACGACGGTCGGCTTGACCGAGGCTTCAGACTGCCTGGAGACTGACTGAGGCCTGCTCTCGACCGGCTTTGCGATGACCTTTTCGGTCCAGGCCGGGCGAGCCACAATTGAGTCGGACTGTTGCGCCGGGGCGACCGCGCGCTCGGAGCGTGAAAAAACTTTGTCAGGCCTCGCCGAAACGGTGTTTGTCTGAGCCGATGAGACGCTCGGAGTGGCTGTGCGAGCGGCGCTTGTCTGAGAGGCGGTGCGCTCCATCGGGATGACGGCGGGCCGCGCCGTTTCGGTACGAACAACTACCTGAGTTTCTATTGCAGCTGATTTCGGAGCCTCAACTGCGGCAACTTTTGGCGTTTCTGCGGGAACTTCGGCGATTGATGCGCCTGCGTTTCTCACCGTGACTTCTATCTCTTGGGCGTCGCCCCTGTTTCCTGCCTCGTCATAGGCGTAGGCGTGGAGGGTGTGGCGGCCGTTTTCATACTCGGCTGTGTTCCAGGAATAGCGATAGGGCGGGGTGTTTCTGATAAGCTTGAGCGACTTGTCGACCATGACTGAAACAAGCGGGTCTTTGTCGCTTCCGTCGCGGGCCGAAACCTCAATCTCAGTGGTCCCAGAGACCACTTTGCCCTGAGTGACTCCGACGAACTTGATGGTAGGCGGAAGCACGTCTATGGTGGAGTTGCTGACGGCGGACTTGCTTGACGCGGAGCCGATAAGGACGGTCCCGGAGTACACCTTGACGACGATCGAGCGCACGCCGTTTGCAAAGCGCGTGGTGTCTACAAGGAACGAGGATATCCCCTTTGAGGTGGGCTCGGCGAGGTTTCTGGTGCCGCAGCGCTGCCCCTCGACGTCGATGTCGACGCGGGTCACCTTTTGCGCGGAGCCGGTGTTGAAGCTTACTGAAACCTCCGCGCGGCGACCGGCGAGAACTTCGCCAGGACCCGGGGAGACTATCGACACCCAACTCGTCTCAGCACAGACGGGCAGGTAGCTAGTGAGCATTGTTAAGGCAACTACAAGTGATAAGGACCGCAAGGTGTCCAACCTCCTTCGTAAATGGCGCTTTATGCCATTTACGTTCCCATCGTGACGAAGCCTTTGGCGACAGCATCATCGATAGATGATGCGAAAGCCGGCAGCGGCGCGCAGTCTGCGCTGCGAGAAGCTTCAGGCACGATTCCTGTCAAGCTGTAGTCGGTGGTCCTCCGGCGGGGTGAAACATGGTCCTGCGCGGAGTGTGTTTTTGACTCAGCTCAACTGTTTTATACTGTTCAAACTCTACCATATAGACCCCCGAAAGTCAACGATTGTCAGCAATGTCAGAATCTCTAAGCTTCGTGCAGAGTCCTTGCGAGGATAGCCTGCTGCAACTCCGGGCTGAGTATTGTGAACAGACCCGAAAATCCACCGACACGCACTGCCAGATTGGCGTATTGCTCGGGGTTGTCGATGGCGTCCTGCAGGGTCTCCTGGTCTACTACGGAGAACTGCAACTGCATTCCGCCAAGCTCGAAATACGCCTCCACAAGGCTCCTCACACGCATGCGGCCTGACTTGCTCTTTAGCGCCGATGGCTGAATGCGCAGGTTGAATACCGGCGTGCCGATGGCGCGGTGAAGTGGCAGCTTCGTGACGCTTCGGATGGTCGCCGTGGGGCCGTTCTTGTCGCGTCCTTGGTAGGGGCCGATCGAGTCGGCAATGGGTTCCCTCGCGCGGCGACCGTCGGGAAGCGCGCCGACGTCCATTCCCGCTGCAGGCGCACCCATGAATATGATGCAGCTGGGGAGGTAGGGGCCGCTGCCCTGGTAGGTACGGTGACGTGCGATTTCGTCGCAGGCTGTGCTGAAGACGTGTGCGGCGAGGTCGTCGACGTCTTGGGCGTCGTTGCCGAACTTGGGGGCGCGCACGAGACGTGCAAGGAGTTCGTCGTAACCTGCAAAATCGGCTTTCAGTGCATCAAGAAGTGCTGCCTTAGAGCAAAAACCCTGACTGAATACTACATCACGAAGCGCTGCAAGCGAGTCGGCGACATTTGCGAGACCGGCGAGAGTGAGAACGCCCCAGTTGTAGCGCGCGCCACCTGCGTTGAAGTCGAGACCGCGCTCGATGCAGTCCTGGTGCAGGATTGTTCGCATAGGGTGGGGCATAGCGATGGCCCGGTCGCGCTGGATGTCGTTCAAAAGACCTGTGACATGGGCGATATTCTCAACAAGCTCAGCTTCAAAGCTCGAAACGAAACTCTCGAAGTCGGGCGAGGCAATGAGGTGCTTGTGGAGCGATTGCTCGAGGATCCAAGGCAGGTTGAACCCGGCGTCGAGACTTCCGCAGTTTGTGCGCCCCTGGATTAGCGTTTCGGTGCACCCAGCGCCGGCCCACCACGCGAGGTCGTCATCAGTGAGATCCGGGATGGCGTTCTTGAGTGATTTCAGGTAAAGCATCTCGTTGTGAAGCGCCGGCTGTCCTGTCGCGGCTGCGATGGCGTCTAGGGCCGCGCCCCAGGTGGAATCGGGCATGTCGGGTCGAATTCGGAGTTGGTAGTTCGGTCTATGATGCCCAATCACCGCCTCAAGACACAGATCCGTGACTTCGCTGAAGGCAGGCGACCCTTTGGGGTTTGTTCCGCCGATAGTTGCGGACCAGGTGTCGTTGTCGCAGACGATCCGGCAAAGCTCGCGGAGGAGCTCAAGCGCCTCTGCTCTTGTAATGCGCCCGGCGGCGAGGTCGGGTTCGTAGTAGGGCGCGAGTTCGATGTCGAGGCGTCCGGGGTTGTCGCAGAAGTCCAGGTACATCACGAAGACGTGTGTGAGGATCGCTTCATAGAACGTGCGAGCTGGCTTGAAGGGGATGCGAGTAAGCACTTCCCTGAGTTTGCGCAAACGCGCGGCTTCTGCTTCGTCCGCAGGCTGGTGTCCGCTCAGATGATCGAGAATATTCTGGTGCCACGCACGGATGCCTGCAAAAACGTCACATACCCCGGAGTAGAAGTCGACCTTGCCGGCGTCTCCTGAAGCCTCCGCCTCGCGCAGATATGTCATGGCTTGTGCCTCTACAGCGTCAAAGCCATCGCTGCTGAATCGCACGTAGTCCGGGACGCTGTGGGTGCTCCCACTGCCGCCCAACTACGTGCACGGTCTGCTTGTCCTTGGGCAGGAAGGCGAGCCCTCTTGGGAACGTGACATCCATCGCCATTAGGTGTTCGTCTAGTCTTTGGAGTGATGTCCGGACGCTCTCGTCGTCCGATGTGTCCATCACGCTTTGGAGCAGACTACGATTATACGCCCAGGTATAGTCGCGATCAGGGGCAAGGAGTCTGTTATAGTTCTGATTCTTTGGCCCGCTGTAGTGCCCCCACGGGAAGAGTCGGGTGCCGGAGTAGGGGGTGATTGGATTATGTTCTAACTGGCGCCGAAACGCCCGTGACCAGCGTCGGTGCGGCGACGCCTGGGGCATCTCGCAGTAGCCGGAAGCGAAGAACTCACCTACTGATCTCAAGCGTTCGGGGATTGGAGGGTTTTCTATTGTTGTCATTTTGTTGGTTCCCACTCTCATTCACGAACGAATGATAGCACGAAAGCCGACCAGCCGCAATTGACAAAACAACGAGGCCGCCGCATCATAGCGGCAGCCCCGTATTTTCTCGATTTGGATATGCATGTTTCGGACGCATTGCGTCCGTCAGGCTGAACCGATGCCTATACTATTGCCGGCTCCCTGATCTCGAACTTGTAGCCAACGCCCCAGATCGTGGTGATCCTGCAGGGGCTGCCGTTGTTCTCGATCTTTCTGCGCAGTCGCTTGATGTGCTGGTCCACGGTTCTCTCGTCGCCGTAGAACTCCTGGTAGGCCCAGACATGCTCAAGCAGCTGTTCGCGGGTGAATACGCGGTTTCGGTTGGATGCCAGATACCAGAGCAGATCGAACTCCTTGGGTGTGAGGTCAACCTTGCGGTCGCCAACCACTACCTCGCGGGAAATCCTGCTCACTGCGAGCCCAGGCAGATTCAGAACCTGCTGCTCATCGGGGTTCGGAACATATGCGGCCCTGCGGAGGACAGCTTTTACTCTTGCGAGAAGTTCACGAGGGGAGAAAGGCTTGGTGATATAATCATCAGCGCCTATTTCAAGGCCGAGCACTCGGTCAACCTCATCGTCCCTGGCGGTCAACATAACGATCGGAACGTTGCTTGACTTTCTGATCTCCTTGCAAACGTCGAGGCCGTCCATACCTGGCAGCATCAGGTCGAGGATAATGATATCGGGTCTATTCTGCCTGGCCTTCTCGATTCCATCTGCTCCGTCGCTGGCAGTTACGACTTCATAACCTGCCTTGTCGAAGTAGATGGAGACCATTTCACATACGTTTTCTTCGTCGTCGATCACCAATACCTTCTGTTTGGTCATACCTTCTTCTTCCTTTCGTTTCGGGTCCAGCATATCCATATCGTGAGAATTCCCCATCAAGTTGGGAGCAAAGCGGTTCAGCTAGCCCATCTATTGCCAGTATATGACTATTTCTCTGGTGTGTCAATGCTGAAACATATAGTCGGCGAGATATTTCCTTGTAACTTGGTACAAATCACCCCTTCAGGCAGGTCGCTATTGCGCGGATATTGCCCCTATCGTATGATTTTGTTATCGGTTAGTGCTGGTCTGAACTGTATATTCAGTATCATCATAATAATATCGCAGATGCCACCAGTTTGACGGCTGCCTGGTTCGGTACTCAAATTGACACATTGCTGATTGCTGGTAAGTTATGCAGTACGGGAAAGTGTTCGGGGGGTGTGCAATCGTGACAGGGGTCTACCTCCAAAGTGCCGCCACTCGGTATGCTAACGTATCATTAGCCTGCCCAAAGTGGCAAAACACGTGTACATACACAAGCCCGTGAAACTCTGTGGGTTTTGCGTAAAGATGTGGCTGAAACGAGCGTTTGTGGCAATTATTAGCCAGGCAAGCTGTGCGGCTGTTCAATATCTCTGCGCATTTGCTGATATTGCTCGCGCGTGATCTCGCCGCGTGCGTATCGTTCGCTCAGGATATCAAGTGATGACGTCCCGCGCGTGCTGGGGGTTCGCGACGACTGTCCGGCAAGCCATCTGACGAGAAATATAACCCCGACGATGATGAGCGCCCAGAAAACAAGCATCATCAACATCATCCACGACCCCGCCGCCCACCAGTTGTTGTTGAACCACCAGTGCATCATAATCTTACTCCTACACTGGTAGGTTTACCCAACGGCAGCTCACATTATACAGCAAGCCGCCGTTGGCAAGATGCTGGTTACATATGCTCGAAGAAGACCATCGACTTGAACTCGTTGTATCGGGTGGTGATGTCGTCGTCGGTCAGTTTGCGCATGCGGTCCAGGCTGAAGCCCTCGACGTTGTAAGAGGCGAGCGTGCTTCCGTAGACGACTGCCTTGCGGATGTTCTGTTCGCTCGTGTCACCGGTGCTTGCGAGGTAACCGATGAACCCTCCCGCGAACGTGTCGCCTGCGCCCGTGGGGTCGACGACCTCCTCAAGCGGGTAGGAGGGAGCGGCAAAGCAGCGGTCGCTGTCGCAGAATGTGAGTGCCCCGTGTTCGCCCTTCTTGATGACGACCGACTTTGGGCCCATCGCTCGGATTTCCATCGCCGCCTTGACCAGGCTTCCGGTGCCGACAAGCTGCCGGGCTTCGGCGTCGTTCAGGAAGGCCACGTCAACACGCGCGAGCACTTCTTTGAGCTTTTCAGGCTTGCTTGTGATCCAGAAGTTCATTGTGTCGCATGCGACGAGTTTCGGACTTTTGACCTGGTCGAGCACTTCAAGCTGAAGCTCGGGGTCGATGTTGGCGAGAAAGACGTATTCGGCGGACTTGTAAGCCTCAGGGATAGTCGGCCTGAAAGTCTCAAACACGTTAAGCTCGGTCGAAAGCGTGTGGGCCTGATTCAAATCATACTCGTATGTGCCTGCCCAGCGGAAGCTCTTGCCGGGCTGGATCTGCACCCCGCGGATATCTATCCCACGGGTCTCAAGATACGACAGGTGCTCCTTTGGGAAGTCCTCACCGACGACTCCGACGATCATAACCGGGGAAAAGAAGCTCGCCGCGACTGATGAGTATACCGCCGCGCCGCCGAGTGCGTTCTCCACCTGACCAAGCGGGGTCTTAACAGAGTCGAGCGCCACGCTGCCGACGATCAGGACGGGGCTTGCGCCGTTCACGTTGCCAAATTGCAGTGCCATAGTAGTTATATCCTCCGAAGCCTGTCGACGAGCACCATCCAGAGAAACCGCGGAAGCGTCGCGACTTTGGTGATCTTTTTAGGGTTGCTTGCGAGCCTGTGGACCCACTCGAGCCCGTGGCGGCGCATCCACTGAGGAGCGCGGGTGACCCGGCCCGAGAGCACGTCAAAAGTGCCGCCGACACCCATTCCGACGCTGATGCCCATCCGTTCCATATTGCCGGCGATGAACTTTTCCTGCCTGGGGATGCCCATCGCGACTAGTAAAATCTTTGCGCCGGAGGCTGCGACCGCCTGGACGACTTCCGATTCGTCAGTGAAAAATCCGTCGCGCACTCCGGCGATTTTGAGCGGCGGGTAGCGCCTTACAAGCTCCCGTGCGGCTTCCTCAGCTACGCCGGGGGCGGCGCCGAGCAGAAACATCGGGTAGCCTTCACGGGCTGCGAGATCGGCCATCTCAACGGCGAGGTCGACGCCGGATACTTTTTGGGGAAGCGGGCTGCCATACCACTTGGAGGCAATCATGATCCCGGAGCTGTCGGGGGTGACGAGGTCGGCGGAGTTGATTATCTCCGCAAGAACCTTGTCCTCCTGGGCGATGACGACCGCCGAGGCGTCCGCTGTGACGATGATATGCGGCGTGCCACTCTCGATGAAATCCTTCACTGCTTCCATAGCTGTGGGGAAGGTGATCTTATCTATTCTGATTCCAAGCAGGCTGATACTGTCCATTTGTTTGCTGTGCATATTTACTTTCAAGCGAAGTGTGCGCTCTTGAAGAGCCCTCAGTATGATACAGAATTAGAGGCAAAAATACAAATGGGGATAGAAGCTAGTTGTTAGTTGTAATTCGCTAGCTGGGATTTTGTCTTTGTTGGGTGGCGATTTCCGAATCGCCACCCCAAAGCTAAGACGGGATTTCCGAATCCCGAATGGCGTAATGCATGGCAATTGACCCACTAGGTCAGACTAGACTTGATAAGTGGGACGAAACGAAGCGTTCCCGCAGTATACAAAAACTATCTGTCGCCCAAAAACAAAGCAGCCTCGAGATGCCGCACTCCATATGCTGTTTGGTCGCCATGTTGGTATAACTGTGTAGGACTCTAAGGCTAATAGTTATACTCGGCTTTGCAAATAAGAAAGGGCAGGGGTTAGCCTGCCCTTTGAATGATTGTCGATAAGACCTAACCCGGAGCGACTATCTGCCGCCGGGGTCTACTATGACTCCGTCGAACACTGCGGCGTTGGATTTTACCCGGCAGCCGGTTCCTACTACGCACCGTTCTAGCATGGTGTCGCGCATGACGCACGCGCCGTGCCAGAGGATGCTCTGCTTGACCGTCGCGTTCTCTTCAAGCACGCAGTCGTCACCCAGGATAGAATATTCACGCAGCTTTGCGCCCGCCTCTATGCGGCAGTTGCGGCCGATCACTACAGGGTAGCCGATCTCAGCGGTCGGGTCGATCTCTGCGCCTTCGCCTATCCAGACGTACTTGCGGACCTGCTTGTGCGGGATTTCGATATTCACCCGACCGTCCAGCGCGTCAAAGTGCGACTGCTGATACTGCTTCAGGTTTCCGACGTCTCTCCAGTAGCTGGAGGTCAGATATCCGTAGAACCTGGTGCGGTGCTCGAGCATCATTGGGAACACGTTGTTGCCGAACCCGTAGGGGATCCCGCGTGGGATGAACTCAAGAACCTGAGGCTCGAAAACATAGACGCCGGTGTTCGCGGTGTTGCTGAATATCACCTCGCCGCGCGGCTTCTCAAGGAACCGCGTGATGCGCCCACGCTCGTTTAGAAGCGCGATTCCATACTCGGAGGGGTCGTCAACAAGCGAAAGTGCGATCGTCGCGATCGCGCGCTTCTCCTTGTGAACCCGAATGACCCGCGACAGGTCGAGGTCGGCAAGGTCGTCGCCGCCGACTACGAGGAACGTGTCATCGAAGAAGTCCTCGCAGCGCTTGACGCTTCCCGCGTCGCCCCAAAGCCTGTCCTCCCTGGAGTATTGGATATTGACGCCCCACTTGCTTCCATCGCCGAAGTACTGCTCGATCTGGTCGGCGAGGTAGTGCAGGTTGACCATGATATCCTTGATGCCGTGCTTCGCCAACAGGTCGACGATGTGTTCCATAACCGGTCGGTTGACGATCGGCACCATGGGTTTTGGAATATTGCGGGTTAGCGGATCAAGCCTTGAACCAACACCCGCAGCCAGAATCATAGCTTTCATATAAGCACCGTTTGATGATTTTAGATTTTGGATTGCAGAGCACTGTTCACGAGTTACGTGAATAGTGCGGGCTAGCGAGAGTTTTATTCGCTTCACGAATAAAACGGGCTAGAACGTCTTCAACGCCTTAACTATCTCAGCGACTTGCTCTTCTCTGAGCTCAGGGTGGACAGGGAGCGACAGAACCTCACGTGACGCCAGCTCGGCTGCCGGGAAGTCACCCTCCTTATACCCCAAAAACGCATAAGCTGGTTGCACATGCAGCGGGGAAGGATAATAAACTGCACAGCCGATACCCGCGTTCTTCAGGGTTGACTGCACTATATCTCTATTCCCGGTTCGGATCGTATACTGATGATAAACATGATAGTTGCCGGCAAGTTCGGTCGGGGCGGTGATCGATGAACCCTCAAGCGCCGCCGTGTAGGCGTGTCCGTGGGTTCGGCGCGACTCGTTCCACTCCTTGAGCTTTGTGAGCTTCACGCCGAGCACCGCGGCCTGGATGCCGTCGAGCCTGCTGCAGAACCCGATCCGCTCGTAGGCGTAAGTCGCTGACCTGCCGTGGTCCCGAAGGCTTCTTGCGGCTTCTGCAAGCTCGTCGCTGTTTGTGAGGATCATCCCACCGTCGCCCGCGCCGCCGAGGTTCTTTGTAGGGTAGAAGCTGAGAGTGCAGGCGTCACCGAGTTCACCGATCGGGCGGCCCCTGTAGGTCGCGCCGATGGCCTGAGCGCCATCGCAGATCACTTTCAGGTTGTGCCGAGCGGCGATCTCCATAATCTCGTCCATATTGGCGCACTGGCCGTAGAGGTGGACGGGAAGAATCGCCTTGGTCTTCGGGCTAATCGCCTTTTCTACTGCAACCGTATTGATGTTGTAGGTCACGGGGTCGATGTCGGCGTATACCGGCTTCGCTCCGACCAGGCAGATCGACTCGGTCGTTGCGACGAATGTGAAGGGAGTTGTGATCACTTCATCGCCGGGCCCGACACCCGCAGCGGCAAGCGCGATGGTGATGGCATCTGTGCCGGAATTAACCGCGATGCCATACTTTGCGCCACACAGCGCAGCTATGTCTTCCTCAAGCTTGGTGACGGTTTCGCCGAGGATGAACGAGCACTTGCCGAGAACGTCAAGCACTGCGGCGTTGATCTCAGCCTCAAGTGAGCGATACTGTGCTCTTAGATCGGCCATCGGAATGGACAACTCAACAACTCCTTTGTGAAAAACGATGTCTGCCCGGTCTATTGCAAGACTCAGCTTACAGACTGATCGAGCGCGGATTGAAACTGCGCTCTAAACGATGGTCCAAGCTCCGGGTCACTAAGACACGCGAGCGTGAATGCTTCAAAATATATGGGAAACGTGCCAATATCCCGCCGGATCTCACTTCCAACAAGCGGCACACACCACACCGGGTTGCCGTCCGCAAGCATCAGCCCGATAGAGTCGGTGATCTGAAGCTCGCCAAGCGCGCCCGCTGTGGTTCTCTTTATATAGTCAAAAATGCGTGCGTCAAAGGCGTAGCGTCCGGCGATCGAGTATTCGCTCGGGCATTCCTCCGGGGCGGGTTTCTCGACGAGCAGATCGATCTCGAACCGCTCGGCTCCGTCCCATCGCACAGGACGGACCATACCAAAGCTTCGGCACTGCTCGATCGGCGTGCTCATGACCACTATCACGGACTCAGCGTTGGTCTGTGCGAAGCAGTCCAGAACCCGTGTGGTGGAATGAGCCGGGCCGTCCTGCGTGATGATCGAGTCGCCGAGAGCAACAAGAAACGGGTCGCCCGCGACGAACTCCTCGCTGCAGAGCACCGCATCGGCGAGCCCTTTTTGCTCTTTCTGGATAGTGTAATCGACCCGAACACCGGGATAATTCTTGAAATACTCAGGAACTGAAAGCTTTTCGTCCGAGATCACGAGGAGAATGTCGGTGATGCCTGCGCCAGTGAGTTCATCGAAGATGACTTCAAGCACCGGTTTTCGCCCGAGCGGAAGCATTTCCTTGGGCACAGCTTTGCTCAAGGGGTAGAGTCTAGTCCCTTTGCCTGCCGCAGGGATAACGGCTTTGGTTATCTTTTTGGTTTCTCCCAAGGTTTGTTCCCGCAAACTCCTCTTAAGACCGGCTACATTTTAGCATACGGCAGAGCCACGGTCAAACCTTGATATTTCGGCACTATTTTCCGAGACGAAACACCAGAACTGCCACGTCATCGCGCAGCAAGCCGCCCGCGTGGGCCTTGGCGGAGTTGACGACAAAGGAGGCTACCGACTTCGGATCTCGGTCCTTCACAACCGATAAAACACTTCGAAGTCCCTCCGTGCCGAAAAACACTCCCGAAGGTGATCTAGCTTCGGTGATGCCGTCGGTGCAGAGGACGAACACGTCTCCATCGTTAAGGCTTTGTGAGGCTTCGGGATACTCGTAACCCATGGAAATGCCTATGGCCCGCCCCGCGATATCGACGTCAAGGACAGAGCCGTCAGTTCTCACGATAACGGGAGAACTGTGCCCAGCGTTTGCGCACGTAAGAGAGCCACCAGTCGTATCGACTACGGCGAAGAAGGCCGTCATCATCTCTGATCCGATTTGGGGGTTTCTGATCAGCGCTTCGTTCGTGAGCGTGAGGACGCTTGCCGGGCTTGGGTCAATATACGCGTAGGCACGAACTGAGTGCCTCGCGGCGGCTACGCGAATCGCAGCCGCAAGGCCTTTGCCCGAGACGTCGCCGATCAGTATGCCGATCCGTCCACCGTCGAGCTCGAACACGTCGTAGAAATCGCCTCCGACCTCAGCCTCTTTCATAGCAGGCAGATACGCCGCGGCTATTTCACAGCCGTGAATAGAGTAGACGGTATCAGGGATCAGTGCTTTTTGGAGGACATCTGCGATGTGGTGTTCGCGCTGGAAAAGGCGTTTGCGCTCTTCTTCACGCGTGTATACATCGGTTATGTTGCGGAAGACGTTTGTCGCGCCTATGATCTCACCGTTTGCGTTCCTGACGGGGCTTGCGCTTGTGCTGATGACAATGTGGCGGCCGTCCGGGGTTACCATTCGGTAGCGAAGGTCCCGCACAGTCTCACCCTGAAGCGCGCGGTAAGTCGCCGTCTGCTCAATGGTCATCGGTGTGCCGTCGAGGGTTGCTATGGAAAACTTTCGTTCAAAGTTCGCGGGACACAGGGTGTCATCGATGCACAGACTTTTTCGACCTGCCTGGTTGATGAACTTGATGCATCCCTTTGTATCAAAGAGTGCGACGCCGTCGGACATACTTGAAATGAACGATGTGAGCTCCGCTGCGCGCATTTCGGCGGCGGCCCTCGCGTTGGCAGCCTCTTCTTCGGCGGTAATCCTCGGGGTAACATCAAGGCCGAGTGAGAGCATGCCCGTCGTGTTTCCATCGGCGTCCCGAAGCGCCGAGTTATGCCACTCACAGACGATCACGCTGCCGTCCTTGCGCCGGTTGCGGTTTCTGCTGAAGCCGTATGAGAGCTCTCCTGAGTAGAGCCTTTCTGTCATCTGAATGACGCCTTCCACGTCGTCTTCATAAATTGTGTCAAGTTTGGTCGGAAGCTGGCCCATCACTTCTTCTGCCGTCCAGCCGAGCAATCGTGTTGACTCAGAGGTCCATCGCGTGATGCGGCCTTCTTTGTCCCACTCGATCAGGCCAAGGGGGGAGTGCTCGATCAACGTGTCGAGCCGCTGTGCGGCGTCTCGCAGCGCTTCCTCGGCGTGTTTGCGCTCGGTGATGTCCTCGATGACAATCACACCAAATTGCGGCGTATTGTCCGGGTTTCGAACAACTGAGACGTTCAGTCGTACCCAGATGACCTCTCTGTTTTTCCGAACATAACGCTTTTCAATGCCAACGCTTGGGATGAGGTTGGCCAAGAGATCGCGATACGGTTGTGATGAGATCGGAACGTCGTCGGGATAGGATATCGCGTCTCTGTGAACACCGTTTAGCTCACCCGGGCCGTATCCCATCAATCTTTCAAAAGCGGTGTTCGCCCGGTGGAAGGTGCCGTCCATTGCGCCGATAGCCATGCCGACTGCGGCTTTGTCAAATATGGTTCGGAACATATCATCGCTTCGTTGCAGTTCCACTTCCAGGCGTTTGCGGTCGGTGATGTTACTTAGCCCTATGATGAGCCCTTTCTGGTAGGGACAGGCGTTCACCTGGTAGACGATCCCAGTCCGTTCGCAGTGTGAGTCGAAGTTGGTTGGGGCATGCTCGGCCATAGCACGGATGAATGGGGCGCTGTTCTCGCCTTCCAGAAGGTGAGCGTGAGTCTCCCAGAGCGTGCGCCCGAGCAGTTCAGAGTGGTCACAGCTGCATGCCCGCCCAGCGGCATCGTTCGCATAAAGGAACTTCCACTTTGAGTCGACGACGAAAACCGGGTCGGAGATCCTGTCGAAAGCTGCGAAGCGAGCAGAGATATCTTGAATGGACTGTGTGACATTGACCGCAGTGCATTTTCCGGACGCGACAGCGCTTGCAGCCTCACCAACACTCCGGTAGGCAACGGCGTCTATATTATTGGCAGCCAGAACCCTCTGCAGCTCATGAAGGATGGAATCGTCACATACTACAATAACAGACATACTCAGAACAACCCATCAGGACATCATTGTGGGGAAGTTCAAGCCCCAATGACTACTTAACCAGGTGGGCACATATTTCCTGCCAAAGGCCAAGCATGTAATTGGCACGTCGAAAACACGGTGGACTCTGCGACGATGTGCGACTGTACAAAGAAAGAACCCGATGAGAATAATCTCACCGGGCTCGTATCTGTGGTGGGGATGAGAGGAGTTGAACCTCCACGGGGTTGCCCCCACTTGGCCCTCAACCAAGCGCGTCTGCCATTCCGCCACATCCCCTTAGCGACTTATATTGTAGCGAGTATCACTTTATGTGTCAAGCGTTTTGTGGCCACTACTTGGATAATTCTTGCAGATGGTCTATTTGTTCACTCTCTGTGAGGTCTATGGGTTCGGTGCGATCGCGCAGGTAGATGATCCAGTAGACCAGCCCGACCATCACCGCGCCGCCGATGATGTTGCCGATCGTCACCGGCAATAGGTTGCCGACCAGAAACCTCTCAGGGGTGAAGATAGACACAGGATACTTTTCGATCACGTGCACGGTTGCAGGATTGGATAAGAACTGAGGCGTGTGCGAGAGCATCATCCCGTAGGGGATGAGAAACATATTCGCGACGCTGTGCTCAAAACCCATCGCCACAAACGCGGTTACGGGGAAGATTATCGCGACGATCTTGTCGGCGACCGAGCGCGACCCATAGCAGAGCCACACGGCGATACACACAAGCGCGTTGCAGAGCGCTCCACTTGCGACAGCTGCTGCAAATGAGAGGCTCAGCTTCTTACCTGCAATGACGTACGCCGTCGCTCCGACCGACATATCACCGGCCTTCCAGTGGCCCGCGAGAATGATCAGCCCGACAGTGAGCAGGCTTCCGACAAAGTTGCCGAGGTATACGATCGTCCAGTTGCGCAGCAGCCGCCCCATGCTAACTCTGCCGCTGATCGCCGCCATGATGATAAGAGTGTTGCCGGTGAAGAGTTCCGCACCGGCAACGACTACCAATATTAGCCCGAGGCAGAATACGAGCCCTCCAATGAGCCTCGTGATCCCGTATCCCGCCTCTGAGCCGGTTATCGAGTTTAGATAGAAAGCCGAACCAAGGGCGACGAACCCACCCGCAAGCACCGCAAGCATAAACGTGCTCAGGAAATCGAGCCTGGCTTTCGCCACACCTACGTTTTCAGCCTTCTTCGCGATATCCTTGGGAGGGAATGCGTCCATCTAGTTCATCTCCGGTGGCGCAAGCGCCACTGTGAAAGCAGCCATCGGCTGCGAAAGAACTGGCGCTATGCGCCACCGGTGATCCTCAGGATCATCATGTCATGTTTCTTCAGTGGGAATGTTACACTATTCCCCTTAACACTCAGGGGTGTAACATCCTTCTTTTCTGTGTCGGTTACGGTATAATCGCCATACCCAAGCGCTTTCGGGTCGATGTTGAGCTTTACCTGCTCATCGTTGTCTGAGTAGCCGACGACTACCACAATCGCTTCGCGTCCGGGGACGCTGTAGACGATTGTCGGGATGTCCTTGTTGCCGGTCGTGACGGGTTGCGCGCGGTCGTCCCAGTAGCGGTAGACCGTAAGCGCCGGGTCGTCGAGCAGGTCGAGTATTGGTTTGGGAACACTGCCGCCGTCGAGCTCGTGCACGAGCCTGGAGGCGACGAATGTTCTTGCGATCCACTGGTCGTCTGCCTGTGCTCCGTGCTCGCCGAGCGGAACGGGCCATACGCCGGAGAGTTCTCCGTCTGTGGCAAGCTGGATATACTCGCGGGTGAACCTGTCCTGCACCTCGCCGCTTGAGTACTTCCATTCCCAGTCATACTGCACCGTGGCGAAGCTCATGATCGGCAGGCAGTTGAAGCTGGTCATGTGTGGGAACGTGATCGGCAGCATCCCGCGCTCGTTCATCATGACAAACGTGCGTTTGACGAGGTCGCGCAATTCCCATATGCCGGTCGCCGGGACGATCTTGCCCGAGGTGTCCTTGTAGGCGGCGGTCATCTCTGTGTTGGCAGTCGCGACGATGAACATATTGTCCCAGTAGACGCCCTTGTTATTCCCGACCTCGAAGCTCTTCGCGTACCAATAGAGCGCATGGTCGATGTAGGACTTGGATGGGACGATCTTGATCTCGTACCGGTTGTTGTCTTTGCCGAAAGCTCTGAAGTCGGAAAGCCCCCACTCATCTTTGAACGTTTCGAACTCGTCAGCCGCATTGTAGCTTGCCCGGTTGTAGTAGAAGACCATGTTGGCCCCGAGGTGCGACCTCAGATTGTACCCCGCGCAGGCCTTGAACCAGTAAAGGGGCTCATTGCCGTAGGGCTCGAAGTAGTGCTTGCCGTAGTCGATCAGGTCGTTGATCTCTTTGTCGCTTACCTGCTCTTTGTTGCCCTTAGCGATCATCTCCCAGAAGCGCATGTCCTTGCCTGCCGGGTAGACGCTTCCGCAGTTGCCGAGCGCGAGCCAGTTGATGTCGGTGCCCAGGAGCTGATAATTGTCTCGCTCGTAGCGGTATCTCCACCAGTTGGGGTTGCCGTCTGCCGTGATTCTCGGTTTGACGGGCGCACCAAGCAGGCCGAAGGTGATCGTTCTCGGGTGCGTGATGACGGTCGGCTGGTTAACGAGGTGTATTCGCAGCGTCACCTGTTCGCCGTTTCGAACGACTTCCATGTTGGAGGTCTTCGAGTCCCATCCCCAGCCGCGATTGTTGTCGGCGAACCACGCTAGCCCGCGCACGGCGTTGCCGATGAACACATACGGGCAGAAGTTCGGTATGTAGTCTATGCACTGGACCTGTGAGCCGTCCCAGACGATTCCCTGGCCCTCTGGAATCTTCTGCGCGACTGGGCTTCTTATGCTGTCGCTGTTCGCGTGGATCAACTCTGCGGCCGCTTTGTCGAACGGTATCTCAAGCGTGAGTTCGTCGATTTTCTTGCCGCCGGTTGGAAGCAGTGTGAGGTCGACCCTGAGCGTGCCGTCGTAGTCCCACGTGCCAAGCGATGTCGCCTTGAACGCGCCTGCGGTGAAGCTCGCTTTGGTCTTTGCGATGTTCGGCTTTGCGCCAAGGACTATGATCTGTTCGGCTGTTACGGGAAGTGTCTTGCCGTCGATCTTGATCGTGTAGCGCATCGGCTCAGAAAGAATCGGCTTGGCGACGCCGGTCTGCGCGGAGGTCCCGAGCATCTGGTCAAAGAGTCCAAGTCCGTTCAGTGTATACTCTCGAAGGACGGTCCTAAGCTTGTTACCATCCACTTCGATCGGCGTAAACGGCGCGTAGACCTTGTCGCTTATGCCCACCTTGCTGTTTTCCCACGGGTAAACCGTGCGCTCGAAGGTCTTTACGACCTCTTTGGCCGAAACGCCCTTGCCCGCGGCCTTTACGACGATCTCGTAGTTGCCCTTGAGCGGCGGCAGGTTGAACGCGACCTCCTGGCGACCGCCTTTGAACCCGGCTGCTGGGAATTTCGTAGTGTGGATCACCTTCTTGTTCGACGCTTCGCGCACGACTGCCGTCACGGCTGTGACCTTGGCGGTCTTCGGCATATTGGTGATATCGGCGAAGAGCTTCATCTTGTTTTTGGAGGGATAATACGCGAAGCCGAAGTTGAGCGGCGGCTTTTTGATCTCAGCTCCCTTGCCGACGTATATGACGGGTTCGCCTTTGGTCCACTTGGTGCGCCTGTCGTAGATGGACACGCCGTCGGCGGTTTTGACTGTAGCGTCGAGCTGATAGCTTGTCGTCGGGTCGTCTTTGGGGATCGCAAGGGCGATCTCTTCATTTGTTCCCGGGGCAAGCGTGATTGCCTTCTGCTCTTTAAGCTCTGGCATGTTGTTGCGATTCACAAAAAGCCGGGCGTCCAGGTTTATCGCAGCGTCTGTCGGGTTGAACAGGGAAAGCGTGCCCTTTGCTCCCTGGATATAGGGGTCGCTGTCCCAGGCGAACTGGACCGCCGGGGCTTTGGGGTCGAACTTGAACAGGCATCCAGCTAGCGCGTAACCGCCGCCATCGGGAAGGGCGCTCCATGACCATTCCGGTTTCCAGTTGCGGGTAATGTTGATCTGCCAGATTCCGTCCGTCGTCTTGCGGCCCGGGCCGGAGTATTTCATAGTTTCAATAGGAATGGCACACTCCCACTGCCACCAGCCGCCTCCTACGGAGTTGGCGAGCTTCCAGTTGCCTTTCCAGCTCGGGGTGTCGTTTCCTTTGGCTACAGTGTGGATCTTGTAGCCGCCTTTACCCGTTGAGTTGAAGAGGAACTGATACTGCACCTGGTCAGCCTGGTTCGGCGCAGGGTTTATGTAGACCTCAGCGGAGTCGTCACAGACCGTGTTCAGGTTGTCGTTTTGTGGGTCTGCGAACAGCTTGCCCTTGGTGGGGAGCATGCTCCGCATCGCAATGTAGATATTCTTTTCGTCTGCGCCGACATAGGTCTGGACGCGCCGCTGATCGATCTTTGCGCCGTTGAACAGTCCGTCGAAACCGGCAGACGCGGCCCATTCAGCGGCGTCGATCTTGCCGTCGATCGTCGGCGGCTTTGCCATAATCGGCACACGGTTCTCGCCCGCGGCGTGAGCCGTTCCTGCGAGTGTGGCTGCTGCTGCTATGAGCGCGCTCACCAAAGTGGTGGCTTTCTGCATCCTGACCTCCATCTATTTATCTCCCTTGGGTGCTATTTTGAGGATGATCATATCGTGTTTCTTGAGCGAGAACTTGACAGCATTGCCTTTGACTGGCAGCGGCTCTGAGTTTTCTTTTTCGGTGTCGGTGACGGTGTAGGTGCCCAAACCGAGCGTTGTCGGGTGGATCTTGAGCTTGATCTCTTCGTCCTTTTCGGAGTAGCTGACGACGACTGCGATCGCCTCTTTGCCCGGCACACTGTATACGACCGTCGGGATGTCTCTGTTGCCTGTCGTAACTGGCAGCGTGCGGTCGTCCCAGTAGCGGTAGACCTGAAGCGTGGGGTCGTCGAGAATGTTTAGTATGGGTTGCGGAACATCTCCGTCGAGTTCGTGCACCAGCCTTACGGCCCTGAACGTTCTTTGTATCCACTGGTCGTTTTCCTGCGGTCCATGGTCGCCGAGGAGCACCGGCCATACCCCTGAGAGCTCGCCGGTTGTTGCGAGCTTGATATACTCGCGGGTGAACCTGTCCTGTACCTCACCGCGCGAATACTGCCACTCCCAGTCATACTGCACCGTTGAGAAACTCATAATCGGCAGTGGGTTGAAGCTTGTCATGTGCGGGAATGTGATCGGGAGCATCCCGCGCTCGTTCATCATGACAAACGTGCGCTTGACGAGGTCCCGAAGCTCCCAGAACCCGGATGCAGGGATGACTGAGCCATCAGTGGACTCGTAGGCGTCGGTCATCTCTGTGTTTCTGGTGGGGACTATGAACATGTTGTCCCAGTAGACGCCCTTGTTATTTCCGACCTCGAAGCTTTTTGTATACCAATACATGCAGTAGTCTAGGTAGGACTGGGTGGGGACCACTTTGATCTCGCCGATGCCGTTACCCTTCTCAACTGTGCGAAGGTTGTCGCAGCTCCACTCGTCCTTGAACGTCTCGAACTCTTCGCAAGCCTGATAGCTTGCGCGGTTGTAGTAGAAGACCATCTTCTTGCCCTGACGATTTCTCAGATTTGGGCCGACGTGATGTTTGAATGTGGCGAGCCAGTCTGGGTAAGGCGCGAAGTACGGGCTTCCTCGCTCAATCACTTCCTGGATTAGGCTGTCTGGGGCCTGCTCTTTGTTGCCGCGGGCGATCGCCTCCCAGAGGAACATATCTTTCCCTGCGGGGTAGACTGCGGCGCAGTTTCCAAGTGCAAACCAGTTGATATCGGTACCAAGAAGCGAGTAATGATCGCGGGCGTATCGGTAGCGCCACGAGTTCGGGTTTGAGTTCGCGGCAAGCCTCGGTTTCACAGGTGCTGCGAGCATCCCGAATGTGATCGTCCTTGGTTCGGTGATGACTGTCGGCTTGTTGACGAGGTGGATTCGCAGCACTACGTTCTTACCAGTGCGCACAAGTTCCATATTCGGCGTGGCGCTGTCCCAGAGCCATCCCTGGTCGTTTTCTGCGAACCAGGAGAGCCCGCGCACTGCGTTGCCGACAAAAACATACGGGCAGAAGAGCCTCGGCCAGTCAAGGGTGCCGAGGTTCTTTGAGCTCCAGACGATGCCCTTCCCCTCAGGGATTTGCCGCGCTACAGGAACTCTGATGCGGTCGGCGTTGGCGTGGATCATCTCGCCGGTCTCAGCGTTGAACGGGATCTCAAGCGTGAGCTCATCGACCGTCTTGCCAGCCGACGGCTGCAGGGTGAGTTCGACTTTTACCGTGCCGTCATAGTCCCAGAGGCTTTTTGACGAGGCCCTGAGCGCTCCAGCTGTAAAGGTGGTCTCGGTTGTCACTTCGTTCTGCTTGGCTGATACGACACGGAGCGTGCCTGCTTGAATCGCTGTCGGTTTGCCGTCCACACGGGCGACGTAGCGCATGGGCGATGCAAGCATCGGTTTGGCGATGCCGGTGTTCGCCGACTCGCCGGTTATCTGGTCTAGCAGTCCAAGGCCGTTTAGCGTATGATTGCGAAGGACGGTCGAGAGCGTGTTGCCAACTACTTTGATCGGAGTAAACGGCGCGTAGACCTTGTCACTGAGGCCCAGAGTGTTGTGTTCCCACTCATAAACGGTTCGCTCGAAGGGTTTGACTATTGCCGCAGGGGCGTTTGTCCCACGTGGGCTAAGTACTAGCTCATACTGCCCTTTGAGCGGCGGCAGGTTCATCTCAAGCTCCTGTTTGCCTGCCTTATCGAACCCGTCAAGCGATACGGGCTGCACTTTGACCGTCTTGCCGCCCGCTTCACGAACCGTAGCGCTCAGGCCGGCGAGCTTTGCGTCGCTGGGAAGCCCTGAGATGTCGATCGCAATGCGCATCTTGTTTGTGTAAGGGTAGTAAGCAAAGTCGAGCTTGAGCGGGGCTTTCTTGACAACAACGTCTCCGCCCTTGTAGACAAGCTTGGATGTGCGGGGCCACTTGGTGGCGCGGTCGTAGTAGACGGTTTTGCCGTCGGCGGAGGTGACGAGGATGCGCTGGTCAAAAGCGGTCGTCGCGTCGTCCTTGGGGCAGGTGATGACAAGGCTTTCGCGCGCTCCAGGGGCCAGTGTAAACTTCTTAGCCTGCCTGATCTCGGGCATCCGGTCGCGGTCTATCACGATGGACGCATCAAGCTCCATCGGTGCGTTTGTCGGGTTGTATAGTGAAAGCGTTCCAGAGAAGTCGGAGAGAAACGGGTCGGAGCCGACCGAGTAACCGACCGCTGGGGCCGCTTTTGTGAACATGAACGGCAGTCCCTGGAAGAGATGTGGGCCGCCTGCGCTGAACCCGCCGTTTAGAGTCTGGCACGCGATGGAGCCAACTGCGCCGGTCGGGCCTTTCCACTCACGGGACAGGTTCAAAACCCAGACGCCATCCGTGATCTTGCGAACTTTCTTGACCGCGCTCATGCTGGAGATCGGTACCGCGCACTCAAACTCCCAGTATCCGTTTCTGAAACCTATGGCTTTCTGCCAGCCGCCATCCCAGCCCGGGTCTTCCTGGGCATTGTTCAGCTCATGCACTCTGTAGGTTGCATATCCGAGGTGGTTCACGAGTAGCTGATACTGAAGCTGTTTGTAATCGTTTGGGATCGGGTTTATGTGCACGTCGACTGTGTCGTCGCTCCAAAACATCTGTGCAAGGTTTGCCCGGGGCTCTGATATCAGGCTCCCTTCGTCGGGGGTCTGTGTGCGTACCGCGAAGTAGAGCGTTTTCTCATCTGCGCTGACCCAGGCCTGCGCGCGCTGTTGGACAAGCCCTTCGGTACGACCGAAACCGTCAAATGAAGTGGCAGTAGCCCATTCACATGTTTCTATCTTGCCGTCAATCTGTGGTGGTGTGCTTGTTAGTGGTGATGTGAAGTTGTCGGCGTGAGCCGTGCCAACGAGTGCAGCAAGCATTGCGGCTGCCGCCAGTCTTTGAAGATGAAACATTCGATTCCCCTTTGAATAGTCCCTAAATCTGATAGACGTAATAGTACAGGTTTGATAGCCATTTATCGGCTGCCTGTGGCCTGTTTGCTTTGCTGGGCAAATACGTTTGATAATCCCAGCGTTTCTATGGAATAGATGAGCATTGAAAGGCCTCGTTTCGACGAGATCACGCTCACAGATCTGACACGGAAAGGATTGATATCTAGGTCGATATACAACAGATGTGCATCAAATGCGCAGAGCTCGTTGTCACGGCCAGCGGTTGAATGATATAATGGAACAAGATATTACTCCAGAGGTTGATTCCCCGATATGACACGCCAGGCCGGGACACCTGAGTTTTCGGGCGAGGCTGGCTCCTCTCTACATTCGGATGGCTCCAAGTCGGCTGCAATACTGCGGACCCTTGAAGCGGCCCGGGCGGAGATCGGCGCCGAGTGCCTTGCGCTCGCGGCCCAGGACGGTAATCTAAGCCATGTCCTAACATGGAAGGCTGAGCTTGACGGATGCGCGGATGCCGCGAAATGCGTTGAAGCCGCCACGCGTGTCTGCGGGGACGCCGAAGCGTCCGATTCGGGCGTGCTTTCCATCACATTCGGATCAAACCGGCGAGCCGCGCTTGCCTCTGCGGCTGGCAGCACCGAGCTATTGGAGAAGATTTCCCCCCAGATTAACCTCGCCCTTGAGAACTACAGGCTCACTTGCGAGCTTGAAGCGGCCAAAGAACAGTCGAGAAAGCGCGTGGAGGAGGTTGCGGCGGTCTACGAGATAGGCGCGGCGATAACCGAGGTCGACACCTCTAACTTGCTCCCGATGATCACGGAAAAGGCCGCTCATGTTATGGACGCGCAGGCGTGTTCGCTCCTGATACGCGATTTCGAGAGCGATGAGCTTACGATCGAGGCAAGCTACGGGCTGGTCGACGACATCGTGCGGGGAACGAGAATCCCGGTGGGGCAGGGGATCGCGGGGCGGGTCGCTTCGACCGGCGAGGCGATGCTGATTCTCGATGTGGACTCCGACCCCAGGCTCCACGGTTTTGTGCGGGCGCGAAAAGACATCGCAGCCTCGATCTGCGCGCCGATGAAGGACGAAATGGGCCGGGTGATGGGGGTGCTGAACATCAGACGGCACTTCCCAGCGGAGCCCTTTACCGAAGAGGACGTGAAGCTCTTCTCCATCTTTGCCACCCAGGCCACACTCGCGATCTCAAACGCAAATCTCTATACCAGTCTCACCCGCCGAGTCGCCGAGATCAGCACGATCTCCGACCTGTTGCGGGCGATCAACTCGACGCTCGACCTAGACGGCGTCTTGAACCAGGTCGCCGACAGCATCGTAGACGTTGTTGGCTTTGACCGCTGCTGCGTGTATCTCTCCGACCCGCGCACAGGCGAGCTTATAGCTGGCGTCTGCCGTGGTTACACTGAGGCTGAACTCGTCGCCCCGGTCGCGCCGGGTGACGGCATTGTCGGCCTTGCCGCGCGCGAGCACATCCCGATTTTTGCCCGCGACGGCGGGATCACCGACTACGATCACCCCGGAGTCGTTCGGGAGGACGCCCACCTCGCTGCCCCGATTGTAGTGCGCGAGGAATGCATCGGCGTTGTTATGGTCGACAACTCCGTGTCGAACCGGGCGATCCAGCCTTCTGCCGTGGAACTCCTATCGACGTTTGTCAGCCAAGCCGGTATCGCCATCGAAAACGCTCGGCTTTACGAGGCTATGGAAGAGAAATACAGCGAGCTGAACGTGCTCTTTGAGCACAGCAAGACGATCAGCTCGGCTTATGGCCTTGATAACGCCGCCACGATCGCAACCGACGTTGCGCGTAAAGCCGTCGCATGCGACGGCTGTGGGCTGCTTCTCTTGGACGAACGGCGGACCTCGATCGATCTCAAATCGGCGACCGGCGTCGACGGTGACGTGCTCGGCCTGGTGCGGGAGGTGTTGACGAGCGATCACGCGCTTGAGCTTGTTCGTGAGCTTCGTTCTACTGTTCAGTTTACACACGAAACGGCGACAGGGCTCACACCAACGGCCCGGATTTTGATAGACCAGATCGCAGGTCCCGACGGCGCTGTGCTTTTGGTGCCGCTCCTTGCCGAGGATGCTCCGGTCGGTGCGCTTGTGATGTTCAGACGCGAGAAACCGGCGTTTGCGATCGGCGAGACCCAACTGCTTTCGATTGTTGCTTCCCAGGCTGCGGTCGTTCTGAAAAACGCTATCAGGTACGAGCAGAGGATGCGCCGTCAGGTGCTCGATCTCTCTACACTGTATGAGTTCTCGCGAAGAATCAGCTCGTCATCGAGCCTGGAAGAGGCGCTTGACGCGATTCTCTCCATTGTGATCGATCTCGTCGACGCCGATGAAGCGGCGATATACGCGATCGACCACGAGCACGGGCTTATGGTGCCGACGGCTGTGAAGTGTACGGTCGGCAACCCGAGAAAACTTGCCCCGCAGCCGCTTTCCGGCAACAATGTGATGAGTTGGACGGTGCGCGAGGCGAAAGCCGTCGTCTCGCCGGACGTGAGCCAGGACCAGCGTTTCGACCCCATCAACTTGAGCGACAGGCCGATTCGCTCGCTTATGAGCATCCCGCTTATGGTGCAGGACGACGCGGTCGGCGTTCTTTCGGTCCACAGCGCGAACCCGAATCTCTACTCCGAAGACGACGTGCGGGTGCTTTCCATCATCGCAAGCCAGAGCGCCGCTATATATAAAGAATTGGAAGCGCTCGCGACGCTTACGAGCTATACCTACAATATTCTTTCAAGTATTGCAGCAGGTGTCATCACGCTGGACAGCGGCGGGAAGGTGCTGACATGGAACAACGCGGCGGAAAAGATCGTCGGTGTCGTGGGGTACAAAGTCATCGGGAAGCTATTCCGGGATGTCGTGAAGTCGCTCAAGATGACCGATGAGGACAAAAAGAGCACTCTTGACATCATTGGGCACGTACAGTCCACAGGGCTGCTCTACCAGGGCTACAAGCTCGTCTATCACCCCCCCGGCCCGGACGTGATGTACTTGAACCTAAGCGCATCGGTTCTCTCGAACAACTCAGAGGAGCCGCTTGGAACCGTTATCATTTTTGAGGATATCACGCGAGATATCAAGATGGAAAACGAGTTCCGTCGGATGGGGGAGCTTGCGGCTGTCGGCCAGCTTGCGGCGAGCATCGCCCACGAGCTCAGGAACCCGTTGAGCTCGATCAAGGGCGCGGCGCAGTATCTGCAGAAGGAATTCGAGCACGAAGCTTCTATTGTAGAGTTCCTTGGTATTATAATAGATGAGGTGAACGGACTCTCGCGCCTCACTACGGAGTTTTTGGAGTATGCGCGGCCGATGGAGTTCGATATCGGCCCGGTAGACGTAAACGAGATCGTCGAAAAGACTTTGGCGCTGATGTGCGTTCACATCGTCGACAGCGGTGCAGTCGCCCACGAGAAGCTCGCGGCGGAACTGCCGCTCATACAGGCCGACGGCAAGCAGCTTGAGCATGTGCTCCGTAACATGATCATCAATTCGCTTCAGGCGATGCCCACGGGCGGCGAGATAACGATCATCACGCGCTCTATCGGCGGTCACAGTGTGGAGCTTGCAGTAAAAGACACCGGCTGCGGAATCGCCGAGGAGAAGCTCAGGAGCATCTTTGTACCGTTCTTCACTACCAAGACCAAGGGAACAGGGCTTGGCCTCTCGGTCGTCCAGAAGATTGTGGAGAACCACAGCGGGCGGATACACGTAGAAAGCCGGGTCGGGCAAGGGACGATGTTCCGTATGATCCTTCCGGTCGCAGGAGCGCTGCGGCCAAACCCGCCGGAAGCCGATACTATTGATAGAAGACAGTAACCTCAGACTAAACTCTGATTGGAAGCGAGTGGAAAGTGGCTGCTAACAACACTGGAACGATTCTTATAGCTGATGACGAGCCCAATATCAGGCGAGTTATCGAGGCGGTGCTAACCAAGGATGGCTACACCGTAATAACCGCCGAAAACGGCAAAAAGGCGATCGACATAGTGTCGACGAACACATCGATCGACTGCATGATCTCTGACCTCATCATGCCCGACGTCAACGGCGTCGAGCTCCTTGAGGCCGCCAAGGAGATAAACCCGAGCCTTTCGGTGATTATGATAACTGCGCACGGCACCATAAAGAGCGCGGTAGATGCGATGCGCCTAGGCGCGTTCGACTACATCACCAAGCCTTTTGAGATGGACGAGCTAAAAGTTGTCGTCAAGCGAGCCCTCGAGCGCAGACACCTGATCAACGAAAATAGAGAGCTTCGCCAGCAGCTGAAGACCCGCTACAAGTTTGAGAACATCATCGGCTCATCAAGCGCCATGCAGGAAGTCTATAAGATGGTCGAGCGCGTCGCCGACAGCCGGGCGACCGTGCTTGTGCGGGGTGAAAGCGGCACCGGCAAAGAGCTTATCGCCCGCGCGCTTCACTTCAACTCGACGCGTGCGCAGCACCCGTTTATCCCCGTCGTCTGCGTCGCACTCTCCGAGCAGCTTCTTGAAAGTGAGCTCTTCGGGCACGAGAAGGGGTCGTTTACTGGCGCTATGAATCAGAAAGCGGGGCGATTCGAGCTTGCCCACACCGGAACGCTTTTTCTCGATGAGATCGGCGACATCCCCGGCAACGTGCAGATGAAGCTTCTGAGGGTCATCCAGGAACGTGAGTTCGAGCGCGTCGGCGGCCTGAAGCCGATCAAAGTTGACGTAAGGCTCGTCACCGCGACCAACCAGAACCTCGAAAAAGATGTGAAAGAAGGCAAGTTCAGGGAGGACCTGTTCTACCGTCTGCAGGTAGTTCAGATCAATCTGCCGCCGCTACGCGAGCGCATCGACGACGTTGCGCTTTTGGTCGAGCACTTTATCGGCAAGTTTGCCAAAGAAAACGGCAAAGATATCAAGTTTGCGAGCCCCGAGGCGCTTGAGATAATGATGCATCACCGCTGGCCGGGGAACATCCGAGAGCTTGAGAACGTCTGCGAGCGGGCGATAGTGCTCGCTGACCCCAAGGCCCAGCTGATCACCCCCGACCTGCTTCCGCCCGCTGTAATTGCATCGGCAGTCGCTGCAAAGTAAACATAATCATTTGTGGGGACGGGTCTATTGCACCCGTCCCCACTATCCTCCCAACCAATGGTTTGGCGCAATCTCTGCTGGGAAAACTATTAGATGTATGGACACCCTACTTTTCAACCCAAACGCCGGGAAGGCGAAGAAGATAGGCTTGACTCCGGAGGACCTCGCCTCGCGGTTCTATGCTCGCGGAATCGAGGTGGAGTATCCGCCGTGTGCGACGGAGGCTGAGATCCTCGACGCCGCCACTCGCTCCGGGGGCCGGGTGATTGTCGCGGGTGGCGACGGGACGATTCATGCGCTTCTGCAGGCGGTCGACCGCTGCCGTGCGCTTCGTCTCGGGATCATCCCCGTAGGCTCGGCGAACCATCTCGCAAACGCGCTTGGCATACCGACAGACATCGACGCGGCGATCGACGTTTTCGCTGAAGGACACACCCGCGAGATCGATCTTGGCAGGGTAAACGGCGTCGTGTTTTCGCAGGCCGCTGGTGTCGGGTTTCACGCTGCTATATTTCGTGCCTACGGCGAGCGCACCGAGAAGAGCCGGGTCGATGCCATCTCCGCAGCTATCGCGACGTTCTCGGACTGGGCCCCACAGCTAGTTCGGGTGATCATCGACGGCGTGCCCTATGTCGAGGAAGTCTTCCAAGTTACAGCCGCCAACACCTCGATGTATGGTGGGCAGTTCCAGATCGCCCCTGACGCAGTGATTGACGACGGCCTGCTCGATGTCATCATAGTCGGGAGTCTGAACAAGGTTGAGATCATCGAGTATAGCGTTGCGGCAGCCATGGGCGCCCATCTGGGCCTGGCGAAGACCTATATCACCCGGGCAAAACGTGTGGAAGTCGCCGCAGTGGGCGACGAGCAACTGGCGATTCACGCCGACGCGATGTCGGTCGGGTTCACTCCCGCCGAGATCGAGGTGCTGCCCGGATGCCTGCAAGTCGTGGTCCCGGAGGCGGTGCCATGAACGTAGCCCTCCACGTCCACACGAACTTTTCAGCCTGTTCTGAGAGCAAACTCCCCGCTATCGCCGAGTACTGCAGGCGAGGCGGGATCGACGCGATCGCGATCACCGACCACAACCGCATCGACGGCGCGCTGGCCTTTGCAAAAGAAGCGCCGGACCTGCATGTGATAATCGGTGAGGAGATATCGACGATGCACGGTGAGGTGGTCGGCCTGTTTCTAAGCAAAAAGATCGAGGCCGGGGGAAACCTGCGTGAGACCTGCATCGAGATCAAGCGCCAGGGCGGTCTCGTCTACGTGCCGCACCCCTTTGACAAGTTCAAGGTCCACCGCGTGCGCAGGCGGAGGCTTTCAGAGATAATCGACCTCGTAGATATAATCGAAGTCTTCAATGCAAAGATCAGCCTGCCGATGTACAACGTTCGGGCGCTCCACGTAGCAGAGCGCTTCGGCAAGGTCGGTGCAGTTGGAAGCGACTCCCACTTTGTCGCATCGATCGGGAGCGCAATCAACATAATGGAGCCATTCACCGACCCCGCAAGCTTCCTCGAAAACCTCCGTCAAGCCAGATTCCACACCGAAGCCTCAGGCCTGCTGTCGACCTGGTGGGTTAGGATGCGTAAGATGGTCAGTTAGCCCGCTTTATTCGTGAAGCGAATAAAGCTTTCGCTAACAGAGCATTATTCACGCTACTCGTGAATAATGCAGGTTAGCCCTATTCCATCCGAATGTCCGAGCTTGTGCATGGTTTCACGACCCGCACGACCGGGCCACCCATCGAGCGGATGCAGGAACTGATCCCCTTCACTGTGACATAGTTACCGATGGCGTAGCTTCGGCCGTCGAAGGCGATTCGCACTCCGAGGGGGTAGGGGGTGCGCTGCGAGGTTCCGTCGTACAGCCCCGAGCCGTCATCGATGTAGAAATACGCGCCGGCTGGGTCGATGCAGGTGATCTTGCCCCAGACCCGCACGAGCAGGCCGAGGTTGTTCCTTCCTATGGACTGGTTCCATCTCCATACTCCCACGGTGTCAACGCTCTCAGCAGCGTCCCACACGCCTTCCTGAAGGCCGAGTGGGCCGCCGCCAAGCGCGTAGTTTGTCATACCCAGTGGAGCCGGGACGGGTGCGACAGCGGCGAGGTCGGGCCACTGTCCTGTGGGCTCGATATAGCGCTCGCCTGTCGTGCTGTCGGTCTTGATCGCCCCCGAGAGGTTGATCACCTGCCCAAGAGCGAACGCCTCCGACGTATCTATTCTCGTACCTCCCGATCTGTCGGCAAACTCCGCGTAGAGCATGGATGGGAACGCGGCAGTCACTACGAGGTCCCCCACGCTCACACTCGTCCCATCAGAAAGCGATCGTTTGGCAGAAGAAAGCGCCAGCGGACGCTCGTAGGCGCCTATATCGGGAAGCGCCGTCCCGTCGCCGTCGCCGTCCTGCGGGCGGATCGACCCCGCAATGTCTTTGGCGGGCGCATCGGCAGGGGCAGCCGTGTCTACACAGGGAGAGGTGAACATCGGCTGATAATCCGCCGCCGCAAGAGCCGGGTCACTTGTCACGTCGCCGCTTGATGACAGCCCGGAGTAATCGTAAGCGCCGTTTGACCCGACGCAGTTGCTGCGGGCAGTCGGGCTGCCGGATATCTTGAACACACCAGGTGAGTTGTAGGCGACGACGTTGTTGGCAATGATGGGCGATGAGTTCATTATGTAGATTGCGCCACCGTCGGTTGAGGTGCTGTTGTAGACTATAGTGTTGTTTCTGATCGAAGGCGCGCCCGATGAACAGCGGATGCCTCCACCGGTTGAAGCGCTGTTGCTTGAGATGATATTGTTCACGATCACCGCGTTTGAGCCATAGCAATAGATGCCCCCGCCAGTCGTCGTCGCGCCGTTTCCAATGATGATGTTACCTGAGATAGTCGGAGAGCTTGTATAAATATAGAAGCCACCGCCGTTTGTCGCAAGCCCGCCGGTAACGGTGAACCCATCGATTACGGTGGTCTGAGTCGCGCCGGACTGAACGGTTATGGTCGACCCCCCGCTGCTTCCGTTTAGCGTCGTCTTGTTGACCCTGGCGTTGCGTTCTTCCCTGACTCCCTCGCGAGCCGCAAACCCTCCGTAAATCGCTGTGCCCGACTTTATCGTGATGCGCTCAGCGTAATCGCCAGAGGCGACCCATATTTCCTTGCCGCTTGTCGAGGCGCTTATCGCCTGGGTGATGGTCTGATAGGCGGTCGTCCAGCCCGACCCGTCGCGAACGGCGTTTTGGTTGGCTTTGTTGACGTAGATTACGTTTGTTGTAAGCCGAACTTCTAACGTTGAGCTTATCACAGGGCTTGCATTGCCGGAGCTCGAAAACGCCTGGGTCTGGACGGTGTGTAAGCCTGCGCCGAGCGTCTGCGTTGTGAACGTAAACGACTCGGAGTCCTCGTCAAATGCACCGTCCGCTGAAGCGGCATCACTCCACACCCCACCGTCGATACACCACTTCACAGCTGTGATTTTGTTGATAGTCACGTCCGAGCGCAAGGGAGCGACACAGGGGATGTCGGTAGCGGTGCCGTAAATGGTAGGAGTCGAGTCGTCATTCGGTGTCGTGATGGTGCTGTACGTGCAGCCCACTGTGTTGTCGACGGTGTCGGGGAGCCCGTCGGAGTCGCTGTCCCTCCATCCTATCTGCGCCCAGGTATACTGACACAGGTAGTCGTCGTTGGACTTCATCACGCAGGAAACACTCGCGGGGTTGTCCAGTTCGCAGTTGGTGTTTGGAATGTTAAGATAACCGGCATTTGCCGACGTGCAGCAGGCGTAACCTTGCTGGCAGTATTCGTCGTCTGCGAGGAAGATGTGACCGGTCTCGTGGCTTGTGACCTGGTTCATTCGCGATATTCCCCAGCCGTCGTTGTCGTAGGTCATGATGACATAGGGACCACCCAGCCACGCGTAGCCGAACCTTCCAGTGGTGAACATGCCGTCGCTATCGTTCAGGCTGTCGACGACGATGATCGCAAAGCTCCAGTCCGTCGCCATAGTGCTTCTGAGGTTGTTAATATAGCTGCGAGCCCGGGCAAAAGGTGTGCCTGAGGAGTAACCCATGTTGGCGAAGATGTCTGACACCCACGTGCTCTCATCTTCGTAACCCTGCATGGTGATCGGCTCGTACTGGGTTGGAACGCTGAACTTTTTGTCGTAATAGAACGTGAGATGCGCTGCGGCCCCGCCTTTGTTGACCCACCAGTTGAGCCCGGTCACGATCTGGCTGAAGACGGTGTCCTGCCGTGCCGCCGACCAGTTCTCACCGGACCCGTTTGACTCCGGGATGATGACGCCGACCGCCACTTTGCCGATCATAAACTCGCTGGTCTGAGTGGTTCCCGGGGCTGCCGCAGCCAGGACCGCTGATGTGCTCATATCAGGCTCCGGCGGGACAAAGGCGTCTCTGACAAGCGGCTGTCCGTCGGGCGCGTCCGTGGCAGTCTCAGGTTGCAGAAGTGTGTTCCAGATTTTGATGGCGGTTGTCGTGTCCGGGTCTGCTGAGGCGGGAATGGCCACGGTCACTCGGATGATTGCCCTGACTTCTGGGAGCTCGTTTGCACCGGCCTCCGCGCTCGTCGGAACGCTTGCGATAATCGCGCCTCCTGGGAGCACGTGCTGGGCTTCAATTCCTAGCGCTCGAAGCCTTTCTATGGCGGCTTCGACCCCCGCGGCGTCTTTCTGATTAAGCAGAATGAGCGCCTGGTCCGGTGCTGCCGCGGCATGCGCCGGGGGCGTCGGAAATATCAGTGTAAGAACAACGAATAACAGACCCATCCATGTCTGAAGAGACGAATGTCCATCCTTGGAAGCATCTTTTCGCCGCACGGGAGCCCTCGCTTTCGAATCGAGGATACTTGCAATTCTGTCGCAGTATATCCCCAGCCTGCCTGCTTGTCAAACATAGCAGGCAGGCGAGAGCTTTACGCACGTCAGGCGGCGTCGGACTGAATCTCGATTACCGATTCCAAGAGGCTCGTGAAACTGGAGTGGTTTGCGTCTGTGCTGCGAGCGGCGATGCTGGCGGCGAGCGCCCGCACGTCGCAGGCCGCCGGAGTCATAGGGGAAGATGCGACGAACGATTGTCGCTTGCGCACGCAGGAGGCCGCTGGGCGTCGGCGCGTACACATCCGCCGTAGGTTAGTCGCTTGGACAGAAACTTGCCTGCGATGGAGTCGATGATGCCAAAAACCTGCTCCGCCTGCTCCTGGCTCTGCGCCATATTGACGACTACCCTGATGTTGGCAATGGAGATTTGTCATAGACATAGTATTGCTACCTGTCCAAGAGTATTGTTCTATCAACTGTCGGGGAATTGCCGAGGATTTCGTGCCTGTAATCAATCAAAAAGGCCCGGAGCTCACTACTGCTCCGGGCCTGTGGGTTCTCTTTTATGCTTCTTGAGTCTCAGGCAACAGAGGCTCAATCTCAACCACGGGATACCTGCGCCGCTTGGTGTAGTGCGTGTGCAGGAGTTTGTGGGCGAGGTGGCTGTTTGGCTCGCCGAGGAACTCCTCGTAGAGCGCCTTGACGGCCGGATTCTCGTGGCTCTTGCGGATGACAAGCGCCTCGTCCTCGTCGTAGATGGCCTTCATGCGGGCCTCGCGGATCGCGTCGGTGGTTGGGATCGGCTGTCCGCCTCCACCAATACACCCGCCGGGGCAGCACATGATCTCGATGAAGTGATAGTCGGCGGTTCCGGCTGCGACCTTGTCCATAAGCTGGCGGGCGTTTGTAAGCCCGTTTGCAATCGCGACCTTCACGGGGATATCCCCGACCTGTACCGTCGCCTCTTTCACGCCTATCAGCCCTCGAACGTCGGTGAAGTTGACGTTCTCAAGCGTGTCGCCCGTGACTACTTCATACACCGTCCGAAGCGCGGCTTCCATAACACCGCCGGTCGCTCCGAAGATCACTGCAGCGCCGGTCGATATGCCAAGCGGCTCGTCGAACTGGTTGTCGGGCAGGTTCGCGAAGTCGACGCCCATCTCGCGGATCATCTTCGCCGCCTCACGGGTCGTCAAGACCGCGTCGATATCAGGGATGCCGGGGTTCGCCGACATCTCCTCGCGCTCCGCCTCGAACTTCTTCGCCGTACAGGGCATGATCGAGACCACATAGACGTCTTTGGGGTCGACGCCTTCTTTTTCGGCGTAGTAGGTCTTGGCGAGCGCCCCAAACATCTGCTGCGGACTCTTGCACGTAGACAGATGCGGCAGTAGCTCGGGGTAGAAGTGCTCGATATACTTGATCCATCCCGGCGAGCAGGATGTGATCATCGGGAGCGTCCCGCCCTTCTTCAGGCGACCAAGAAGCTCCGTTCCTTCTTCAAGGATCGTCAGATCCGCGGTGAAGTCGGTGTCGAAGACCTTGGCAAAGCCCATCTGGCGAAGCGCGTTCACCATCTTGCCGGTGACGCGGGTGCCCGCAGGCATGCCGAACTCCTCGCCGATCGCCACGCGGACGGCTGGCGCGGTCTGAACTACAACGTGCTTGGTCGGGTCGGCGAGCGCCTTCCAGACGGCTTTGGTCGAGTCCTTCTCGTAAAGCGCGTTAACCGGGCAGACAGATACGCACTGCCCGCACATCACGCATGCGACATCGTTCAGGTCCTTCTTCATCGCCGGGACGACCGCCGTCTCGAATCCACGGTCGACCGGGAACAGCGCCCCGACGCCCTGCACCTGCTGGCAGACCGTCACGCAGCGTCTGCACAGGATGCACTTGCTGCTGTCGCGGACGATGCTCGGGCTTGAGGTGTCCATGATCTGCTTGGGCATTGCTCCCGCGAAGCGCGATTCGGTGACACCGAGCTGCTTTGCCACCTCCTGAAGCTCGCAGTTAAGGCTGCGGCCGCAGAAGGTGCATTCCTGGCGGTGCGCTGAGAGCATCAGCTCGACGACAGTTCGCCGGGCCGATCTAACCCGCTGGGTGTTGGTCTTGACGGCCATTCCGTCGGTCGCGGGGTAGACGCATGAGGCCTGAAGCCCGCGCCCGCCTTCGATCTCAACGAGACAGACCCGGCAAGCGCCCATCGAGTGCACGCCGTCGAGGTAGCAGAGCGTCGGGATGTTGATCCCCGCGGCCTTTGCCGCCTGCAGCACCGTGCTTCCCGTCGGCACGCTCACCTGTTTTCCATCTATAGTAAGGGTAATGTTCTCCATGTATATTACCTCGACTCCTGGTTGCAGGCGTCGCATCGCAGACACCTGTTAGCTTCCCTGATCGCGACATCTCGTTCGTAGCCTGTCTCGACTTCGGCGAAGCGGTTTCTCTTCTCGACCGAGATACTCGGCATCTCGGCACGCGGTGTCTCGACGATGTCGTCAACGTCTTCGGCGGGCTGCGGGATCACGATGTCCTCGATATCCGAGGGAATCACCCCGTCGCCTCCAAAGAGCCTGTCGATACCCTGGGCAGCGGTGATACCCGCGCCAATCGCCTCGATAACGGTCGCAGGCCCCGTAACAACATCACCACCGGCGAATATGCCGTCGGCTGATGTCGCGCCGGTCTGCTTGTCGACCCATATCTTGCCGCGCTTGGTTTCGATGGTGTTGCCACCGAGGAAGTCTAGCTCCGGCTCTTGGCTGATCGCCGAGATGACGGTGTCGGCAGGGATGTCGATAACTTCGCCCTCGATCGCCTTCGGGCTGCGCCTTCCGCTCTTGTCGAACTCTTTTAGCTCAAGGAGCTGGCAGCGAAGCGACTTGGCCTTGCCGCCTTCGGCGACGACTTCGGTCGGAAGCACGAGGAACCGAACGACGACCCCTTCAAGCTCCGCCTCATGTATCTCGTAAGGGTCAGCGGGCATGTCTTCCCTGAGCCTTCTGTAGGCGATGGTGACGTGCTTTGCGCCGAGCCGAAGCGACGTTCTTGCCGCGTCGATTGCAGCGTTTCCGCCGCCGACTACGACGACGTTTTCGCCCACGGGGATGCTCTCTCCGAGTGCAGCATCGCGCAAGAATTTGATGGAATCATATACACCCTCGGACTCTTCTCCGGGGATTTCAAGGTTCCAGCTCTTGTCTGCGCCGGTTGCGACATAGACCGCGTCAAAGCCGCTTTTTATCGCATCCATTGTAATCTCTTTGCCGACCCGGGTGTTGCACTTGATCGTAACACCGAGCTCTTCGATGGCTCTTATCTCTTCGCGAAGCACGGCCTTCGGCAGGCGATACTCGGGGATACCCCAGACGAGCATTCCACCGGCTTCGGGGAGCGCCTCAAATACGGTCGGGGTGTGGCCCATCCGCGCGAGGTGATACGCGGCGGTGAGGCCCGATGGCCCGCCGCCGATGATCGCGACCTTCTTGCCGGACTTCGTGCCGCGCGTCTTAACCGGCGGCATCTTGGTGTCTTTCATCTCAACGTCGGCGACGTATCGCTTCAGGTTTCTGATCGAAAGCGGCTCGTCTATCTGGCTTCTGCGGCACTTATCTTCACAAGGCGCATTGCAGACCCGACCGCAGACCGCGGGAAACGGGTTGTGGTCGCGCACGATCCTGAGCGCATCGGAGAAGCGCCTGTTCGAGATAAGCGAGAGATACTTGGGCACACTCGTCCCTGCGGGGCAGGTGTGCGAGCAGGGTGCCTCAAACATCGCGTTGCAGACGCACGCCGGGCACTTCTTGTCCCTGATATGCGCTTCGTACTCGTGCCTGAAGTATCGCAGTGTCGAAAGCACGGGGTTCGGAGCAGTCTGACCGAGCCCGCAGAGCGCGGAGTCTTTGATCCGCTCGCCAAGGTCGATCAGAAGCTCGATATCGCCTTCTTTGCCATCGCCGTGTGCAATTCTGTCCAAGATTTCAAGCATTCTCTTGGTCCCGACGCGGCACGGTGTGCACTTTCCGCAGGACTCGTCCTGGATAAAGTCTAGGAAGAAGCGCGCAAGGTCGACCATGCACGTGTTCTCATCCATAACGATCAAGCCGCCCGAGCCCATCATCGCGCCAAGCTCGATCAGGCTGTCGTAGTCCATCGGCACGTTCAGGTGCTCTTTAGGGATGCACCCACCGGAGGGTCCACCGGCCTGCGCCGCTTTGAACTTGCGCCCGCCACGGATTCCGCCGCCGATGTCGTAGATGATCGTTCCAAGATCGGTCCCCATCGGCACTTCGACGAGCCCCGTGTTGCTGATCGCGCCCGCAAGCGCGAATATCTTGGTGCCCTTGCTCTTTTCGGTGCCGATTTTGGCGAACTCTTCCGCGCCCATGTTGATGATCATCGCCACGTTTGCGTAGGTTTCGACGTTGTTCAGGACGGTCGGGCTTTCCCAGAGTCCAGAGACTGCGGGGAACGGAGGTCTGGGCCTCGGCTCGCCGCGCTTGCCCTCTATCGAGGCCATAAGCGCCGTCTCTTCACCGCAGACAAACGCGCCTGCGCCCATCCTGATATCAAGCTCGAATTTGTGTCCCGTGCCAAGCACGTTGTCACCCAGGAGACCATACTCGCGGGCCTGATCGAGCGCTTGCGAAAGCCTCTCGATCGCCAACGGATACTCAGCGCGCACGTAGACGTGACCGATCGACGCTCCAATCGCGTACCCCGCGATCAGCATACCTTCGATGATTGCGTGCGGGTCGCCTTCAAGAAGACTTCTGTCCATAAACGCGCCAGGGTCACCTTCGTCAGCGTTGCAGAGCACGTATTTCTGGTCACCCTTGGACGCAGCCGCAAACTGCCACTTGCGTCCGGTCGGGAAGCCACCGCCGCCTCGACCTCTAAGGCCGCTTTTGATCATCTCGTGGATGACCTGCTCGGGGGTCATCTCTGTCAGGACCTTGCCAAGCGCGGAGTAGCCTTCGCGGGCGATATACTCGTCGATATTTGCGGGGTCGATCACACCGCAGTTTCTTAGCACCAGCTTCTTCTGAAGCTGGAAGAACGGCAGCTCATCGACGCTCCTGAACGACTGCCCGCCTTCCTCGTATGTATGGAGCAAATCCTCGACCACTCGGCCCTTCAGGAGATGCTCCTCGACGATTCGGACGGCGTCTTCAGGCTTAAGCTTTGTGTAGAAAACTCCCTCAGGAGCTATCACCATAACAGGGCCGAGGTCGCATGTTCCGATACATCCGGTTTGGATGACCTTGATCTCGTCCTGCAGGTTATGTTTTGCTATCTCACTTGTCAGGGCATCGGCAACGGCATGGCATCCAGAGGAGACGCATCCCGCGCCGGCGCACACCAGCACATGAGACCTATACAGTTTCTCCATAGTCAACTATGTCTCTCCCGTTCGTGAAGACTGCGCAGAGAACTCCCTACGCGCCGTTACCTTTATATTTGGCGACGATGCCAGGAATCTTGTCGAGCTTGACCCTTCGGTAGATATCGGCTCCCACCGTCACTACCGGTGCAAGACCGCAGGCGCCAACGCAGCGGTTGATTTCGAGCGAGAATTCTCTCTCCTCGGTCGTTCCGCCGACTTGGATCTTGAGCTCCTTTTGAAGCTTCTCAAGTATCTCTTTGCCGCCTCTGACATAGCATGCGGTCCCGAGGCACACTCGTATCGTGTGTTTTCCTCGTGGAACCGTGTTGAAGAACGAGTAAAATGTCAGCACTCCGTGGACTTCGGAGAGCGGGACATCGAGTCCTTCAGCGACTTTAATCTGTACGGCCTCAGGCAGCCATCCAAAGAGCTCCTGCGCCTTGTGCAGCACCTGGATCAGAACACCCTTCTGTCCCCGGTGCGCCTCGATCATTTCATCGAGTTTGGCATACAGTTCGCGCTCAGTGGCCGCCGCATCTTGAGCAATCTGCTCACAATCACATACGTGCGTTTGCAACAGCAATATACCTCCTGGTTATGGTTACAGGTGAGAATAAGTAGCTAGTAGCCAGTGGCTAGTCGCTAGTTGGAATACTGTTGGGCCGGATTTGCAATCCGGGCCCTCTAACCCGCATTATTCACGAGAAGCGTGAATGATGCTCTCTTAGCAAGAGCTTTATTCGCTTCACGAATAAAGCGGGCTAAGATGTCGCGACCACCCAGTCGCCGATCATCTGGCCGCCGAGCACGTGGCGTTCCACGATGGCTCGGGCTCTTTCGGGCGTGACATAGCCGTAGGTCACGGCTGGTCCGCCTGCTGTGATGACATCTACCGTCGGTTCTTTTTCACAAAGCCCCTTGCAGCCGGTCTGCGTGACGGTGATGTTGGATATTCCGCGGTTTGCGAGCTCATCGAGGATCGCGGACATGACTTCTCGAGCTCCCGATGCGATGCCGCAGGTTCCCATCGCGACGACGACCTTGCAAGTCTGTTCGCCATCGCGAACCATCATAGCCTGCAGCGCTTCCTCACGGATTTTCTTCAGGTCCTCCAGTGTCTTCATTAGACATCCTTTCTCTGGGTTAAGTTATGAGCTATTAGCTATTAGCTGTTAGCTAGGCGATTGCTCCAATATTTGCGATACTTTCGGTAAGATACTCGCGCATCCAGTGGCGAACTTCGGGTGTCTCAATGGGCACCTCGCCTAGCTCTCGCCTGACGTCGCTTGTATCAAGATTTGCGCTCTTACCATTCACGGTCTGCTCATACTTGAACGATATCGCCGGGTTTGCGACGACAATATCAACCACGGTTGTTGCGATATCTCCAAACGGCGCGCGGTCGATGTGTGAGAGCTTGAACTTTACATCAAGCCTCGTCCCATCGCCGACCTTGGACGATATCCGAAGCGCGCCTTCGCAGGCTTCCGCAGCAGCCGTGAACATTGGAATCCCGAGCCCGACCTTGCGGGTCGTTCGGGTCGTCCAAAACGGGTTCATCGCGTTCTTGATCGTCTCCGGGCTCATCCCGCGTCCGTTATCGACAATCGAGATCGAAAGCAGATCCCGAACCGTGTCGGCATCCACAATAATCTCAACCCGACCGGCCCCTGCCGCAATAGAGTTCTGAACAATATCCAATATATGAAGAGAAATCTCACGCATATTGTTAGCCACCGTTGTTTCGGGGACCCTGTCCCTGAAACGATGATCGTGGGGGATATTCATCCCGCACGAAACAGAACAACAAGGACTTAAGTCCGGGAAATCGACTGTAGTCGACTCATCGGGAGTAAACTCCCTTGTTCTTCTTTGCGTGTGCGATACATATCGCACACGATCACCGCATACAAATCTATCAATACCAACCATTCGCATCTCAAACGAACAACTCGCCGACGCATCTTCCGTCCCGCGCTTCACAAGCCATCCGAATCTCGACGACTGATCTGTGCTCAATATAGAACGTCGTCCTACATATCCCAATGTCAGAGAGTATATGCGCGTCCGACGAGGTTATCACCGAAAGACTCGCAAGATCGGGATACTTCACCCGCGCCTCGTCGAGCTTCGTCCGCCGAGACACTTCGACCGCAGAAAACTTCGGCTCCTCCGGCATAAACCCGAGCACTCCAAAGAGCCCGTATCCGGGGCGATCGACATGCGCGGGGATCGCAAACCCCGAGCGCTCACTTACGGCGGCGGCGATATCTTCGATTGTCAAAGAAGTCGGCGCAAGGAGCAATCGCTCGTTGTACCGCACAAACTCCGCATCAGATGTGACCACCATCTGATCGCCGAACTTGCCCGCCGGGTTCACAAGCGGCGGAAGCGCGCTGTAGACCAACTCCTGCATCGACTCGGCGTCCGCGGCGTCGTCAAACAGGCAGATGATGTGCACGCCTTCGACCGATTCGCACTCCATACCAGGCAAAACTTTGAGCGCACTAGACCTTGCGGCTTGAATCACCGCCCGAGTGTTTTCAGCCGAGTTGTGATCGGTGATCGCGATCATATCGAGCCCTTCGGCGATCGACTTTTCGACGATCAGCCGGGGGATCATCTCGATCTCAGCGCACGGCGACAAAAGCGTATGAATATGCAGGTCCGCGATGCATTTAACCGGCATTTGTCCGGACGCCCATGCTCCAGAGCTTGCCGACGACATCAAACGCAGACTGGTTCGTCGAGTAGAGCGGCACGTTTTCCTCCCGGGCCTTGTCTATGGTGTCCTGGTCGGGTTCGAGCCCACCCGCGACGATTACACCAGCAAGCCCAAGAAGAGATGCCACTGCTACTACGTTCATATGCTTCTGGTTCGTCACCAGGATAAAGCCGGGCTTGGCTTTGGCGAGCACGTCAGAGAGCAGGTCGGAGCAGTATCCGCCGACCACCTGAGCTGAGCCGAGCTCGTCATTTAGAGGCTTCAGGCTTAGTTCCATCGTCAGTTGTTGAAGTATCATTTTGCTCCGATCCCTTTCTTATCGCTCCCATTGATCCGGGAACCGCAAGCGCCGCCTGCATCAGTTCCTCAGCCAAGAGCTGGACGCGCTCTCTAAGCTTAAACACGCAGTCAGTCTCAGCCGCAAGCCCGCGCACCACGTCCTCGGCGAGCGCCCGGCAGTTGGGCGCGCCACACGAGCCGCAGTCGAGCCCCGGCAGGTTCTCGACCATCCGCTCGATAGCCGCGAGCTTCTTGATAGCCTGGCTCATGTCCTCATCGAGCTTCAGAGTAGGCCTGGGGAATATCGCCTGGTCAAAGTCATAAATCGGCTTGCTTAGGCCGTCTCTGATGAGTCGTTCTTCTTCATGAGTCGGCAGCTGGGCGGTCTCATCTGAGGCGAGTATTCTAATGCGCCTGCGCGTGATAAACGAGTTTTCGACCGTCAGCACCCCGCCGACGCACCCGCCGATGCATGCCTGCGCCTCGATATACTGCATGTCATGGAGCTTGCCGCGCTCGACGTTCTCCAAAATATCAATTACGTTGTGGATGCCATCGACCGCGAGGTGCTTTTCGACCGCGATCGACTGGTTCTCACCACCCGCGCGCGCCCAACCGATACCCGGCCTCGTCCCGCAGCGAAGCGGCTGCTTGTCGGGGAGATTCCCTCGCGAGAGCGCTTCCTGGATCATTGGGAAGACTGCCGAAATCGGGATCGCGCCGTCGAGGCACCGGTCGGCAAACCCTGCGGGCTCGTTTACGGCGCTTACTTTTGCCGGGCAGGGTGTTATAAAGAATACTCCGATATCGGCCTCATCAATTCCCATTTTGACGGAAATCTCTTCGCGGGCAAGCCTTGCGGCGATTCTCATAGGGGAGGCGACGGGGGCGATGTGCTCGATCAGGTTGGGAAACCGAACTTGTATAAGTCTGACAACGGCGGGGCAAGCGGACGATATCACTGGACGAATCTTTGCGCGCATAATCTGGTGGTGAAGTTTTTCAGCGGCGAGGTGAGCGGCAAAGGCGACGTCGAGGACATCGTCAAACCCGAGGGTAAAGAGCGCGGCGAGGACTTTCCGTGGGTCGATACCTTCCCAAAACTGCCCGTAAAGCGCGGGGGCGGGGACGGCGACCGTATGCTTGAACCGCTCCATAGATGCGAGCTGGTCAGCGAGGACGTCTTTGGCATTGTTCGGGCACGTGCGCACGCACTCGCCACAGTCGATGCAACGCTCCTCAAGGATGTTGGCTTTGCCGTCCCTGACTCGTATCGCCTCAGTAGGGCATCGTTTGATGCAGCTTACGCAGCCTTTACACTTGCTCTCGATCAAATGAACCGAGTGGAAGTAGCGCATAGTCATCACCGGTTGAAGAATACCAGTTTCACGGTCGTGCCAGTGCCTGGCACGGAGTCGATCTCAAGCTCGTCGGCACATTCGACCATGTTCGGCAGCCCCATTCCGGCTCCAAACCCCATCTCTCGCACCTCGTCGCTTGCGGTGGAGAATCCGGGTTTCATAGCAAGGTCGATGTCCGGGATACCCGGCCCTTGGTCTTCAATTTGAAGTATAACACAATCGGGCCCGGCGTCCAGTGTGATTTTGCCGAGGTGCGCGTGGATAACCACATTCATCTCAGCTTCGTAGCTTGCGACGGCTATCCGCCGCACAGTGTTGGGGTCGACGCCGATCTGCTGCAGGATGTGTTTTATCCTGCTAGACGCGCCGCCCGCGCCGTTGAAGTCACGTCCCGCCACCTCAAAAGAGTGCTTGAGTCTGCCATCGGAGGGATCGAGACTTGCCATTTAGGACTCTCCGTCTGTAAGCGCGCCGGAAGCTCGCTCAAGGTCTTTGCGTCTGATCTTCGCGCGCTTTTTTGGGGTGTCGGTCGTGCAACCTAGCAGCCCGAGCGAGTAAAGTCTGCCGCAGCTTTCGTAAAGAGGGTAGGGGGAAAGTAAAATTGGAAGGTTGCGCGATTTCGCGAGTTCGATCGTCGCTTCGTCGGGTCGCTTGTCGCGGACAAAGACGATCGCTTTCAAGTCGAGCATCTCAGCGGTCCTTACGACCTGCTGATTTGTGAGGCCCGTGAGTAGCACCGACCCCGGCTGAGTGAACGCGAGCACGTCACTCATCAGGTCGCAGCCGCAGGCCGTCCTGATCTCATCCTGGAGCTTGTCTTCGCCGCCGATGACTTCAGCTTCAAGAGTGTTGCAGACTTCTTGGAGTGTAATTTTGCGTTCGGTTTTCTTGCCGACGTTTTCGTTCATACTCCTGATGCTCCCGCTCGCCCTAAGAATAAGACCGGTTCCTTAAGCTTGGAAACACAAGCCTTAAGCTCGCGCCACACCCTCGTCATCCCTTCGGCAAGATCGTGAGATTTTTCACAAGCCAATGCTAGAAAAAAGGGGCCTCAGAACGGCCACCGTTTGCCTTGGGATACAACAAGGGTTGACGAAATCGCCATCAGCGACTCCGTACACACTCAGTATACTGCCCCTCCGCCACGTTTGTCAACGACTTGAGTCAGCGTCTGGTGAAAAGAGTCACGAGAGTGTGGGGCATCTACTATTGGATATATCGTAGCTTCACCTAAAGCACATTTACCTCAGCTTAAGCTCGGCCTGATACTCGCTGTTCTGCAGGCGTTTTACGTGCAGCTTTCCTATATAAAGCTCTGGGAGCTCTACGACAGCGAGTCAGGGTTCGCCGAGCCGACAATCAAGGAGCCTGTTCCACGCTGACAGAATCGACGGCTCCTGCAATCGTCCTGCTGCGTCTCCGCCTGATAAAATACTACTTGGCGTCTCCCTGCTTTTTGTGTAATATGAAGCTGATCACTTCGACGGCGCTATGCGCGCTGTCTCTTAAGGGCTGGCGCGGATAGCGCCACCGGTTTGAGCACGCAATACAAGGAGATTCCCTTTGAACACACGCCCATTTGGCAACAGAAGCGGCTTTAACGTGCCGCAGGTAAGTATTGGAGCTATGCGGTTCCCGGAAGACACTGACCAGGCGGTCGCCCTGATTCGCCATGCCATAGACAGCGGCACGGTCTACATCGACACCAGCCGCGGGTATGGAGACTCCGAGATCAAGCTCGGCAAAGCGCTGAAAGACGGTTACCGCGAGAAGGTTATCCTCTCAACCAAATGGTCGCCGTGGATCACCAAGATCGAGGAGACCGATGACGCATCAGCCGACTGTATGCGTAAGCGCATCGAAGAGTCGATGACCCGCCTCGACGTAGACTACCTGGATTTCTATCAGGTATGGAACATCGACTCCCGTGAGCACTACGACCAGGCAGTGGCAAAGGGCGGTATGGTCGACGGCATCCGCAAAGCGATGGACGACGGAATAGTCGGCCACACAGGGTTCACGACTCACGACTCTGTGGCGAACCTTCTCACCTACATCGATGAAGCCGAGTGGTGTGAGATCATTCTTTTTACCTATAACATGCTGAACAACACCTATGCCCCCGCTATCGATGCGGCCCACCGTAAGGGTATCGGTACGGTCATTATGAACCCCGTCGGCGGCGGAATGCTCACCAAGCCAAGCGCGGTCCTTGCCGAACTGGCCCAAGCCGCCGGATCCACATCGCTTCCTGACCTTGCCATTCGCTATATTCTTTCGAACCCCAGCGTCGACACGATCATCTCCGGCTTTTCCAAGCCCTCCGACGTCACCGAAACCCTCGCTTCATCGGGCTCACGGCTGTTCTCAGAGGAAATGATGCTGATGCTGCGAGATAAGCTCGACGGCATATTGCATGGCTGCCAGGCTTTCTGCACCGGCTGCAAATACTGCCTGCCGTGCCCTCAGGGCATCGACATTCCAGGCGTTATGTACGGCGTCGGCCAGGACAGGTTCTGGGGTTTCGAGGAACACGCGCGGACTCACTTCGCTCAGATGAACACCCCAGGCCCCGAAGCCTGCACCGCCTGCGGCGCATGTGAAGAAAAGTGCACCCAGCACCTGAAGATCAGCGAAGAGATGGCTCACGCAGTCGCAAGGTTCGGCGCGAAGTAGTTCGCAGCCATATTTTGATGCTTTGGCTACCAAGAACGAGCCGAAGCATCAAAATACGCGACGCCGATGGTGGGGCAATTTTCCGTGCATATTGACAATTACTGACTCAGCAGTTTCTTTTTTTGCGAGTCGAAGGTAAATTACACTATAAGCTTCGACAAAGGAGAGGTGGCGATATGAAACTAGAAGATGTGTGCAGCGATGCACTGCATAGAGCACTCGATGATTTGCCAGCGCAGTTTCCCACTACGCAACTGTCCAATCATAAAGTAATGGTTGAAGCCCACCGCAACTACTATGAGCACGACAAATACTACCATGCGTGAATAGGGAGTTACCTCTCCCGCTATGAATCTCAGTTAGAGATCAGGTGCATTGACCGCCGACCTGACGCTGTGTGGGAGAAGGTTGGCATTGGAGGGAGGAGAGATACCAATTCTTCCAGTGCCCCGCAAGAAACTGTCACTATGACAAGGCCATCACGTGTGGAGACTCGTTCATCATCCGGCCCAGTACGAGATGGTCACTACCGATCACTTGAATACATGCTCACCCCGGAGTTTAGGCAGGTCAAGCATTTGTTTGAAAGCATTCCCGAGATTGGAGGCGTGTACTTCCGTCCAACAGACGGGCGGATCACTGTGGTTGACCTGCATCCTCATTCGCCCAAACCGAGGATTGGAGTTGGGCGTGACCCGTACATCAGGTGTGGTGCCACGTCGTCTGAGGTGTCGGACAGCTTGGACGAACGTATTGCATACCTGCGGGATGTCCGGGCAAGACAATTGCAGCCTTCGCGTGAGAACCAATTTGAGGCCCGCCTGATTCGCGAGGCTCAGTGCAATCATCTGTGCATACCGGGGTGCCCTAACCGCCTGCGTTTTGTCTTCAGCCAGTGGCGCATGGGTTTGACGCCCGATGTCGGCCAGCGATTCACTGATCTGGTGGCAGTGGATATTGAGAGGCGTTGCCTTGCTATTATAGAACTCAAAGCCGAACCGGACAACTCAGCCTTCCCTCAGGTCCAGTCGTATGTCGAGTACTTCAAGAACCACTGGAACGAATTAGGGCCCTTGTTTGTGAAGATTGCTCAAGTTATGGGCGAGTTGTATGGGTGCCGAGACCTGGCGAGTCTGAGCTGCCTCACTGGAAATATCGTGCCAATCGTCGGTTGGCCAACAAGCATCGGGACGCCGGTATTCACGGAGGTCAACCGAGAGACGTCTTGCGAGCACTGTTACGGGGTGTCAGCGAGTGGAACCCAGGAGAGCCCGCAGGACTCGACAGATATTGGGCCTCAGTGCCGGAGTGACTCCCCATTCACAGCCCGTATGCGCTTCCACCAGAGCTGGTACCGCTCTACGGTGTTGCGGGTGCCTTGCGGCACGGGACCAAACAAGGACAGCACATCGCGCTACGGCAATATGCTGACGACAGGTGATGGCGAACGTGGACTGAACTTTGTCTCCCCAGAAGCTTTCGCGGCAGCCAATAGGCGGATGGCGGAGCACACGGGTGCCGTAGAGCCATTCCGCCTGCTACACAACATGCTGTCGAGTATGCCAATGTGCTTCAACCTCTTCGGCCCACTGGCGGAAGATATGGGACTGGCGACGGCAGGTCTCCAGGCGCTGCTGGGTAAGGATGAAGTCCGGCGTGTTCGGGAACTTGCATTTGAATATGCACCTTACCCCAAGTCAGAATATCTCAATGATGGCACAGCCTTCGATGCACTCATCTCATACGAACGTCCCGATGGCAGTCTAGGTTTTCTGGGCATTGAGACAAAGCTTACAGAGCCGTTTTCACAGCGGCACTATGACTCCTGTGATTACCGAAGGTGGGTAGAACGGCAGGACTCTCCGTGGCCAAGAGATTCGTGGAGTCAACTGGACCACATCGACTATAACCAACTATGGAGAGGGCATCTTCTGGCGACGGCTATGACGCACCACCCGCGCTCTCCTTACTCTGCTGGCTTGTTTGTGCTGGTTCGGCATCCGGGAGACGCTCAGTGTGCTCAGGTCGTCGATGCATACAAGAAGCTGCTGAAGCCACAAGACCACAGCTTTGTTGACCTTACTCTGGATAGCGTGGTTGACGCTTGGGAGCGAGCTTTCCCGGTTAGGTGTTCCGACTGGCTCGACAACATCAAGCTGCGATACGTTGATCTGGCGTCTAGCGACGTCAGCTGGCTGCATCGACACTGATCCTAGGAATAAAGGGACTGACCCTTTATTGACAAGCGATCCAGCAGATTGTATACTGCTGCCATGCTAAGAGTAGCGCGATCGGTAGTTGAAGAGGCCGGCCGCGAAAGGCTTAATAACGGCTCAGTCCCCTTATTTCAGTCCTCTGCCTTCTGCGCTCTGAACTATCAGCAAGTTCCTTGACTTCAGCCTATATCGTTTGATATGATATGTGCAAAAGCTGTTGGAGGAACAAGAATCTTGTTGGTCAATATCGGGGGCAAAAAAACTGCCAGACGAGCTTATGGTTTTGATGAAGTGGCCGTGGTGCCAGCGGCGGTGAGTGTGGATGTCGCCGATGTAGATACTAGCTGGAATATCGGCAAGCTTTGCTTTGGGGTGCCGATTCTTGCCTCTGCCATGGACGGCGTTGTCGACCCACGACTCGCTATCGAAATGGGCAGGCTGGGCGGACTTGCGGTGCTCAACCTCGAAGGCGTGCAGTGCCGCTACGAGGATGCAGACGCGGTGATCAACCAGATCATCGAGGCTGACTCTGCCGGGGTTATCCAACTGATTCAGGGGATCTACCAGGAGCCGATCAAGCCTGAGCTGATCGCGCACCGCATCAAGCAGATCAAGGCCGGCGGCCAGCTTGCCGCAGTCTCTGCTATCCCCGCAGCCGCGCAGAAGTACGCTGACGTGATCTTCGAAGCCGGCGCGGACATGGTCGTTATTCAGTCGACCGTTACCGCCGCGACATTCCATTCAAGCCGCGGTGAGGCCGTTTCTATTTCAGATTTCTGCAAGAACTCACCCATCCCCGTTATGATCGGCAACTCGGTCTCCTACGCGACCACGCTTGCGCTTATGGAAGCTGGAGCCGATGCGATTCTCTCGGGAGTCGGCCCCGGCGCTGCCTGCACCACCCGCAAGGTCTGCGGAGTAGGCGTTCCCCAGATCACCGCGACCGCCGACGCTGCCTCTGCCCGCGAAGACTTCTTCGAGAAGACCGGCAAGTACGTCCCGGTCATCGCTGACGGTGGAATGAGGACCGGCGGCGACATCATCAAGGCAATCGTTGCAGGCGCCGACGCGGTTATGATCGGAAGCCCGATCGCCGCGACCGAAGAGGCCCCCGGCAAAGGGTTCCACTGGGGTATGGCCACTTCGAGTCTGGGTCTGCCGCGAGGCACCAGGGTCCACGTCGGCACCAGGGCAAGCCTGGAGCAGACGCTCTTTGGCCCGGCCAAGCTGGACGACGGCACAATGAACTTTATCGGCGCACTGAAGCTTTCCATGAGCTACTGCGGCGCTAGAACTATAAAAGATATGCAGCAGGCGGAGCTGATTATCGCTCCTTCACTTCCGACCGAAGGTAAGACGATGCAGCGCGCACAGGGGGTTGGCCAGTGGCGGTAAGTTCCAAAGCGAGCGCAGCAACTAAGCAGCTCGTAGTCGTTCTCGATTTCGGCGCTCAGTACAGCCAGCTGATCGCAAGACGCGTGCGTGAGTGCCGCGTCTACTGCGAGATTCTGCCGTACGACACGCCTATCGAGGAGATATCGAAACGCCAGCCGATGGGGATCATCTTCTCCGGTGGACCTTCAAGCGTCTACGATGATGGAGCTCCCACCTGCGACCCGAGGATCTACGATCTTCGTATTCCTATTCTTGGCATCTGTTACGGAATGCAGCTTATGGCGTTCCAGCTCGGCGGGGGCGTTATGCCTCAAGAGCGACGCGAGTACGGCAAGACCGAGCTAGACGTTCTTGATAATTCCGACCTGTTCGCAGGCCTTAACCCTGAACTGATCTGCTGGATGAGCCACGGTGACGCGGTGCAGAGCCCGCCTCCGGGGTTCAAGGTCTGCGCCCGCACCGGCAACTCGCCTGTCGCCAGTATGTCGAACTCCGAGCGCAAGCTCTTTGGCGTCCAGTTCCACCCCGAGGTCGTGCATACGCCCTGGGGAGTTGAAGTTATTCGCAACTTCCTCTATAACGAGTGTGGTTGCGGTGGCCTTTGGACGATGGAGTCGTTCGTCAAGATTGCTTGCGATCACATCAAAAAGCAGGTCGGCAGCAAATCTGTTATATGCGGCCTGTCGGGCGGTATCGACTCGGCGGTTGTCGCTGGGCTTGTTCACAGAGCGGTCGGCGACCAGCTGACATGCATTTTCGTCAACCACGGACTGCTCCGAAAAGACGAGGCGAAACAGGTCCGGGACACTTTTGAAGGATTCTTCAAGATTAAACTGATCTACGTCGACTGCGAAAAGCGGTTCCTTGATCGGTTGAAGGGAGTCACCGACCCCGAAGAGAAGCGAAAGATTATTGGCGAGGAGTTCATCCGGGTATTCGAAGAAGAAGCAAACAAGCTTCCGAAGGCGGATTACCTCGCGCAGGGGACTCTTTACCCCGACGTGATCGAAAGTGGCACGAAAAACGCCGCCAAGATCAAGACCCACCACAACGTGGGAGGGCTTCCCGATGATATGAACTTCAAGCTCGTCGAACCGCTTCGCTATCTCTTCAAGGACGAGGTTCGTCGCGTCGCCGAGGAACTCGGGCTTCCGAGTGAGATGGTGTGGCGTCAGCCGTTCCCTGGTCCGGGTCTCGCGATCAGGATCATCGGCGAGGTCACCAAAGACCGCTTGGACACGCTTCGTGAAGCGGACGCGATCATCGTAGAAGAGATCAAGCGCGCGGGTCTTTATAGAAGTATTTGGCAGGCCTTTGGCGTGCTCGCTCCGATCAAAAGCGTCGGTGTTATGGGCGACCAGCGCACATACGCATATCCGATCATCCTTCGCGCGGTCACAAGTGAAGACGCTATGACCGCCGACTGGGCAAGACTTCCTTGGGAAGTGCTTGAGAGAATTAGTAACCGCTTGATAAACGAGGTAGAGGGTGTGAACCGGCTGGTGTATGACGTCAGCTCCAAGCCCCCGGCTACCATCGAATGGGAGTAGGCTAAATGGGACAGTCAAAGTACGCTCTGGCGACTGATATAGCTCAGGTGCTCATTACTGAGGAGCAGCTTCAGGCCCGGGTTAAAGAACTTGGAGAGCAGATTTCCCGAGACTACGAGGGTAAGGCCCTGGTGCTCGTGGGTATACTTAAAGGTGCTACGATATTCCTCGCCGACCTTGTAAGGCACATCACCATTCCGGTGGATTACGACTTCGTCGCGATCTCCAGCTATGGGGCCGACACCAAGACCTCGGGCGTCGTAAGACTCCTGAAGGACCTTGATGAGAGCATCGAGAGCAAGCACGTTCTTGTGGTCGAGGACATAGTGGACACTGGCTGGACGCTTCGTCTCAGCTACATCGTCGAGAACCTCCGCTCAAGGAAAGCTGCGAGCGTGAGAGTCGCGACCCTGCTCGACAAGCCCAGCCGCCGAAAGGTAGATGTTGGAATAGACTATTACGGGTTCATAGTCGAGGACAAATACGTCGTCGGCTACGGCCTGGATTACGATGGAAGATATCGAAGCCTGCCATACGTCGGGATACTGAAACCCGAAGTATACGGCGGAGGATAGCCTTTTTCAGGGGTTGGGAATAGGGATTGGGGGCTGGAAAAACCGGCCTCTGGGCCCTGTTCCCTGGCCCTGGTGAGCAGTGTTAACCCCCAAACGTTCTTCCATCCTCATAGTCCAAAAGCCATTAGGGAAAATATATTTGTTAAAGTGTGGACAAAGTATGGATTCTTCGGTATAATACTCAACGGAGAGATTACAAGTCCTCATTCGGTCGTCGGGGACGGACGGCCAATACTTCCGAGTCACCATTTTTCGAACTTCAGTTACGCACGGATTCCGTCGGGATCATGTGCCGAATGTTCGCCCTGCAAGTTTTCCCGGCTGAGCGTTTAGCGGTACCGGAAGTCAAAGAGCAATCCCAATGGCCGATTTTGTCGGCATTATATTCGTTTAATAGCGCGGCCCAAGCGGTCGCCTAAGCCCTCAAACATTCAGTTCAATTCCAGGAGTCGGTTTGTGGGCCAGCCAAAGAGGTGAGTAGATTGGATCAGATAGAACTGTCGGATTTGGAGAAGAAAACTGTAGACGAGCTACAGGAGATCGCCAAGGAGCTAGAGCTCGGCGATGACCACGACGGCAAAAGGGACCTTGTTTTTAAGATCCTTGCCGCGGTGACCGAGAAAAGCGGGTTGATATTCGACCACGGCGCGCTCGAGATCCTGCCGGACGGGTGGGGGTTCCTGAGGCACGACAACTTCTCGCCATCCCCGACCGATGTGTATGTCTCGCAGAGCCAGATCAAGCGCTTCGGGCTTAAGACCGGCGACACTGTCTACGGAGAAGTGCGCCCGCCCAAAGACAGCGAGAAATACTACAGCCTGCTTCGCGTGAAGGCCGTAAACGGAGTGGACCCGGACATGGCGAGGCAGCGCAAGCATTTCGATGACTTGACGCCGATCTACCCCGACGAGAGACTCATCCTTGAGACGACCGGCGATAACCTGTCGGCGCGCTTTATTGATCTGATCGCACCAATCGGCAAGGGCCAGAGAGGCCTGATCGTCGCTCCGCCGAAGGCTGGTAAGACCACTCTCCTGAAGACAATCGCAAACAGTGTTACGACAAATTACCCCGACGTTCACCTGATCGTGCTGCTGATCGACGAACGCCCGGAAGAAGTCACCGACATCCGCCGCTCGGTCAAAGGCGAGGTAGTGAGTTCAACGTTCGACGAGCTTCCCGAGAACCATATGAGGGTAGCCGACATCGTGCTTGAGAAGGCCAAACGCCTTGTGGAGTCTGGCCGGGACGTAGTAGTTCTCCTTGACTCGATCACCAGGCTTTCGCGCGCCTCGAACCTCACGGTCAACCCGAGTGGCCGCACGCTCTCCGGTGGTCTTGACCCGTCGGCGCTTTACCGGCCGAAGAGGTTCATTGGCGCCGCGCGAAACATCGAGGAAGGCGGCAGCCTTACCGTTATCGGAACCGCGCTTGTTGAGACAGGCAGCCGAATGGACGATGCGATCTTTGAAGAGTTCAAGGCGACAGGCAACATGGAGCTGGTGCTCGACCGCAACATCGCCGAGCGCAGGCTTTTCCCTGCAATCGACGTCAAGCGCTCCGGCACCCGCCACGACGAGCTTCTCTATGACGAGGACACCCTGCGCCGCGTATGGCAGCTGCACAGGCTCCTGGCAGCGCTGGGAAGCGTAGAAGCGACCGAGCTTCTCCTGGACCGCCTGCGCCACACCAAGTCGAACAAAGAGTTCCTGAAGATCGTCGACAAGACGATGAAGTCGGGAGATTTGGACTAAGAGAGATAGAGAAGTGCAGAGAGAAGAGTTCAGAGTAGGGACTGACGAGGCTTGGTGTGCTGGTGTAACAGCCACTCTGAAATCTGAACTCTGAACTGTACTCTCTACTATTGATTGCCGTTTCCCGTCTGCGGGTAAATTGGTTGCAGAGTAACATCAAAGGGGCTTACTGAAGTGGAAGATGATAGAGACTTCAACGAAGAGGATCGCCCGGAAGAGGGAAAGCCTGGCGGCGGGGACAACCCGCTTGATGGTATGCCTCCTTTCCGGGGCGATTGGAACGAGGGACCCCCTGGAGAAGGGGAAGGGCAGTCTCTTGACGAAAAAGAGGTCAAGGTGGTCGGCGTGTACGAGCATCAGGACGCCGCCACAGCTCAGCCCACTGCTTTTGTGCTTTTAAGAGACAACACCGGCAGGTCGGTCTTGATATGGATCGGCCGTCCGGAGGCATTTTCTATATCGGTCGCCCTTGAAGGCGCGAATGCGGACCGGCCCATGACCCACGATCTGGTGAAGAACATTGTTTTTCGCATGGGCGGGAATATCGAGCGCATCGTCATCGACGACCTGTGGCATGACACCTACTACGCCAAGATCCACGTGGCAATGAACGGCCGCGAGTTGATCATTGACTCCAGACCAAGCGACGCGATCGCAGTCGGCCTTCGGGCAAAGGCTCCGATCTTTATGGCGGAGGCGGTTCTGGAGCAGGCTGCCGCTTATGAGGAATGAGCCGAGGGTGACATACACCCCGGCTCATTTTTGATTTATGGCCGAGTTTCTTCCCATCCCAAAACATCACTTGAACCTGCAGTTTACGCTCGCCTGCGGGCAGGCGTTCAGATGGCGTCACGACCACGAACTCTTCTGGGCCGCTCCCGTCCAAGGCAAAGTCATCCGTGTAAAAGAGATTGACGAGGGGATTCTTTGGGAGACTCTTCCGGGCGAGCCCGATTACGAACTATTCGCTTCTACATTTCGTCTGGACGACGACATCGAGCGCATCTACGCTGACCTTTCAGCCGCCGATGCTCATCTGGCAGAGCTTGTAAACGACCGCTTCGCCGGCATGCGACTTCTTCGTCAGGACCCCACCGAGGCTCTTCTCTCCTACGTCTGCTCCACCGCAAACTCCGTTCCCAGGATTATGAAAGCAATCGAGCTGTTAAGCGAGAATTACGGCGAGTTCATAGTGGAAGTGGCAGGCAGAAAGCACTACGCCTTCCCCAAGCCTGATGCCTTCATCGCAGCCGACCCAGATGACCTTTGGAAGACCGGCAGCCTGGCGTGGCGCGGCCCGAACATCGCGATGGTCGCCCGCCAGATCCTCGAACACCCCGCGCGGTGGGTCGATTCGCTAAGAGAAGCGCCGTACGAAGTCGCCAAAGCCGAGCTGATGAGTTTAAGGGGAATTGGCGCAAAGATTGCTGACTGTGTGTGTCTTTTCGCTCTGAACAAGGACCAGGCAGTCCCTGTCGATACCCACATCAGGCAAGTCGCGGAGCGTTATTTTATGCCCGAGATCAAGCTGAAGACGATCACCACCGCTGCCTACAGAAAGATCACCAACGCCTTCTGGGATCGTTATGGCGTGTGGTCGGGTTGGGCTCAGGAGTTCTTGTTCTACGAAGACCTGCTGCGCGCGAGAAAGCAGCATAAGACCGAGTTGACGTGAAGAGTCTCAGTAGAGACTGTGCCCTGGTCGATTGCATGTGGGGTTATCCCCGACGCTGCCTGGGGTGTATTCCCCTCCGCCGGGACATACGGGCCGGTTCTTGAAGTAGTTTGGTATGAGGTCGTCGTACGTGGGGATGTCCGCAGAGTTCTTCTTCTTGTCGATCGCCCAACGCTCTTTCGCGTCCTGCATCAGTCGCAGCTGTCCCCGACATACACTCGCCTGTGAATGCTCCCTGGCGGTAAGATAGCTTGGGATTGCGATCGCAATGAGAATGCCGAGGATCAAGAGGACGCACACCATCTCGATCAGCGTAAAGCCGAATCGGGAGCGTGTTTTGACTGAGCCGGGGTGTTTTGTCATATAAAAAGACCTGGTCGCCCATCCGAAGACGGGCGACCAATTTTCGTTAGACTTGAAAATCCTGCAACCTACTGAAGCTGATGGTCGTCGTAGGTATCTGCAGTAGCGTTCGTTCCTTTGTCGCACACCGGTCTGGTCGACATATTACCGATAGAGTATGAACCGTTTGACGGGCAGGTCGGAAGGGTGTTGTCTGTGCCCTTCATATACTCTGTGACCAAGTCATCCTTGGTAGCGGTATCGGTTGCGCCCTTGCGATTGTCCATTGCCCACTGCTCTTTTGCAGTCTCGATCTGTCTCAGGTTGCCCTGGCAGCTCTTGGCACGTGACGACTCCCTGGCTCGCAGGAAGTTCGGGATAGCGATAGCGAGAAGGATTGCAATGATCAAAACCACGATCATGATTTCGATGAGGGTGAAACCTCCACGTCGCTTCTTTCCATTAATACACAGCATGTTCTTTACTCTGCCTCCTTGGGGTTTGCTTCAAAGGGTGGCAAGCTTCCCATAACGCCCTTCACCCTGAATGCCTGACTGGTTATATGAGTCGGTAAATCGTGTTGGCTAAAGCCTCAGTGTTACGTGCCATGCCACACACTGGTCTGGTCGACAAAATCGTCGAAATATTCTTGGTCCACGTTCACCTCCTCCAGTCTTGCAAGTTGTGATCGTATACGGAGAAGACTCCGTCACTCAGAGTGGAACGAATCCCAATCTGGTCAACCATACAAGTTCTTCCACGAGTATGTTCGGCTCTTAACATGTATTTTGGCGATAATGGATTGTTGTTTTAGGGTAGGGGATGGGGAAATGCAAATTGCAAATTGGGGACTGGCGAGGGTTGGGAGGTTGTGGTCGCTCATACAGTGATCGTGTGCGATATTTATCGCGCCGGGTCTTTTATCGCGCCGGGTCTCCAGACCCGGCGCGCATATTCCCAGGGTCTGGAGACTAGTTGATGCCCCGGACTAAACTCCTCGTTCTTCTTTTCGGTCGGGAGCAATCTCCCGAGCGATCTGTGATGCACGGCACGATCTGGCTAACAGCTAATTGCTAAGAGCTAATAGCTCCAATAACTATTCCCCCTCGACCAACGCCCGAACGAACTCCTCGGGATCGAAGTCTTCGAGGTCATCGAGCTGTTCGCCGGTGCCGACGAGCTTGATAGGCACGCCGAGCTCGTCTTTGATCGTGATGACGATGCCGCCTTTTGCGGTGCCGTCGAGCTTGGCGAGGGCGATTCCTGTCACATTGACCGCCTGCATAAACTCTTTTGCCTGGGTGACGGCGTTCTGTCCCGTGGTGGCGTCGAGGACCAAGAGCGTCTCCTCCGGCTGACGGCCAAGCGCGCGCTCGACCACCCGTCCCATCTTGTTCAGCTCCGACATCAGATTGACGGCGGTGTGGAGCCTGCCGGCGGTGTCGACGATGATGCAGTCAGTCCCACGAGCCATCCCAGCCTGCACCGCGTCAAAGATTACCGCCGATGGGTCCGCGCCGGGCTGATGCTTGATGATGTCCACACCGACTCGATTGGCCCAAATCTCTATCTGATCGATCGCCGCCGCCCGGAACGTGTCCCCAGCCGCAAGGATGACCTTCTTGCCCTGTTTCTTGAGCTTATGGGCAAGCTTGCCGATGGTAGTAGTCTTGCCGACGCCGTTCACCCCAACTATCACATACACGCTTGGAGGGGTGCTCGCGACTTTCAGCCTGTTGTCTCCGTCGGTTTTCAAAATGCCGAGCAGAATCTCCTCAAGCTTGGTCCGAACGTCCGAGGAGTCCGAGAGCCGCTCTTTGCGAGCCGCCGCCCGTAGTTCATCGACAATCTTCATAGTAGTATGAATGCTGATATCAGCCTGGATCAAAATCTCTTCCAGCTCATCAAACAGCTCATCATCAACAGGCCGCCGCCCAGTAAGCAGTTGGTCGACCTTCTGAAATATCCCTCTAAACAGTCGCATGTAAGTTATGTCTCCCACAAAAAAAGAAGCAGCCCCGGCTGGGGCCGCCTCCAATTATATCAAAACAAAGCAACTTCATGTAGGGGCGGACCAGCGTGTCCGCCATTTCTTCTGAAAGCTAACAGCTAATAGCTTTAATAGTTCCACTTGTTGCGAAGAATCCAGCGAATGACCGACCACTTGTCTTTCTTGATCTCCGGGCTGACGCTTCCGATCATCCAGCAGTTCTTGCCGCAATTTCGGGCCATCTTGCGGACCTCATCGGCGCGCGGGCTGGTCCAAATCTTCTCAAAAGAAGAGTCTTTTATGTTCCCCATACTCTCAGGGATCACGTTGCAGGGGTAAATCTCGCCGTATGGGTCGCAAAGGAAGATATCGCTCCCCATATTGCAGGGCTTCAGCCGCTCCCCGCCGTTGACGTAGTTGATGAGCCCGTGGTTAAAATACGCGCGGAACCAGTTCTTCGGACGCCGGGTCTTAAAAAGCTCGCGGATAAGCTGACGGAACGAGTCTGAGACCTCAGCCTTCTTGGTGATCGCGTTGTCCTGCTTGTGGAAATAGAACCCGTTGTGGAGCGCCGCCGTCGCGAACTCGACCTTGAGCCACTTGGCAAGTTCGTAGAGCTCCAACAGGTCCTCGTGGTTACGGTCAGAGACCGTGATCCCGAAGCCGATATCCTTCACTCCGAGCCTGTGCAGCTGCAGCAGCGTGCGCAGCCCGTGGTCGAACCCGTCCTGCAGGCCTCGAAGCTCGTCATTGGCCGTTGGGAGGCCTTCCAGGCTGATCCTGAAGCCGAGGTCGGGATACTTCTCCGCAAGTTTCACAACTCGGTCGGTATAGTACCCGTTGGTGCTGATGCAGATGCGCTCGCTCTTGGGCTTTACGATCTTGACGATGTCTTCGATCTCGGCGCGAAGAAACGGCTCTCCGCCGGTGATGTTCAGGAACTTGACGTTCGGGAACTTCTCGTAATATTCAACCGGCAGCTCTTCGGCGGGCTCACTCGGAAACTGCCAGGTGTTGCACATATGACACTTCGCGTTGCAGCGATAAGTAGCGACTAAAATCCCTTCCATTTGGTTACTCCTATAAGTTGATGGGGCGGGAGCTTGATCGGTTCTGATGGGGCGTGATCGTGCGGGAGATGTCTCCCGCACGAAACAGAATCCGCGGGATATTCATCCCGCCCAAACTCACAAATTTACTACGTTTTTAACTGGTTCGTCGAGCTGCGACTGGGCCCCGATTTTCTCATCAAGAAGCGACTGATAAAGATTCACGGTCTTAACTGCGATGCTGTCGTAGCTGTACTCCTCGACGCCCATTGCGTGAGCTTTCTTTCCAAGCTCTTCGGCCATCGCCGGGTCATCTTCGACCTTCTGCAGCGCCTCCGCGAGATCACCTACGTTCTTACTCTCAAATATTAGCCCGCAGTCTTTGACGACTTCCATACACGCGGGAATATCGCTCGCGATGACGCACTTGCCGAAGGCCACGGCCTCAAGCAGCGTGATCGGCATGCCTTCGATGGTCGAGGGGTGCACGTAGGCGTAGGCGTTGGTGTATAGCTCGCGCACGGTGTCACCGTAGACATAGTCGGTGAAAATCACACGCTCCCCGGCCATCGCCTTCAGGCTCTCCATATATTCATCGCTGTGGCTTGAGCCTCCCGCGATGACGAGCTTCTTGTCGGTCTTCAGCTTCTTGAACGCCTCGATTAGAAAATGCGCTCCCTTTTCAGGAACGAGCCTCGCAAGGAAGAGATAATAGTCTCCGCCCAGAAGTCCCCACTGCTTGATCTCGTTTGGCGCGATCTCCACGGGGTCGAGCACTGCGCTTGGGATATAGTCCACGTGCTTGTGATACTTTTCCTCAAGATAGCTTTTGAGATACTTTGAGACCGCGATCGTCGCCTGCGGGAACTTCACCGCCGCCCGCTCACCGAGTTTCAAGTATATCTTGGCCTTGCTGCCCCACTTTTCGCGCTCCCAGTCCAGCCCATGCACGGTTGCGACGGTCTTCTTGCCGAAGAACCGGGGCATAAACGACATTGTCGAGGGTCCAATCGCGTGGTAGTGGACGATATCGTAATCCTGCCAGAGTATGTGAAGCGTCGATATGAACGTGTGGGTGATGGCGTCCAGGTTCTTGTTCTTGACGGTGGGCAGCTTCTTCAGCCTGATCCCTTTGTAGAACTGATCGGGCGTAGTCGTATAGTAGGGCCGGCAGTAGACGGTGACGTCGTGACCCATCTTGGCGAAGCGCAACGCGAGTTGTTCGACGTGATGCTCGATGCCTCCCCAGGTCGCCGGTATCCCTTTTGTCCCAACAATCGCAATCTTCATTCGGTATATCTTACTCCGCGCCGAGTTCTTTTAGCACCTTGTCGCTCGGCTCGAAGGTCGCCTTCTTCTTCACAACCTTCAGAATATCTTTTTCGAGTGAAACGCACAGGTCAGTTGCTGCGGCTTCCGCGCTTGCCCGGTCGTAGTCGACCGGCGAGGTGAACTTGACCATCGCAGACGGCTCAACTGTCTTAAACACGTTCCTAAACGACTGCGATAGCTTGCTTCCAAGCGTCGGTGTCACTTCACCAGCCATATAGAACCAGTAGATGAGCACGATCTCGCCCTGGCGTTCGCTTCTCATGTTGTTGAGAACCGCGAGGTGTTCGGGTGCGCCGATCGGCTTGATTTTGATCAACCTCTGATTGATCACCTGCCATCCCGCCCCGTTCATGCAGACTTCAGGCTGGTGGAAATCACCAAGATCCAGACCAAGAACCACGCTGAGCTGCGCCGAAGCGCCAGACAAGTCTTTATAGTAGCTGCGGTTAAGCAACTGGCATGTGCTTAGCTGTGCGTAGACGCTGGCGGCGCCATCAAACTGCTGGTTTGTGCCGTACCAGCCGTTGGCGTGCAGCGGAATCTCGCTGAAGTCCTCCGACAGGCGCATCCCGACCGATCCAGGATTTGGGCTCAGAGTTATCAGTCCCGCCCAGGCGAGCACAAGCGTCATTAGCACTACGGCATAAATCTGAAATCTCGGCATTTGACCACCTTAGCTGCATATACGTAAAGCAGATACATTGAAATAAACACGATGACATAGCCGCCTTGATCGTGGGCGATCTTCATCGCATCATGGCCCATGTTCTCTCCGACAAGAGCCACCACAAACACACGGACGGAGTTGGTGATAAGCGCTACCGGCGGGACGATGGCGACAATGCTGAGCCTCTTCCAGATTGGGCCATCGAGCACATAAGCAAGCACCGAGGCAAAGGCAAGGAGCATCACAAGCGTTCGGATGCCGCTGCATGCCGCCGCGACCTCAACCTTGAATCCCGACCCAAACACGATGAATGTGCCTTCCCGCATTGCGTTGAACCCAATGACCTTCAGCCCGGCGGTAGCAAGCACCGTGCTTGCCATCTGGATATCGTGGCTGAGCTGAGTGATGATCGACGCGGGCGGAACGCACATAAACGTCAAAAACGCCAGTGGGAACCACATCACCTTGGTCGCCTGCCAACCAAAGAGCATAAGTGACATACCCGCGACGACAAAGGGTATCGTCATCCCGGCCATACTGAGCCCTGCGCTGCGATGTCCGGCGAACTGCACCAGGATCATCGGCAGGATCACGAGTGCACCCAGGAGATTGGGTCGCACGGGGACTTTGGAGATACGTTTCCCGTCAAGCCAGATCAAGAACCCGCAGATAAACGGCACGAGTATCCCGTGGGAGTACTCGCTTTCCTCTCTCCACCACGCAGCCCATTCCCACTGCATTGTGTTCTTGTAGACGATGGCGAGGGCGAGAATCGTGATGATCCCAAGAACTTGCCAAACTCTGTTTGTCACAACGTCTCCGACTGTGACAACTCCGGGTTTCGTTTCCTGTTCTAATTCCAGTATCTTAGTAGTATCCAAGGCACCTCTCACCTAGCTCCGCGGCCTGTGAGCACCGCGGGGATTGTGCGCAGCAAAATAATGAAGTCCAGGCGCAGTGACTGGTTTGCAATATACTGCAGGTCGAGATCGACCCACCGTTCAAAAGACAGATCGCTACGTCCGCTCACCTGCCAAAGACATGTCATACCGGGAACAACCGCAAGCCTACCGAGCGCCCTTTCGGTGTAATGCTCCACTTCATTTGGAAGCGGCGGTCTGGGTCCGACAAGACTCATCTCGCCTTTTAGCACATTGATCAGCTGCGGCAGTTCGTCGAGACTGCTTTTGCGCAGCATAGCGCCGACGCGTGTGATTCTCGGGTCCCGCTTGATCTTGAATATCGGCCCGCTGGCCTCGTTCAAGTGAACAAGGGAAGCCCTTATGCGCTCTGCGTCATTGCACATCGATCGAAATTTATAAAGCTTGAACTTGCGCCTGTCTTTGCCGACGCGGGTCTGCGCAAAGAACACGGGTCCGGGAGAATCGATCCTGACGGCGAGGGCGATCAAGACCACAAACGGGGCGAGCAGAAGAAGCGCTATGGCGGCGACAACAACGTCTACGCCACGCTTAACAATCGCTCTCCAGCCTCGGAACCGTCTCCGCGGCGCAAATGCCTCCAAGACGACCTGTTGCATCTGTTTCAACCGTCTGCGAAATATATACAGTGTCGCAAACGTCCCTTCAACCTTTGCAAGCGTGCCAATGGCCGCTCACTATCATTGTAATATGCCGGAGTCTGAAGCCCCGATCAATTAATGAGTTTCTGTTGGCGTAGAATTAGATTAACACCCCTCTCCCCATGAGGGAGAGGGTTAGGGTGAGGGGTATTATCTAATACACGACCAATTGAAACTCTCTAGCTCTGGTCTTCATCCTGTCCCGAAGGAATCGCCTTGACGCCGCCAACGATCGCCGCGACCTTGGCTGCTCCCTGCGCCGTAAGGTCCTGATAGAACCGGCGATAATGGAAGTAGCCGTGGCAGTCCTCAGGTCTGACCTTGTTCAGCAGGACGCCGATGACATTGGCGCCCGCAAGATCGAGCTTGCTTCTGAACTCCGACTCCGAACCTCTTGGAACCTTGCCCGCCGCGTGAACGAGCACAACGTTCCTGGCGTGAGCTGCAACAAGGGATGCGTCGGCAAATGTGACGCCGGCGGGAGTGTCAAACACTACAAAGTCCGCGAGTGTCCCGATCTCTTTGGTGAACTCCGCCATCTTATCTGAGCGAAGCAGCCGGATTGGGTTGTCAGGCGCGGGCCCTGCGGCCATAAAGAGCAGTCCCTCCACCTTGGTAGGAACCACCGCGTCTTCGATCGACACCGCGCCGGAGAGCACGTTGCTAAGTCCCGGCTTGTTGGCAAGTCCGAACATCAGGTGAAGCTGGGGCTTGCGCATATCGGCGTCTACAAGAATCACTCGTGCCCCGTCGCGGGCAAGCGTGATCGCGAGGTTTGATGCGGTCACCGTCCGGCCAACCTCAGGCTCCGCGCTCGCGACGACTACGGTAGGCTGGGACGTCTTTGCCACAGTGCTCCAAAGCGTCGCGGTGATCATCTCGTGCGATGCCAGAAGCCCTTCGTTGTCGGGCCTTCTTGCAAGGCTGTGGGAGCGCGAAAGCGGGATGACCGATATAACGGGGAGTCCGAGAAGGTCTTCGGCCTCCGCCGGTGTCTTGACGGTATTGTCGAGATAGTTCAACAGGAACGCGATACCCGCGCCAAGGAGCGGACTAAGGGCAAGCGCGAGCGCCATCTTGAGTGCAAGCTTGCGCTCAACCGGGTAGACGTAGGCAGGGTCGATCATCTTGATCGTGCTGTCTTTGCTCGACTCGTTGACCTTGAGCTTTGCTTCTTCCAGCTTGGAGAGCAGGAGCCTGTAGGTTTCTTCGGCGGACTGAACGTCCACTTGGAGCCCGGCCATCTTCATTTCCTGCTCAGGCAGCGCGTGAAGTTTAACTTTCTGCTCTTCAAGGGCAATGTTTAGCGCGGCCTCACGTGCATCGGCCCCTGCGGCTTCAGCGTTCAACGTGATTTGGCTCTCAATCGCGGCGTTGATCTTGGGGTTGAGCGTCTGGCCTTTGGCGTTCACCATCATCGGCGCTTGTTTTTTGATCTGAGAGTTGACTTCGGCGATCTGCTTTTGTATCGCCTGCACGTCGGGGTGATTGCGTCCCCTTGTAGCAAGCATCTTGCCAAGCTCGGTCTCGAGCCTCACCTTGTCGCTCAAAAGCTGCTGATAAATAGGGTTATTGGATGTCTGCTCGCTTGTCATGATCATCCGGTCTTCGCCTTTGACGAGGCTCTGTATCTGTGCGAGCCTGCTGCGCGCTTCACTTGCCGTCACGTGCGCCTGCATAGCGTCCGCCTCGATCTGGGAAGTGCGCTGGACCAGCGTCTGGGACTGAATATTCAGTTCGACGACGTCGTTGTTGGTCTTGAACTCCTTGAGAGCTTCGCGTGCTGTTCTGACCCTCTTCTTCGCGTCTTTGAGCTGCTTTTCGATGAACTCTCGGCTCTGCTCGGCTGCTCCGGCAACCAGTTCCCTGTAGAACCTTTGGAACTCAGCCGCGACAACGTCTGCTGCCGACTTCGCCTCTCCGCTATCCGGCGATGTCACTTCGATCTGAATGATCTGGGTGTCCTCGACCGGCTTAACCTCAAGCGTACGGATCAGTTTCACAGGGTCTATGGTAATTCCGAGGTCTTCGAGCGAAGAGACGGACCGGGTGATAACCGTGTTACTTGTGGCAATGTGCGCGAGGTCAGCGAGGTGGATTTCCACCGAACTGTTCATCGCGTAGGGCTGATTATACACCTGTACCGGCTGCTGGTTCGGCTGACGTTCCATAAGACGGCATCGACCCGTCCACTGGTCCGGTGTCATGAATTTGCTCTGCACAAACACGACCGTTACGCAAGTCAGCACACAGAATAGTATCAACCATCTCCGTCGGCGGAGAATCCTATAATATCGCCAAAGTTCCAAATCGTCCTCCAGGTGTCAGGGCCAGTATCGAAGATCGTATCGGTAATACTTAGAATCCGAACCGTCTCAGAGACAACGCGCCAGTTACAGTATTTAAAATGGTTGCAATCTTGTTCCAGTTGGGCTTTGATGTCTCGGGTACGATGACCACATCGCCCGGTTCAAGCTTTACGTCCTGTGAGACATCGCCTTTCTTGATCCGGCCGATGTCCACAATCCGCTTTTCGGGGTTTTTGAGGTCGCCGCGAACGAGCACGGTCCCTTTGAGCGATCCTCGCTCGGTCTCTCCCCCCGCCATCATAACCGCGGAAAGCACGCTCGCATTCTCTTTGAGCTTGAACATGCCCGGCTGTCGGACTTCCCCAAGGACATAGTACTTGTTGAAAGTGTCTTCAGGGATATATATGGTGTCGCCCTCTTGGAGCGCATAGTTCTGACTGAGGTCTCCGAGCAGGAGCATCTTGCGCAGGTCGATTGGGATCTGCTGGTCGGAGTTTTTGTGAGTAAGCGTCGCCGATTCAAGCCACGCGTCGGGCATTGTGCTTCCGGCGGCGGAGATTGCTGTCGTCAGTGAGTCTCCTTGCTTGAAATCCACGGGGCCGGGGCGTCCAACCTGTCCAAGCACCCACACCTGCATCTTGTGTCTATTGATCACATTGATATCGATCTTTGGGTCGAGTAGAATCTCTGCTTTGACGTACTCATCGTGGATCTTTTGGGAAAGCTCCTGCTGAGTCATCCCCTTTGCCTGTATGACGCCATTGATGTAAGGCACGGTGATGTTGCCGTCCGGGTTGATCTGAAGTTGTTTTCTCGATAGCTCCGGCTCCTGCCAGATGTTCATCTCGATAACATCATCAGGCGCAAGACGGTAATCGTCGGCAAACGCGGGGACAACGATCACCCCCAGCACGATTATCGCAAACAAAACTGCTTGTATATTACGCAATTGTTTCTCCCAACGTAAATGGTGTTTCCTGCCATTTGCGTTCTCGTGTTCATAAATATGGCAGCAGCGCAGTCTTTTGCACTGCGAGAAGGCTCATGAACACTATGTGCCCACTGCCCGAATGGGCGACGGCTGGCTTAAGTCGTGCGCAAACGCCACAGATCACTCTCACATGTGAGCGTTCCTCTCAAATCAATTATCGACTTTATACACGGCATCTTTAGAGTAAATGATCCAATTATGTGTTCAATTGGTCAGGTTTGTTCCGATTGGCCGCTACTCATCAATACGGCTCACCTGGTTCGCGCAGTTCCCTCCTGTACGTCTGGCTTGGTGAAAAAAGAATTTTTACGGGGAGAACTAGAGATTTGGTTCAAAAACATTCTGGAGAACTCAGTGATATAGCCATATATTCCACATGTTGATGATAACACCATGACTCATCAGTGTCAATAATTCTGGCATTTACCCTGGTAATTCTACCTGAATTCCACCTTCATATATAAAATTGTGGGGACTATTTGCGCAAAACTGCACGGCTGGCACTGTTCTTGCAACTAGGGTTACTGAGTGGCAGCCGGTACTGCCGCTGCAGTAGTAAAATAAGTATACCGAGAAGGTGGTGCGTGTGATTATGAATCGCATGTTGTTTGTAAGTGCGGTCCTCGTCGCGGTCGTATGCCTATGCATGCCTTCCGTGGCGGGAGAAAAACCTGCCCCTGGCGCATTCTTGAACTACCGTGTAGACAGCGTTAGTGGTCTGGTAAGCCAGATTGACACCGAGCCTCGCGTGGCTGCTCGATATGCCGAGCATTTCCATGTCAGCCCTGCGGCGCTCAAGGACTATCTGAAGAACAATGTTAGGCTGATCACCCTGAAAAGGCCGACCCAAGCGGTGGAGTATTTCACCAAAAAGGGCGGCGGTATCGGCTCTGACCGGCGTGTTCTGCCTGCCGGCACGAGAGTCTTCGCTACGACAAGTGGCGAACTTGTGCTGGAGTGGCGCTGCGGAAACCCGCTCGCTGCGAGGCTGCCTGTCAGTATCCAGACAAAAGCTGAGCCCGCGAGGAAGCCTGTGCCGTCAGTTGTCAGCAAGGCTGTCACTGAGGCCCAGCCCGCAGCTTTGAGCACGGCTCCTATCGAGGCGCCCATAACGGCGACAGCCCCTGTGGCTGAGACGACGTTGCTCAACCCTGAAGCGCCGATCGAACTTGCCGAAGGGCCGATCATTCCGCCTGCAGTGAGCGTATTGCCGAGTGTTGAAACTCTTGCTCCTGCGGCTGTAATGACACCGGTCGTTCCGACGACGGTTCCGCCGGCAGTGGCTGTGACCACCAGTCCGGCGATAACAGCTCCGCCCGTAATCGCTTCGAGCGGCGGCAGCAAGTTCCCGTGGATCATTCCGCTTCTCATCGGCGCTGGCGCCGGTATTGCAGGCGGTGGCGGTGGGAACACTCCGGAGCCGCCCGTTACTCCCGAGCCTGCGACGCTGATGCTTCTTAGCGCTGGTGTTGCCGCTGTCGGGTTCAAAATCAGGACAATCAAACGCTAAACCACCCTTTAAATAGAGGGGCGGCCTCAGGGCTGCCCCTCGGTTTAGCCCGCTTTATTCGTGAAGCGAATAAAGCTTTCGCTAACAGAGCATTATTCACGCTACTCGTGAAAAATGCGTTTTAGCCCCAAGCCTCTTGAACCATTGCCCCAGATGCCGTATAATCACCCCGTGGATACTTCTCGGAGAATGAGATCACTTCCTTCGGTTGACCGCCTGCTTTCGCACCCCACGGTGCAGCAAGTGCAGGGCATTTTGCCGCGTCAGGTGTTAGTCGATTCTATCAGAGCCACGCTGGACGACCTCCGAATAGCTATCAAGTCAGGCACAGACCCTAAAACGAATCTCGACCATATCGCCCTGACAGCCCTGGCCCGTGCAAAAGCCTGTGTCGCTCCGTCCCTCGGCCCAGCCGTGAACGCAACCGGCATTGTTCTCCACACCGGCCTTGGGCGCGCGGTCCTGTCCTCGGAGGCCCGGGCAGCGGTCGCCTCGGTGGCGGAAGGTCACAGCACCCTTGAGATCGACCCCGAGACCGGTCACCGCGGTTCCCGCCAGTCCCACATCGAGGATATTTTATGCAAATTGACCGGCGCAGAGGCCGCAATGGCCGTCAACAACAACGCCGCCGCCGTGTTCCTTGCGATCAACTCGCTTGCGGCCGGGATGGACGTGATCATCTCGCGTGGCCAGCTTGTTGAGATCGGCGGCCAGTTCCGGGTTCCCGACATCATCAAGCGCGCCGGATGCCGCCTGGTTGAGGTCGGAACGACCAATCGTACCCGTATCGACGACTATAGCGACGCCCTCACCGGAGACTCCGCCCTGATCCTTCGCGTTCACCCCAGCAACTTCCGTGTCGTCGGCTTCACGGAGGAGGCGTCCATCGAAGAGATGGTAGAGCTCGCCCACGGAGCCAGGCTCCCTGTTATTGACGATCTGGGCAGCGGTGCGCTGATCGACCTTTCGCGTTTCGGCCTCACCGACGAGCCGATGGTCCAGACCAGCGTTTCGGCAGGCTGCGACATCGTCACCTTCAGCGGTGACAAGCTCCTTGGCGGCCCCCAGGCGGGCATTCTGGTCGGCTCCAGGGAGTCGATCGACCGCTGCCGCACAAACCCGCTCGCCCGCGCCGTCAGAATCGACAAACTGAGTCTTGCCGCGCTTGAGGCGACTCTCAAGCTCTATCTCGACCCCGAGGGCGCGATCGAGAAGATCCCCGTGCTCCGATGTATAGCAAGGCCCGTTGACGATATCGAGAAAGTGGCAAATCACGTTGCCTCTCAGATTCAGAAATTAGTAGGGCGGGGGACGAGCGTTGAAGTGATCGACTCCCAATCCGAGGTCGGTGGTGGCTCACTTCCGGGCCAGCAGTTGCTGAGCAAAAGCATTGCTCTGAAGAGCGAGCACTTTTCTTCCGAATATTTGAGTAATCGGTTCAGGCAGTTTAATAAACCGATATTTGGGCGTATCGAGGCAGGCCGCCTGCTTTTCGACCTCCGCACCGTCGAACCGGAGGAGACCGACGAAATCGTCGACTGCGCCAGATCCGTGTTCCAAGATTTCGCCCACTAAGCTTCGTTCTACGAAGGAGAACAATAGGAATGTCTAACAACCTGGATGGACTTAATGGCATGGACAAATTCTACAAGCAGACTATTGCCGCGCTTGTAGCCGCTCAGGGTGAGCGCGACAGCATCGCCGAGGCCCACAGTGAGCGCGTGCGAACCTATGCGGCGATCATCGCCGAGGCGCTTGGCGGACTTTCCGAAGAGGACTTGAAGAACGTCGGCTACGCCGCGAGCCTTCATGACATCGGGAAAGTAGCAGTTTCAAGTAAGATATTAAACAAACTTGGACGCCTCACTGAGGATGAGTTCAAGGTGATGCGCGAGCACTCGCTTGTCGCTGCCAAGATATTGGAAAAGATCGAAGGCCTGAAGGGTGCGATCCCCTACATCCGCCACCACCACGAACGCTACGACGGCACTGGCTATCCCGACGGCCTCGCGGGTGAGGACATTCCGCTCGGCGCAAGAATTATCGCCGTTGCCGAGACCTACGACATTTTGACATCTGACGTCCCCTGGCGAAAAGCCTTAAGCCGTGAAGCCGCGGCAGATGAGATCGAAAGCTGCAGCGGCGGCCAGTTCGACCCCAAAGTCGTCCAGGCTATGCGAATCGCCTTGCAACCGACAACAATTCACTAAGAGCGTGTCTGAGAAGTGTAGTGGCCGTCCTCCGTGACGGCCATCGGCTCCGAAGGAGCTGGAAAACGGTGGAATTTCGTGCCAATTGAACATTGATACGAGATTGCGCCGTAGGGCAGCGCCTACGGCGCTGATGGCCGGCACGGCGACCGGCCACTACAATCGGGATTTCTCAGACACG
>JBBRAE010000009.1:0-107147 GCA_038207085.1 Armatimonadota bacterium
CCCAAGTCAACGTCGATTTCACTCCCGACTCATATTTTCAAAAAGAATATATTGACATGTCGATGTTTATTGGGTATATTGCCAACACTTTCCTGCTTTTGGGGGACGACTTGTCCGGCGCAAGCCGGTGAGAGGAGCGCAATACATGCGCGGGTTGTCTGACAAGTGCAGTGGTAGTACCTCCGGCGGCGCAGCAGTTCACACCGCAAACATTTTGGGATGCTGCGGGAACGCCTATGCTCGCTAAATGGTCTAGGTCGTCCAAGTTAAGTTTCCGCAGCGCAGGCGACACACATGCATACTGTAGACCCCAAAGCATTCGGCTGCGGGAACTTGGCTCGGCTGTCTTCGATCAATTTGCCGATGTCGTCGTTCCCGCAGCATATGAGAGCCGACCGCGAAAGGCTTAACAAAGGGCTCAGTCCCCTTATTCCCCCAGTCCCCTTATTTCCCTTTCCCTTATTTCCCCAGCGTGCAAAATGTTGTGGCAGTCGAATATTGAACTAAGCGGAGGAACCAAAATGAAAAGAAGAGTCACGAAATACATTCTGACCGGGTGTGCGGTTGCTGCTATTGTGGCAGGTCTGGTTGTTGCCTCGACTTCAGGCCAAGACGCTGCGGTAATTCAGATGGTAAACGAAGGCACATCCCTGGCGACAGCGCGCGTTCACAGTGGTTGCGGCACCGTAACGGAAGACCTATGGCTGAAGAAGAACGATGGCGGGGTTCTTGAGACACAAACGGTGGATAGTGTTTGCTTTTCGGGAGACAAATATAGGCGTGAAGAGACTCGGGTCTGCCTCAAGAACGAAGCGGGAGTTGGAACTGAGGCCGCATCGCTTATGCAGCCTGGCAGCCGGTTCACCAAAGTCGTAGCGTCGGATGGAGAAGAGCTCACCGTCTATATGCCCGAGAGTAAGAAAGCAACCAAGACAAATGTCCCTGTCGGCAAGGCTCCCAATCAGCGGACCGCGATGGACGAATATATGCAATACAAACTGAGGACAGAGCTCATAATTCACGGCGGTTTGACGATTGCAAATATGGATGAGTTTGTTGCTTATCCCCCATCAAAGGATGCTGTCATCAGCGATTTCCAAGTGGTGAGCCGCGAGACGCTCTACAATGATGAGTGCATCATTGTAGAGCGAACTGTGCAGTATTCGGGCAAATCGGGTCAAACTGTCCTGCAGACTTGGCGCTTCTGGATTGATCCGGACAAGGGCTATCTCGTTCCATTGATTCGGCAGTGGATACAGACGGATACTGGCGAGAAGCATCTCACGGATGAGATAAAGACGGAGATTCAACAGTATGACGGCTTTGGCTTGTGGATATCCCAGGTCACCGAGAGCAACTATCGCCCGGTCAAAGGCAGCGATCAGTATGAACTGAAATCCAAGACTGTCACCAAGATCGACCCCGCCTTCAAGTTCAACTCGGAGGTGGCTTCTGACAAGCTTATGCTTGTCTTGCCGCCCGGAACAGAAGTGCATGACGAGTCGTTGGATGCGTCCTACACAATGCCTTAGCTGCACTGCTGGATGTAGGCCACCAAACTGGTGGCCTACATCTCAATTTGGAGGAACTTATGGTCACGTGCTCCCGCCAGCTACTTAATGCTGTGCTTCTCTGCCTGTCACTCATTGTTTCTGCACTAACGTCTTCTGCAGATTGTCCGGCCTGTGACAATGCTCGTCTCTGCGGCCCAAAATGCCTGCTTGCCGTCTGCAAAGAGTTCGAAATTGACGCAAACGTCGGCGAGCTTACTACCCTCTGCGGTACGGACAAACAAGGCTCCACTCTCGCGGGCCTCTCCAACGCTGCCAAATCCAAAGGCCTTGAGGCTATCGGCATGAAGATCAGCGTTGATGAACTTGCCGCGCTTAAGACTCCCGCCATCGCGCATCTATGGGAGAGCCACTTCGTCGTTGTCGAAGCCGACGGCCAAGGCAAGCTGAACGTGCTTGACCCTCCTGCGGAGCCCAAGTCTATGACCGTTGCGGATTTCCAGAAAGAATACTCTGGCTTTGCCCTACTCGTCGCCAAGGATAAGGGCCTGTTCCCGGCAAGTGAAACCAAGGGGCCAGACCTCAGGGTTGCGCAGTACTCCTGGGACGTAGGGATGGTGGAAGAGGGGAGCCAGGTCACGCAAAGTATCGTCTGTCAGAATGTCGGCAACGAGGAGCTTGTGATCTCTAAGGCCGATTCGACCTGTGGCTGCACTACTCCCCTGCTCGCACAGGACAGGATACCGCCCGGAAGCCAAGCCGAGTTGCAGGTTGTTTGATTCTTCGGCCCTCGGTTTGTTGGGCCGAAGCTCTCAGCGACAGCACTCTCTGTCGAGAGTGCGATAGCCGCCGGGTGTAATATGCGCCCGCCTGTTCGTTGAAGCGCGACAGTTTTATCTGTGCTTACCCGATAAGCTGGCTTCGGCGCAAAAGGCGGCGCCGAAGCCAGCTTATCCTTGTATAGTGTGTGGGGGGCCGGAGGGATCTGACTGCTGGCTATTTCCCCGGCCCGACTCCTGACAGGTCGATTGGCTTGAACCCCAGCTTCAGCGCGGGTGAATCGGGGTGCAGATGGAAGTCGTGGTTTGCTGAGTCGACGAATTTGGGATCGGCTATGATGCTGTTGACATCGTTTCCGCGCTTGCGCCAGTCTTCTAGAGTTGCCCCGGCAAAGTCGGGGGTTTTGCCGTTCAGGTTCCAGTAGATGTTTTTGTCCATCTTGAACTTGTCATCTTTCCAGTTGCTTCCCAATAGCACGCCCTTGTCGTAAATTACGATGTTGTTCTCAAAGATGAAGGAGATGTGCTCTTCCATGCGGGTGCGCTGGAGTTGGTATTCTTTGGCGAAGGCAAAGATGTTGTTTCGGATGATGTTCTCCTTGCCGTAGTGCTGGTGGAAGCCGCCGGTATTGGTGTTGTAGACCACGTTGTTTTCGATCAGCACGTCGCTTGAGCCCTCGTCGGTGTAGATGCCCCATCCTCCATAGCCGTAGGACTGACAGTCGTGGATCAGGTTGTGTGTGAACCTGGTGCCGGGGGAGATGCCGAGGTTATAGATGCCGCCCATATCGCTCAGGAGCCCGCGGCCTATGTTGTAGATGTGATTGTATTCGACCCAGTTGTCCACGGCGTTGCTTGGCCCGTAGCCCCAGGTCCAGCCCAGGGAGACACCTGTGTAGTAGAGATCGTGGATATTGTTGTGGAGTATGCGGTTGTGGCCGGATTTGCCTATCCATACCCCGATGCCACTCATGAATATTTTGCCGCCGTGGGATATCTCGCAGTTGGTGACCGAGGTGGACTCGCTGCCATGGCCGATCTTGATTCCACCTGCGCCCAGGTCCGTTATGTTACACCGATCAACGGCGTTACCCTTGCAGCCGGCACCGAACTCGATTGCATAGGTGCCGATCTGTGAGATATCGCAACTGTCCATGCCGCAACGCTCAGCGTGCTCGAAGTGGACAGCTCCCGGCACGCCGTATGCGGCTTGGAAAAAGCCTGCTTTACCGCTGGGAAGCTCATACTCCGTGTGAGCGAAGCCGATGTTCTTGAAAGAGATATTCTCTGCTTTTTCCTTGTCGCTGCCTTTGACTACGATCAACTGCGTCAGTCTCGGTGCGACGAATGACTCTCGCTTCCAATCTTCGCCGATAGATGGATAGTAGTAAAGGACGCCTGCTTTGCGATCCATGTACCATTCACCGGGGCGGATCGCCTCGAACACATTCTCCACCCAGTATCTCGCGCCAACGTTCGGATCAAACGCTTCAGACAGCCTGAAAGTGGCCGGTGCCTGCAACTCGACGATGTTTTTCGAGTCATCCACCGACTTCATCGGCATCCGCGATTCTATCCAAAAGTGAAACGCCAGTACGTCAACATCCTGAAGATTGTGCCAAGTCGGTTTGATCTCACCAGGGTTGAAGCGGAACTTGCGCTCGCCCCCGTTCCAAGGCTCTCCCTCCAGTGTGTCCATACGCTGAACAACCTGGTAGTAGCCCTTTCTCGGCAAGCGAGGACGCATCGCCCGGCGGCCGTTCACAAAAAGCTGCGAGAAGCGCCACTTGCCATCGCGGATTTCGGGCAGGTCGACAGCGATCAGCTTCTTTCCGTCGACTTCCACCGGCTTGAAGCCTTCAATGACCTTGCCGCCGCTCAGTGTGGCCTTACCATCTGAACCAACAAACAGGATATTGGAGTCCTGAGGGCCTAGCAGAAGTGGTTCATCCAGGTAGATTACTCCCTTGGGAACGACTATCATCGCGTGGCTCACGGCTTTTCCCCCGGCTCTTGCTCTACGCACGGCATCCACCGCTTGTGCCGGTGTTTTCAGCTCACCGTCAGGCGATATCGCATACACATCTGGTTTTGAGGCTGACGCAGAACCGTTTCCAAAGGTAGACGAAACAAAAAGACACATAATTGTTAGCACCAGTATTCTCAACGTTGTTCTCTCCCACGTGCAGCTTGATTGTCAGGCCTCGGCGGCGAAGCGTATCAGCCAAACGTAGTATATCACAGGGTTGAGCTGCCGTGAAGGATCATCGGGCTTTGATTCTTCGTCCCTCGGTTTGTTGGGCCGAAGCTACTCAGCGACAGCACTCTCTGTCGAGAGTGCAGGGGTAATCAGCAAAGTAAAGTGGTAAAATACGAGTGCCCTCATGCATTCACAATGCTGAATATGTTCAGCCGTGATGATTCTGAGTGCGGCGGGGGCAATCTTGCCGCCCGATTTCCACTGACACCGCCAGTTCAATAGTTAACAACGCGCCTCTTGACCATATCGCCTCGTGAAGGGTAGAATTGAATGGCTTTTTCTTTTAGTATATGGAGGACCGATTATTGGCTGAAGCTACTCCTGTCACGATGGATAAGATTGTTGAGCTGTGCAAAAGGCGCGGCTTTGTTTTTCAGTCCGGTGAGATTTATGGCGGCATCGGAAGCACCTGGGACTACGGCCCCTTGGGCGTCGAGCTGAAAAGAAACATCAGAGACGCCTGGTGGAAGGAAAACGTTCGGATGCGCGACGACGTGGTCGGGCTTGAGGCGGCTATCGTCACAAACCCCCGCGTCTGGGAGGCTTCCGGCCACGTTTCGGGGTTCTCCGACCCTATGGTCGACTGCAAGGAGTGCAAACAGCGTTATCGCGCCGATCAGCTCGAAGGCGACAAGTGCCCGGCCTGCGGCGGTGAGCTGACCAAGGCCCGCCAGTTCAACCTGATGTTCAAGACCTTTATGGGGCCGGTCGAAGACAGCGCAGCGGTCGCGTATCTGCGGCCTGAGACCGCCCAAGGGATGTTTGTAAACTTCAAGAATATCCACAATGCGACGCGCAAGAAGCTTCCTTTTGGAATCGCGCAGATCGGCAAGTCGTTCCGAAACGAGATCACGCCGGGGAACTTCATCTTCAGGACGCGGGAGTTTGAGCAGATGGAGATCGAGTTCTTCGTCATGCCCGGAACCGACGAAGAGTGGCACCAGCACTGGATCGACTCGCGCTGGAACTGGTATATGAAGCTCGGCATGACCCCCGAGCGCCTGAGACTGCGTCCCCATGAAGCCGACGAGCTCGCATTCTACTCCAAGGCGACGACCGACATCGAGTATCTGTTCCCGATCGGCTGGTCCGAGCTTGAGGGCGTCGCCAACCGGGCTGATTACGACCTCAAACAGCACATGGAGCACTCGGGCGAGAACCTGACCTATTTCGACGACGCGACAGGCGAGAGCCTCGTGCCCTACTGCATCGAGCCTGCGGGCGGCGTCGACAGGTGCCTGTTGGCCTTCCTGATCGACTCCTACAACGAGGAAGTGATCCAAAAAGAGAGCGGCAAGACCGACAAGCGAACGGTGCTCAAGCTCCACAAGGCGCTCGCGCCGATCAAGGTCGCCGTGCTCCCGCTTCTGCGCAACCGCCCGGAGATCGTAGAGACCGCAAAGAACCTCGCAGCGGAGCTTAGGCCCCACATGACGACGATGTACGACGACACCGCCTCAATCGGCCGCCTCTACCGCAGGCAGGACGAGATCGGGACGCTGTGGTGCATCACCGTAGACGTCCAAACGGTCGAAGAGGACCAGATGGTCACCATCAGAGATCGAGACACGATGGAGCAAATCCGGGTGCCGATCACTGAGGTCAAGGACCTGCTGGTTCAGAAGCTGAATTCCTAAGAAACAGGGATTAGGGGTTGGAGGCTTGGGGCTGGTTTTGCCCAACCCCTAACCTCTAACCCCCATCCCCTAACATGACTATTCGAGAGCAATACGAACAACTAGAGCGGGAAATTCTTTCTCCCCATGCCGCGCTGGCAGCCGAATCCAAAGGCAGGCAGCGGCCTGAGGAGGAGGACCCCGTCCGCACGGATTATCAAAGAGACCGTGACCGCATCATCCACTCCAAGGCGTTTCGTCGGCTGAAGCACAAGACTCAGGTGTTTATCGATCCCGAAGAGGACCACTATCGGACTCGTTTGACGCACACGCTTGAAGTTTCGCAGATCGCTCGGACGATATCTCGGGCGCTTCGCCTAAACGAAGACCTGACGGAAGCGATTGCGCTTGCCCATGACCTTGGGCACACGCCGTTTGGTCACGTTGGGGAGGCGGCGATCGATGAGGTGCTCCGCGAATACGTGCCGGAGGGGCGGTTTCATCACGCCGCGCAGAGCCTGCGGGTGGTCGACTGCCTGGAAAACCGGGGAATGGGCCTCAACCTCACTTGGGAGGTGCGTAACGGCATCGAGCACCACTCCAAGGGTCGAAGCGACCTCGGAATAGACCTCAGAGGCCCCGCGACACTTGAAGGCAAGGTCGTTCGGATCGCAGATAGAATAGCCTACATCAACCACGACATCGACGACGCCATCCGCGCGGGGATCATCTCAGACTCCGATATCCCCGAGGAGTGCACGAGGGTCGTCGGATACCGCTACTCAGAGCGCATCGCCAAGATGGTGATGGACGTCATCACCGCAAGCTTGGGGAAGAACTCGATCTCGATCAGCGAAAGCCACAGGCGCGCGATGAACACGCTCAAGGATTTTCTCTTCACCCGAGTCTACACCGTTGACCACCCCGGCCTGGCCGAGCTTTTTGAGGCAGGAGAAATGCTGAAAAAGCTCTTCCGACACTACATGGAGCATCCGGAGGGCGTCCCCATCATCTGCGCGGGTGATATCGAAACGACCGAGGCCCGCGCAGTCGCCGTCTGCGACTTCATCGCAAGCATGAGCGACCGTTATGCTTATAAGGTGTTCGCTTCGCTTGTATAACTCCTTCGGTTCATAACTCACCGCATTAGCTCTATCATAATACTCGCCAACAATGCGTTCGGGGAATGGGGTACAGGTCACGGCTCCCATACCCTGTAATCTAGGAGCGCGGGATTCATATTTTGTTGGAAAAAGTGCAGAGTTTGTTTTCTGGAACTGCAACAATTGCTGCATTGGGGCGTCTTTGGTTTGTAATACAATCGTATGTCGAGTACATGCGATTGCCTGTTTGGGAAACCCAACTCGAAAGGATAATCAGCATGCGTCGTAATTTCGTTCTTCTGGCCATCTGTCTTGCGGTGGCCGCCTGCGCTGTGTCGACCGCCTTTGCCGGGGCCACAGCCAAGTTTTCCGATGACCAAGTCGGTAAATACACCATCCCCTACATCTCCAAATCGCCCACAATCGACGGGGTGATCGGGGACGTTGAGTGGAAAGATTCGGTCAAGGTGATGGGGGTCATCGGTCTCCACTACGGAGGCCAGTTCATAGATCGCCCCATATCCTTTAGGGTTGCCTGGGACGAGCGGCACCTTTACATCGCCGCCCGCACCGACATCCTCCCTGGCCACAGGCTCTACCGCCAGAAACGCGAGCGCTATGACACAGGCGTAGTCTATGACGACTCCTGGGAGTTCGGCATATTCATGCACGACCGCAACAAAAAGGCGGGCGAGGCGAGTGGCTTTATGAAGCTTGTCGTCAACTCGCTTGGCTCGGGTGAGTATATGAAGCTCTACCCCTCGATCGGGCAGAACATGTACAACTGGCAGCCGGATATGCAGATACAGAACCGTCTCTACAAGGTAGATGGACGCGAGTGGTGGGACATTGAGATCGCCGCCGACCTCGAAGACCTTGAGATGCCTGTTGAGAACAAAGTGGGCGACAAGGTCGACTTGCTCTTTGCAGCCGACGTGAAAAACCCCGGCTGGCAGTGGCTCGACTACCCGAGCGCCTCACTTCACCTCGAACACTACGGTTTTCCGCGGGCGATTCTCACAAAAGATCAGCCCTACATCCAGATCGAGCGCTTTTCGGGCCTTTCCGACAACAAGATCGACCTGAAAGCGGTCATCTACAACCCCGGCGACAAGCCCGCGGCGCTCGACGCAAAAGTTACGGTCGACTTCTACCCCACAGGTAAAGAGGGTGAGAAGACGCAGTCCGTTGTCGACGACATGCGCACTGTCACCGTTCCTGCAAAGGGCAGTGTGCGCTTCGACCTCGACAAAAGCTTCCCCGAGATTAAGTATCCCAAGACCACCTGGGGAACTTTCCAGAACTATTCGCTCTATCGCATCAACATAGCGTCCGCCGGGGATGCTTCGGCTGCGCCTGTATATTATTATGAGTGCAAGTTCGCCGGTCCCGACACGACCAACCTCACGGCCATACCGCGGACGGCCGTGTTTGACTGCGAAATGCAGTATAACCCCGTAAACGGCCACTTACTTCTCTCAGGCGACACGCTCGACGCGCAGATTCCCTCGGGAACCAAAGTAGCGGCGATGACCTACGCGGTTACCAGAGACGGTGAAACTGTCAAACAGGGGAAGATCACTCAGTACGTCAACTACAAGTATGAGGACATGATCGTCCTGCCCAACCTCGCGTCCGGTGAATACAAGGTGAAGCTTACCCTTGTCGACGCAAGCGGCAGGGAACTGGTGTCGCTCGACGACATCAAGTTCTCAAAGAAAGACGAAGCAAAAGATTACTCAGCCTGGTGGAACAACAAGCTCGGAGACTCTGACAAGGTGCTGAAGCCGTTTGCTCCGCTTGTGGTCAAGGCAAACTCAGTCACCTGCACCCGCCGCGAGTACAAAATGGACTCGCTCGGTCTGCCCGCGCAGATCATCTCAAACGGCGGCAAGCTCCTCACCCGCCCCGCACAAATCGTCCTAACGATCGGGGGCAAGGAGTACGCCGTTCCCGTCAAGGGGACGGTCAAGTTCACGAGCAAGAAGGACTACAGAGTCGAGTTTGTCGGCCCGAAGACCGAGGTCGCGGGTGTAGTATTCTCTTCCAAGGGTTGGATGGAACAGGACGGACTGGTCAATATCGACCTCACCTACGCTCCCAAGTCCAAGCCCGTCCAAGTCCAGGCGATGCGGGTCGAGTGGCCTGTGGACGGCGCTATGGGGAGCTGGATGAACTGCATCGGCGGTATCGGCGGCAACTATGCCCCCCGAACCATCGGCAAGGTTCCCGGTGGCAAGGGAATGGTCTGGGACACGCTCTCTGGGATCGGCAAGGCCGGTTCGACTATGATCGTCGGCAACTGGGAGAGCAACCTCTGGGTCGGAAACGAGTACAGGGGCCTGTGCTGGTTTGCAGACAGTGACAAGGGTTGGGTCCCGAACGACAAGATCCCGGCGCACGCACTTGTTCGCAAAGGCAATGAGGTCGCGATCTGCAACAACATCATCGGTCAGACCAAGGGCGAAGCGGCGTTCAAGCTTTCTTCGGCGCGCACGATTCAGCTTCAGTATAACGCCACCCCGTTCAGACATCTCGCCAAAGGTTGGAGACTGAACCAGGTCTCGGCTGCAAACGGCTTTTCAGCGTCCTACTACAAGACCAACGAGAAGACCAAAGAAGACTATTTCTCGATCCTCTGCATGCCAAGTAGCGACACCAACGATTGGCCCTACTACTACGATAAATACAAGAAATCAGCTGAAGAGAACTCCAAAAAGGGTTTCTACAGCATAGGCCCGCGCCTGACTTGGTTCCTCACAAACCAGATCGCTCTTCGCGGCTACATGGATAAGACCCTGGAGCCCGGCCTGTACGACTACTTCCGAGCAGACTGGGTCCCCGGCAATGAGTCACTGAACAAGAGCTACACGGACTACATGATTTACCTGATGAACCGCCATATGAGAGAAGGCGGCGTCACTCATTACTACTTCGATATCAGCTTCTCGCGCGACGCCGTGAGCCTGCCTGCAGGCCTTGGCTACAGGCTCCCCGATGGGCGCGTCCAGCCGACAAGTATGGACGGCACGCTTCGCGATTGGTACAAGCGAGTCTGGGCGCTTGCCCAGGAGAACGATCTCTACCCCGGAGCGGTCTCAGGGCACGCGACAAACTCCATCTGTCTAAGAGCCCTTCCCTGGGCGGACGCGATTCTTGACTCCGAGTACCCCATGCAGGACCCGATCACGGTCTATCCTCCCGACAGGATGATCGCCGCGTCTTATCCTGGGACGTTTGGTGTGAAGATCGACCACCTGGGCTTTATGAACCCCCACTGGGCCGGGATGCACGACTCCGGGCAGGGCGGCGGCGGTGGAATGCTCACCACACCCGAGTTCCGCCACTATGGGATCACCCGCGAGGACGTGCGGTTTGTTCCTTACTGGAGAAATGCCTCAATCGTGAAGAAGACGGGCCAGGGGCTTATGACGAGCATCTGGCGGCGGCCTGGTGCGGCTATCATCGCCGTGCTGAACTACGGCTTGGACCCGGCGGATGAGGAGAAGACCCGAGCCTGCGATATCACACTGAACCTTGCGGCGCTTGGTATTCCCGCAGGCGCCAAGGGCGAGATGCTCCGCGTGCGCGATCTGTTCAGTACCCCGCAGATCGTCGACAGTCACCTGAAGTCCTACAAGTGGTACAACGACATCCCTCAGTCCGATGTTCCCGGCGGGTACAGTGGACAGAGGGACAAGATATCGATGCCTGTCACGCCAACGCTTGACGCAAAGACCGGCCGTGTCTCAGGCTTTGGGATCAACTACCACGAGGTTCGCTACGTTCTCGTGACATGGGACGAGACTCCGATCAACGACAAGGCCTGGAAGTCGATTATCTTGGCTGATCAGCGAAAGTCGGCGCTTGAGTGGGGAGTCAACACCGCTGTGCTGCTCACCCCTGCTGAGACTGCAAAGGTCGTCAAGGCCGACGGCGTCAAGGTAAACGTCTGGAAGCAGCCGGGAACGGTGATGCTTCGGGTCGTGAACCCCTCCGACAAGGCGCTCGACGCGACGATAACCCTCGACCAGGCGAAGCTTGGTGTGAAGGTGAAGAAGCTCTGGGCGCAGTTCGTCCAGTGCCTGGGCGGTGAGCTCAACGCTGAGACCGGCGTCCTGATTGTAAGTGGGATCAAACCCGGCGAATCGAAGATGGTGTATATCGATCTGAACTAGCTTCGGTTACAATCAAACAAAAAAGCGCCACCCCAGTCATTTCGGGGTGGCGCTTTTTGATTCTTAATATATGCTGCTAAACATCGTCCAGGGACGAGTTATACTCATCAATAGTCAGCCCAAGGTCTCGAATGATTTTGCGCAATAGCGGTCACACAATCACCTGAGATCCGTGGTTTGGAATGACTACGGTCTGCCCCTCATCGCTTCGAAAAGTATTGTGGCTTTCGCAGCAACGGACCCAGTGGAAACCGTGCTTTTCAGAGAGTTTCCGAAGTTCGCTGTAAGTGACGAGTCGCAGCTTTGTCACGCGGCGATCTCTACCTTAATGGTTCCGACGAAGTCGGGCCGGGGAGTCTCAACATCCGAGCTGTCAAGATAAGCGGTGATTGCTTCCCTGATGTTCGATTCCAGCATTGGTAGGTTGGGAGCCTGCGTGTAGCATCCAGCCAGCTCGACTACTTCACCCACCAGCTAGCCGCTTTCGGGATCGCGTTCGATCACTACTGTAAATGTCTGTTTCATATCAGCCCTCCAGCCACTGGATTATACCACGAATACTGGCCGCGTGCTTCACACGTTGACAGCTTCGCGCCTTGATGTGGAAAAGCAGATCATGCAGACCGCGTCGTCCTCGCCGATGTTCTCGGCGTTGTGGGGGACGCCTGCAGGGACGCTTATCGTGTCGCCCGCGGTCATGTCGACCGTTCGGCCTTCTTCCATGCTATGGCGGATCGCGCCAGAAAGCACATGCACCACTTCGTCGCAGTTGGGATGGATGTGCATAGGGTTCGCTCCACCGTGTTTGAGCACAAGCCGCCCGACGGTGAGCGTATCGGAGGTTCCGGCGTCTCCTGAGACAAACCAGGTGATCGAGCCAAACGACATCTCACTTGCGGCCAGATCGTCTTTTCGAACAACACTTGTCGGCATCAATTTATCTCCCAATTACAGCTATTTGATTGTCAGATCTTCCACGTCGGCCTCGATGCGACCGATGTCGTGGCAGACCGCTTCCCATTCGGCATAAAGCCCTTCAAGTTTGGCTTGAAGCGTGTGGTATTCTTCAGAAAGTCCCTTGGATGAGCCGTTTCGGTAGTTTTCTTCATCGGAGAGCGCTTCGGTGAGCTCGTTCATACGCGCTTCGGTTGTCTCTATACCGATTTCTGTTTGCCCACGCTGCTTTTCAAGATCGCGAAGCTCGCGCTGGAGTGACTTTAGAGGCGAGTCCGGTCGGCGCCTGGTGGGCTCGGGGACATTGCGCCTTTGGACAAACGCGGGAATCGCCTCTTCGGCAGCAGGCGCGACGCGGTCGCGGTAGTCGGAATAATTGCCGAGGAAGAACTTCGCGCCGCCATCTCTGATCTCAAATATCCCACCCGCGATCGCGTCGAGCAGGTAGCGGTCGTGCGAAGCGACCAATACCGTCCCGTCAAAGGTCCGAAGCGCCTCTTCGAGCGCCTCGCGGCTCTGGATGTCGAGGTGGTTAGTCGGCTCGTCGAGGAGCAGCATATTGGGCGCGTTTGCAAGCACCTTGGCGAGCGCAAGGCGGCACATCTCGCCACCTGAGAGCACTTCGACCTTCTTAAAGGCGTCGTCGCCCATAAACAAGAACTGCGCCAGGATGTCGCGGGCCTGCCCGGAGGTGATGTCGGCGTCGGCGAGAAGCTCTTCAAGCACGGTGTGCGTGGGGGAGAGGTGGTCAAACTCCTGTGCGAAGTAGACCGGATCCACCTTGTGCCCGAACTCGAAGTCGCCCGAGTCGGCCTCTATGCGCTCTGCGAGTATCTTCAAAAGCGTGGTCTTGCCGGATCCGTTTGGCCCGACGACCCCGATCTTCTGCCCGCGCTCGACCAGAAAATCCATCTCCGAGAAAAGCGTTTTGCCGGGGTAGCTCTTTGAAAGCCCCGAAATCTTCAACACTTCACGACCGCTTCGCGCAGCCGGTGTGAGGTTCGCCTTGATCGTGCGCCGCTCGCTAGTCAGTCCAAGCCGCTGGATGCGTTCGAGCTGCTTGATCTTGTTGTCGCGGCGGCTGAACTTGCGGTCGCTGAAAAGCGTCTGGATGGTGCTTTCAAGGCGCGCGATTTCTTTTTGCTGGGTCTTGTAGAGCTTGCGCTGCTCCTCGATGCGCTCGGCCCGCTGTTGGGCAAACGCCGAGTAGTTGCCGGGGTAGGATATCGCCCGCCCCGCCTCGATCTCAACGACCTTGTCGACCACGTGATCGAGAAAATACCGGTCGTGGCTGACTATCAGCGCCGCGCCCTTGAAACGGTCCTGCAGAAACGACTGCAGCCAGTCGCAGGCCTCTATATCGAGGTGGTTTGTCGGCTCGTCGAGGAGGAGCACGTCCGGGGAGGCAAGCAGGAGCCTCGCGAGCGCAGCGCGTGTCTTTTGTCCTCCTGAAAGCGAACGCACGGGCTTGTCGAACTCGCTTTCGGCGAACCCGAGCCCGACCAGGATCGCACGCGCCTGCATCTGGAAATCGAACCCACCCAGTGTGTCGAACTTGTGGCTGAGCTCGGCGTAGCGGTTCCCGAGCCTGTGGGCCTCTTCGCCGTGGGACTCGTGCACCCGCCGTTCTACCTCTGCAAGTTCAGTGGCGCAGGCAAGAAGCTCCGGGGTGACACCCATCACCGCGAGATGCAGCGCCGCCTCGTCGGGAAGATCGACCTCCTGAGGAAGGTACCCGATGCTGATCCCCGGCTCTTTGCTGACGGACCCGGAGTCAGCCGTCGCCTCGTCGCAGATGATCCGCAGAAGCGTCGTTTTTCCCGAGCCGTTCGCCCCGATTAGCGCGACCCGCTCCCATTCGTTGATGTGAAACGATATCTCGCCGAAGAGCTCGCGAGCGCCGAACGTCTTTTTTAAGTTGGAAAGTGTAATAACTGCCATAATTTGCCGAAAAGGCCACAGGAGACTGATCCCGCGGCCACGAATACATTTTACAGTAGGCGAGGGGATGCGTCAAACAAAATACTCGGCACGAGGATCGATAGACGATGAACAGAAGCTACAGCGATATGACTCTTGGGGAGTTTTTGGAGGCTCTTGGTTCGAAAACCTCCAGTCCGGCAGCCGGTAGCGCCTGTGCGGTTGCCCTGTCCATGGCCGCAGCGCTTGTTGAAATGTCCGCCGGCTATCTGGGTGATGACACCTCCGTAAGTGAGTGCGTCGACCTCCGCCATAGGTCCCTTGAGCTTGCGCAGGCCGACACCGACGCCTATTCCAGCGTCTTGACCGCGCGAAAGCTTCCTCGGGATACTCCCGAACAGGAGGTCGCCCGTACCAAAGCTATAGAAGATGCTCTGCAGGCTGCAACCGACGTGCCGATCCGCATCGGTGAGTCTGCGGTTCGGGTGACGGAGCTTGCCCATCGTGTTGCCGGGTTAGGAGTGTCGAGCGTTGCGGGTGACGCGCTTGCCGGGGCCGAGCTTGCAACTGCGGCGGCCAGGGGGTGCTATCAACTTATCAGGCAGAACCTTGTGGGGGTTCACGATCAAAGTTACCTGGAAAGTGCCCGATCTAGGGCCGCTGAGTTTGTGGGCAGAGCGTCAAGGTAATAAAAGCCGGAGCGAGAGTTCGCTCCGGCTTTTGATATCCAAAACATACCTGACCAGTAAGTTTCTTCTTCTGTTTAGCTTCTTCTTCTGCGGGTGAACCCCAGAAGACTTACGACTCCAGCTGAAAGCGCGAGCAAGCCGCCCGGCTCTGGAATCATCGTCGGGGTCAGCGTAAGCTGGAACTGCCCGGCGGGGGTGCCGTAGTAGGAGTTATCTGTATAAACTTTGAACAGCACGGACTGTCCGTAGGTTACGGTTGAACCAAAGGTGACGTATGCCGACTTGTACAGATCGGCAGTTGCGCCGTTGCTGGCGTAAGTGACGTTGCGGATATAGTCCGCATAGGACACGCTTGATCCGGCTCTGCTGCAAGTCACGCTTGTGCCGCTGTTTCCGAACTCGTCTTCAAGGTTATTGCCAGTGGAGATAGCCACTAGATCGTTGGAGCCAGGGGCGATCTGCATTCCCGCCCAAGCCGCGTTGGTCAGGTTCTTCATGCTGATCCACCACCAACCCTTGAACACCGTGGTGTTTCCGCCGAGGGATTCGTCGTGGGTGATGGCCATAGTCGTGGCCGACTCATTGTTCCAGTTGACTTCTGTGGTGATCGGTACGTTGTTTCCGTCCACAAGTCCGGTATGCGTCGTGCCATAGTCTGCCACTGCATAGTTCGGCCTTAGGAGAACGCCAAGAACTGCTACTATAAGAAAACTCTTTTTCATTTGCTACCTCCCGGTCAATATGTTGCGCTTCTAAGATCTTCGCTTTCGCGGCCTGTGCCGGCTGCCCCAGCCGCACGACCTGCGGGCAAATGATCATACTACGAGACAATGCTATTATCCCAACTGCAATGTAGCACGCGGATGTACGGTTGTCAACGGTTGATTGAGTGAAATAACATTGAAGTATGAGGATAATACCTGACATTTATCTCGCAGTGTGTGGCTCTCTAATGAACCCAAGTGAAGTCGTACCGCAGTGTGACACTCAGTGATTGTGGTGGGTGGCAGGGTTGAAGTCGAGAATTGGGGGAGCTGAGGCGACCCATTGGCAAATAGCCTCAGAAGAAAGCAGTTGGCGGAGCAGGCTAGCAAGAGCTTTATTCGCTTCACGAATAAAGCGGGCTAGAAATCGATCCCCTCGACCCTCGCGCGTCGCTCACAGATTTTTATAAAGTCGCAGCAGTCGCACGCCGGGATGTGGCAGGGTTGAAGCTCGGTTTCTTCGGTGATTGCGAGCATGTCGCTTGCGACCTGTCTTATCATCAGCTCAAGTTCGGCGAGTTCTGCGTTGGTGAGCTCGGCTGAGGCCTGGTGGCCGGTGCGCAGGCAGTGGATGGTTGCGATCGACCGTCTGCCCGGGTATTTGCGCTTGACCAGGAACTGGTAGATGCTCATCGCGAGGTCGTCATGAATCTGCTCGGAAGTGACCGACGCGCGCCCGCTTTTGTAGTCGATGATCTCCAAGGCGCCGTCGGGGTGCTCGTCGAGGCGGTCGAGCCTGCCTGTTAGAATAAATTCCCCCATATCCTCACGTAGCTGCTTTTCGGTTAGGATCGTCACCGCGCCCGAACGAGAGTTTTTGTAGTACTCGTGGAGCATGTTTTCCCCAAGTTCGAGGTGCTCGCTTTCTTGCTCGCTTGAGGTGTACCCGATGCTCGTCCAGGTGTTCTTTAGCCGCTCGGCTAGCTGCTCTGGGCTTTGGGTGTCGTGCCCGCCTGAGCTGTGGAAGTCGGCGATCGCCCGGTGCAGCGACGCGCCGAAGCTGTCGCCGATGTTCGGCGTGTAGTAGTAGCGGCCAACTTTTGTAACGTAGATCAGCTTGTATTTGAGCGGACAAGTGAGAAAAATCCGCATCTTGGTCGGGCTGATCTCAGGTTTTCGCGGTTTGCGCGCCTTTTTTGGTTGTGTGAGCGATAAAAGTGCCATCTCCTACATGATACCAGAGATGACGGAATTATCGTAATAATTTGGAGTGCGCCGTCGAGACGGCACTTTGATTTTCGACTTTAGATGAATCTTTCGCAAAGGTTATTCTTCGCCCGAAAATAAAGTGGCATCGAGATGCCGCACTCCAAACGTGTTTGGCTCGTCCTCTGTAATTGGCAACTTATTCCACCTGCCCAACGCCGGACATCACATCGCTCATACTTGAAAACTGCTGGTCAGGAAGCTGTTCCAGGATGTCGATAATCTCCTGAGGAGAGTTGTTATCCTCAGCGTGGCTGACGATCTCTTCTTTGGAGGCGGGAAAAGCTATTCCCTCAAGGAAATTGGCGATGTTGGCGGACGATCTGCCGCCCATACCTCGTGTCATACGCAGTCACCTCCTCGTGGCCCCAAATGCACTGTCGACGACAGTGTATTACCACCGTCAGAGGAAAAGTATGGCGAGCGGGCGGTAGGTGACTTTTTGGCGTAAGCGCAGTACAATGGGTCGGTATGAATGATATGGTTTCAATCAAGATAAACGATCTGGTGGTCGGCTACGATGCGTCGCCTGTGCTTGCGGGTGTCACGCTTGAGGTGTCGGGCGGCCAGTTCGTCGGAATAGTCGGGCCAAACGGCTCTGGCAAGACGACGCTTTTGCGCGCGATAGCGCGGGTTCTTCGGCCAAGTTCGGGCGAGGTATTGATAGACGAGCGGGAAGTCTTTTCTATCTCTGCGCGTGAGCTTGCGCGCGAGCAGGCCGTGGTTCCTCAGGACACGGTCCCGGCGTTTGACTTCACAGCGCTCGAAATTGTGCTGATGGGCCGCTCGCCGCACCTTGGGCGGTTTCAGTCCGAGAGCGCTTCTGACATGGCGATAACCGAGCAGGCAATGCGCCATACCGGCACCTGGGAGGTCGCCCAGCGGCCTTTTGCGGCGCTTTCTGGGGGAGAGCGCCAGCGGGTGGTGATCGCCCGTGCGCTTGCCCAGGAGCCAAGGGTGATTCTACTTGACGAGCCGACAAACCACCTCGATATCAACTACCAGTTTGAGATTCTCAGCCTGATCTCGCGGCTGAACAAAGAACGGGGGCTCACGGTCGTTGCCGTGCTTCACGACCTGAACCTCGCCGCCCAGTACTGCGACACGCTTGTGATGATCGGGGGGGGCAACGTGCAGGCGATGGGGACTCCGAGCGAGACGCTCACGGCTGAGAACGTGCGCCGCGTTTACGGCGCGGAGGTGTGGGTGCGAAAGCACCCGACCTCGGGCAGGCCTTACGTGATCGCCGGGATAGGTAAGACGATTGAGCGCGAGGCCGACAGGTTCGACCGTCGCCCCAAGGTGCATGTGATCTGTGGAGGTGGAAGCGGCGCGCCAGTCTTTGCGAAGCTTTTGCGCCGGGGTTACGATGTGAGCGCCGGGGTGATCAACTCAGGCGACACCGACCAGGAGGCCGCCGACGCGCTCGGCGTGTCGCACATCAAAGCCCCACCATTTACTCCCATTTCAAAAGATGCCGCCGATCAGGACTTGAAGCTGGCGCGGCAGGCCGACGTGGTTGTCGTCTCGGATATGCCCTACGGCAACGGAAACCTGCTCTCTGCCGAGGCCGTGTCCGAGCTAATTTCATCGGGCGCGCGGGTGATTCTACTGCGCCCCGAAAGCGTCCGGCAGCGCGATTTTACAGGTGGGCGCGCCGCGGAGATCATCGAACGCGCCGCAGGGGAGGCAAAGACCGCCGAGAGTCTTGATACTCTGACGGAGATAATCGAGTCGGTGATGTCAGATTAGCGGAGTTTGACCGTATTGAAGCTAATCGGCTATAATACTCGTTGCTGTACATACAGTCAACCCGATGGCGCGCTATTGCGCCAGTGAGACGGAAAGGACTCCGATCTACTTTGCGTAAGGCAGTGTCGCGCAAACGCAAACCAGCCAGGACAGCGTCTAGGTCGTCCAGAACGATCAAAAGTCAGAGCCGGAACGAAAACAAGCTCTTTGACATGATCGGGATTGCCCTCGTGTTCCTCGGGCCGGCGATACTGATTTGCCTGCTCGCGCCGGGGAACTGCGGGTCGCTTGGTGACTTGGTCTGCGACGTCCTGAAGAACCTCGTAGGGGATGGGGCCTATGTGTTCCCGGTTCTTTGCGTGTTTATTGGGGTGACCTTTATCGTCGGGCCGATCTCCGCGTGGTCGCGAAACGCCGGGATTGGCGGCACATTGATATTTTTGGTGATAATCGGCTGGATGGGCCTTGTCGGACACGTCCGTGACGCGGCATGGATCGACGCCGGCGGGATAATCGGGTCGGTGATGGGGATCGGGATTGACAAGGCGCTTGGGCAGTTGGTCGGAAAGATCCTGCTTTCGCTTGTCGCGGTGATCGGGCTTTACGTCGCGGTCGACCTGCCGATTGCGTCGCTGATCGAGCACGCGAGGCGGGTATCCTCAAGCGCGCGCGATCGGCTGACGCCTCTTGCTGAGGTCGTGAGGAAAGAAAAGCCCGAACAGCTCGAAACGCCCAAGAAGAACGGCAAAAAGCCTGAGGTCGAGGAAGAGGACAAGCCGAAGCGTCGGCTGCTCCCGATACTTGTTCGAAAGGGCGACCTGGAGGCCGAGGAAGTTCCCTCAAAGCCCGAGCAGAGGAAGATTCCGTTTAGCTTCGGGGATGTCCCCAAGGCTTCAGCGCCCAAGGCGTCTGAAAAGGCCGCCAAGCCTTCGGGCGATGAACCCGAGGAGGAGTTCGATGAGTTCCGCCTGCCGCCGCTTTCGCTTTTGGCGGAGGTGAAGCCCCCGCCTCAGAGGATAGAGTCGGAGCTTAAGACGAACGTCGAGGTGATCGAGCGCACGCTTGAAGAGTTCGGCGTGCCTGCGGACGTGGTCGAGATCGCGCATGGGCCCACCGTCACGCGCTACGAGATCAGACTTGCGCCGGGGATCAAGGTCAACAAGATCGTGAACCTCGCCGACAACCTCGCGATGAGTCTTGCAGCGATCGATGTGCGCATAGAAGCGCCGATTCCGGGCAAGTCCGCGATCGGGGTCGAAGTTCCGAACAAAAGCGCGGGGATGGTCTGCCTGAAAGAGGTGATCGACTCCGACGCCTTCCGTGCTGCTGAGTCGAAGCTTACTTTTGTGCTCGGAAAAGACGTTGCGGGCGAGGTGAAAGTCGCCGATCTTGCGCGGATGCCGCATATGCTTGTCGCTGGGTCTACCAACTCGGGCAAAAGCGTCTGCCTTAACGCGCTGATTATGAGCTGGCTTTACAGGTGCACGCCGGACGAGCTCAAGATGATCCTGATCGACCCTAAGCGCGTTGAGCTAAGCCTCTTTGAAGGGATTCCGCACCTTGCAGCGCCGGTCGTCAAAGATTCCAAGCTTGCCGCTGGGATCCTTCGGGCTGCGACTCGGGAGATGGACAACCGCTACGAGCTTGTCGCGCGCGCTGGTTGCCGGAACATCACGAGTTACAACGAGAAGATGCCCGAGGGCGAGCGCCTGCCGTATCTGCTGATCGTGGTCGACGAGCTTGCCGACCTTATGATGCAGTCGGCGGCGGAGGTTGAGACCTCCATTTGCCGGATCGCGCAGCTTGCCCGAGCGGTGGGTATTCATCTCGTGATCGCGACGCAGCGGCCTTCGGTCGATGTCGTGACGGGGCTTATCAAGGCTAATATTTCGAGCCGGATCGCATTTGCTGTATCAAGCCAGATCGACTCCAGAACGATCATCGACCAGAACGGCGCGGAGCGCTTGATCGGTCGGGGTGACATGCTGTTCTCGCCGATCGACGCGCAAAAGCCGATGCGTGTGCAGGGCTGCTACGTGAGCGAGGATGAGATTCACCGAGTAGTGGACTTCCTGAAGACTCAGCGGAAACCGATGTACACGATCGAGGCAAGCGACATCACCGCTTCAGGCCACGGGCGCGACGAGGTGGACGGCGGAAGCACCGACGAGCTTTACGAGCAGGCTGTTCGGATGATCGTAACAAGTGGCTACGCGTCGACATCGATGATCCAGCGCAAGTTCAAGATCGGCTACACCCGCGCCGCTCGACTCGTCGACGCGATGGAGGTGCAGGGCATAGTAGGTGCGCTCGACGGCGCAAAGCCGCGCGAGGTCTTGATCCAAAAGACCGAACTAGACAAGATTTTCGGCAACCCAATCCGGGGCTCGTCGCCGTTTGACAAAGACGATGACGATGAGGACGATGGCGGGGACGACGAGTAGGGTTTTGAACCACGAAGGGCACGAAATGGACGAAGAACACGAAAGGTTCGGGGCCCTCTATGGGATGCGTTGTCTATAAGTGTGGGAGATTCCGCTCTGGTAAGGTTATGGAACTAAGCGAGCTAAGACAAAGGCGAAATGGGATTCTGAGAGTTGCGGCAAGTCACGGTGCGAGCAACGTCCGTGTCTTTGGCTCTGTAGCCAGAGGTGAGGCCGGACCGGAAAGCGACGTTGACTTTCTTGTCGATCTGTAGAGTGGACGAAGCCTTCTTGATCATGCTGCGTTGCTTGTGGACTTGGAATCGCTTCTTGGAGACAAGGTCGATGTTGCTACGGTGACCGGACTCAAAGAACGGATCAGGGACCGCGTGCTCAGAGAATTGGTAGCACTGTGAGCAACATTGCAAAGCGAATTCTCTTACTCGTGACGGGCTTTTTGGTGGATTGTGCTGCCTGGGGAGTTGGTCTGAACATCAGCAATCGGGCAGTGGGAGTATCAGTAACCGTGCTTGGCAGTATACTTGGCATATCAATGATTGTGGCCTCCATGCGCCACACTGGTCGCTGATACGATGTTGCTGAAATATCGGCTCTGAAGGTGAAAGTTCGAGATAAGGTGCTTCGGTAAGCTGTAGCACTGTGAGGAATCTGAAATAAGGGTACAATTAGTAAGTTTGGGCTGTCCTAAGAATCTTGTCGATTCTGAGGAGATGGTTGGGGCGCTGGTCGGGGCCGGGCACGAGATGGTGGCCGAGGGCCAGAACGCCGATGTGGTGGTTATTAACACCTGCGGGTTTATTACGAGCGCCAAGCAGGAGTCTATAGACGCTGTCTTTGAGGCGGTGCGGCTGAAGTCGGGTGGATGCAAGTCCGTCATTGTGGCCGGGTGCCTTGCCCAGAGATACGCAGATCAGCTTCGGGTGGAGATGCCTGAGGTCGATGCGTTTGTCGGGGTGGGGCGCAATAGCGAGCTTCCGAGGATCGTCGAGGAGACGCTTGCGGGGAAGAACCTCGTGGACTGCCGAGCGCCGAAATCGAGCTGGGGCGAAAACGTGCAGCGCGTGCGTTCGACGCCGCCCTGGACGGCTTATCTCAGAGTCGCCGACGGGTGCGACAATCGCTGCTCGTACTGCGCGATTCCCGATATTCGGGGAAGTTTTTCGTCGAGGCCGCCGGAGCAGGTGATCGCTGAAGCGCGTCGGATGGCCGCCGAAGGCGTGCTTGAGGTGAACCTTGTAGGCCAGGATGTGACCCGCTACGGCGAGGACATTCCCGGATGGAGCCTTGAGCGGCTCGCCGGTGAGATCACCAAAATAGACGGGCTTCGCTGGATCAGGCTGATGTACTGCTATCCGACGAGGATTACGCAGGGGCTGATAGAGCTTGTAGCCCGCGAACCGAAGATCGTGAAGTACCTGGATATCCCGTTCCAGCACGGGGAGGACCGGGTCCTCGCGGCGATGAACAGGCGCGGGACGAGCGCGGAGTATATCGAGCTTATCGGTAGGATCAAGGCCGCGTGCCCGGAGATCGCGCTTCGGACCTCGATCATCGTCGGGTTCCCCGGCGAGACCGACGAGGAGTTCGAGACGTTACTTGAGTTTGTAAGACAGATCGACTTTGACCGAGTGGGAGCCTTCACTTTCTCCCGCGAGGACGGAACTCCCGCGGCAGAGCTTAAGCCGTTGGTGTCCAAAAAGGTCGCAAACGCCCGTTACGGGCGGCTTATGGAGCTTGCGCAGGAGATTTCGGCCAGGAAAAACGCCGAAATGATCGGGCGCGAGATTGAAGTGCTGGTCGAAGGCGAGGGTTTTGGTAGAAGCTACCGGGACGCGCCGGAGATCGACGGAATTGTCAGGCTTATCGGGGACGCGAGTCCGGGCGAGATCGTCCGAGCCGTGGTCACCGATTCAGATGTATACGACATTACAGCAAAAGTTCATAGGGGCTAGGGGCCAGGGGTTAGAGGCTGGTAGAAATGGCCCGGATTGCAAATCCGGCCCAACATACGCCAGCCGCCATCCCCCAACCCCCATCCCCCCGACCAAACAGGAGGATTTACGCGTGAGTAAAGCAGCAAAGCTTGAGATAGCGGACCCGGTCCGCGCAGCGGCGCTTGTGTATTTGTCCGATAGAGCCTACGATGCGCTCGTCGGACGCGAGGAGCCCGCCAAAACCGGCGAGATTCTGCGTGAAGTCGGCATGGAGGATATGACCCTTCGAATGATCCGGCACGCGCTTGTGTCCAGCAGCAGGTTCGTGCCCATCGACAGACGATGGTCGCTCGGCAGCCGCTATGAGGACAAACAGCAGACTTTCGAGAGGATCGTCGAGGACGTGCTCGCGGGCTGCGGCCGCACTATGCCGCTTGCACTGCTCGCACAGGAGCTGTCTCTTACACACGACCGCACAGCCGAGTACTACGAAGAGATGCTTCCCAAAATCCTTGGCCGACACGAGAAGTTCTTTGGGATCAACGGCGAGCGCTTCGGACTTTCGAGCTGGCTTGTAAGCTCCGAGTCTGAGGAAGCCGACGATGTGCTCTTTGAGAACTTCATGGACGAGTCGATGGTCAAGCCTTTCCACAAGATCGCAAAAGACTTTGTCTGGGACGCAGACGACCTCGACGGCAGCGCTGATAAGTTCGTCACTGCCGTCGGCAGCCCTGTCCCGACCAAGGTGCTCGCGTTCTTTGCGTGGGAATCGATCCGCGAGGAGTATGACCCGATCGAGTTCTACGAGATCATCCAGGACTCCGACAGGGTCGAGATTATGTCGTCCCAGAGCGTCATTTCTGCTGCTCAGAAGCAGGACCTCCTTAAGACGCTTCAGGAGTTTTCAAGTGAGCTTGAGGAGCTTCCAATGGAGGCTGACGAGGAGGCCGCTGAGGTCCGTCCAGTCACCATATCCGAGACCGACCGCGACGAGATCGTGGAGCTTGTTTTTGGGCGTGACGATGCCGTGGCCGCGGACGATATTATCGAAAGCGTCCTTGAGATGACCCCGAGCGAGCGTGGCTACGACGAGGCGCTTGCAAGTCTGAAAGCTGCCCTTGAAGGCGAAGAGCGGATCATCGATGTCGGCTTCAACCGCTGGAAGCCCGCGGGCACGATCCCTGACTTTGTGCACGAGGTCTCGGCTGGGCTGCTCATCCCTGAGACGCTGCCGTTTGAGACGCCCGAAGGCGACATGTACGATCAGGAACTCGAAGACGACGGACTTGAAGGCGGACTCCGCCAGGAGATCACCAACCCGCTTGTCGAGGATGTCTTCGACGAGGACCCGACCGATACCCACTATCAGCCGTTTGACGTCTCCCAGCGCGCGGTCTTGAAGTATCATCACAAGGAGGCCGGAACGCTTCCTTTGATTCAGTTCCACCCCAATTTCTTTGGGTCGGAGCCGAAGGTGATCGAGATCACGCTTATGGACGAGGGAATCCGCCGCAAGGTATGGGTCAACAACGTGACCCGACTCGTCTACGGGATGAAGGACTGGTTCAGCGCCGACATGCCCGTCTCGGGAGCGACGTTTGAGCTCTACAAGACCGACCGCCCCGGTGAGTTCCGGTTCGTTTACGACAACCGCACCGATGCAAACGTCTTTGTGCCTACGACCAGGCTCCTTGAGCTCCTTGATATCAAGAACGAGGCCGAATCGGGCGAGATGCCGGTATTTGACATCATCACCCGGATTCTGGAGCACTACCGCAAGGGCATCGGCTTTGTGCCGCTGTTTACCGAAGTGAACCTCGTTCGCAGAGTGACAAGAAGGCTCGTTGCGTCGATTCTTAGCTCTTACCACTGCTTCCACACCCGCGGCAAGACCGGCGAGTGGCAGTACGACGAGAAGAAACGAACGCAGGGATTTAACAAGGCAAAGAAGAAATACATAAAGAAGAGCTCTTAGCGGTAGTTAGCCGTTAGCAATCGGTCTGATGACCCCGGGGACGTGACAGCACTCGCCGGGGTCATCGGCTGTGTCGCAAGGCTGCTCGCTAACCGCTAATAGTTAATGGCTAATAGCTTATTATGATTAGAGTTCGATTCGCGCCGAGCCCTACGGGCTCACCACATATTGGGAATATCAGGACGGCCATTTTTGACTGGCTGTACGCCCGGCATACCGGCGGCAAGTTCGTGCTTCGGATCGAGGACACGGACCAGGCCCGGTATGTCGAAGGCGCGCTTGAGGAGATGATGAACGATCTCCGATGGATGGGCATGCAGTGGGACGAAGGCCCCGAGGTCGGCGGCGACTTTGGACCCTACTTCCAAAGTGAGCGCCTTGACATCTATCACAAGTACGCCGGCGAGCTTATCGCAGCTGGCAAGGCCTACAAGTGCTATTGCACAAGTGAGCGCTTGACCGAGATGCGCGAGGCCCAGCAGGCTGCGGGCAAAACTACGGGGTACGACCGTCGCTGCCGAAGTCTTTCGGAGGCTGAGCTTGAGAGCTCGGGCAAACCCTACGTGGTTCGTTTTGCGATGCCTGAATCGGGCACTTCGAGCTATCAAGATGTCGTGCGGGGGAGCGAACTGTCGTTTGATAACTCGCTTCAGGACGACTTCGTGATGCTGAAAAGCGACGGTTTCCCCACCTACAACTTCGCAAGCGTCGTCGACGACCACCTGATGGAGATAAGCCATGTTTTTCGGGGCGAGGAGTATATCTCCAGCATGCCCAAGTATATCTATCTCTACGAGGCGCTCGGTTGGGAGCAGCCGGTTTGGGTGCACGTGCCGCTGATCCTCGGACCGGACAAGAGCAAGCTTTCCAAGCGCCACGGGGCCGTGAACTTCTCAAGCTACATCGGGGAGGGCTATCTGCCAGAGGCGATGATCAACTTCCTCGCGCTCCTCGGCTGGTCGGACTCCGGAGACAAAGATCTGTACACTATCGATGAGTTGGTCGAGCGTTTTGACATCAGTGGGATTATCAACCATCCCGCGATTTTTGATTCTTCGAAGCTTTTGTGGATGAATGGGGTATACATCAGGCAAAAGAGCATCGACGAGCTCCTCGCGCTCTGCCTGCCTTACTTGCAGGAGGTGGGCCTCGTGCCTGAGAATCCCGACGAGCCGACGCTTACTTACACGAAGAAAGTGCTTGCGCTCATTCACGATCGCCTGAAGCTTCTTTCCGAAGCGCCGGAGATGTCTGAGTTCTTCTTCAAAGATGACCTCACCTTCGAGCAAAAAGGCGTCGACAAGTGGCTCGCGAAGCCCGAAACGCCCGCGGTGCTCGAGCATGTCGCAGAGCGTATCGAAAGCCTCGGGGACTGGTCGGTCGAGGCGATCGAGGCGACGGTCCGGGAGGCAGGCGTCGAGGCCGGAGCCGAAGGTGGCAAGGTAATCCACCCCGTGCGGGTTTCAGTCACCGGCAGGACGACCGGGCCTGGGCTCTTTGAGACGATGGAAGCGCTCGGGCGCGAGAAGGTCGTTCAAAGACTGCGCAACGCCGCAGGTCGGGCCTGAGAGGTAATGCTATGATAAAGCGCGTCCACATCAAAGGCTACAAGTCTCTTGTTGATATGGAAGTCTCGCTTCAGCCGCTTTCGGTGCTGTTCGGCCCGAATGCGGCTGGAAAAAGCAACTTTCTGGACGCGCTTCAGCTTCTCTCTCGAATTGCGACGAGTAGAACGCTCAGCGACGCTTTTGCTCCACCATACCGAGGGAAACCGCTTGAGTCGTTCACTTTTGGGCCGGATGGCGTGAAGGGGTTGCTCTCGCAGGAGTCGGTTTCGTTTGAGATCGAGGTGGATGTTGAGTTGTCTCAGGCAACAATTGACGCAGTCGATAGGCAAGTCCGTGAGACTACCTCGGAAGCAACTGTAAGAGCTGCAAGAAGCATACCTATGGGGCAGTCCCTAGTCAGCCAGCGATATCTGCGCTATGGCGTTGCAATAGAGATGCTTCCCCAAACCGGGGCTATCAGAGTGAGTAGTGAATATCTTGCGGCCATTTCGCCTGATGGTCTTCTAAAGACTGATATTGATCTTTTCCTTGAGACTAAGCACGACCATCTGGAAGGGTCGGATATCTTTCCTTCGTCGCTGCTTCGGCCACGGCGTGCAAGTTATAGTGTAATGTCTAGTCCAATAAATGCTGAGTTGCTGCCGCACCTTGCCGCGATGCGAGAAGAACTTGCAAGCTGGCAGTTCTATTATTTCGAGCCGCGAGAACATATGCGAGCCTCGACGCCGGTCAAAGAAGTTTATCACGTCGGCCTGATGGGCGAAGAGCTCGCAGCCTATCTTAACACCTTGCGGCTGACTGACGAGAAACAGTTTAGAGCAGTCGTGAGTGCGCTTCGAATGATTATTCCGTCGGTCAGCGACATAAGCGTCAGGGTAAACGATGTGGGCGAGGTCGATCTGGGGATCGTCCAGGACGGCGTTCTGATTCCGGCCCGAGTAATCTCCGAAGGCACGCTGCGGGTACTGGGACTCTTGACGCTCGCCGGGGCAAAGTATCCTCCGGCGGTTATCGGGATCGAGGAGCCGGAAAACGGTGTGCATCCCGGAAGGCTCAAGCTGATTGCGGAGTTCCTTCGCACACGAGTCGAGACTGGTCGAAGCCAGGTCATTGTTACGACCCATTCAGCGCTTCTGCCGGATATGATACCGGACGAGTATCTCTTTGTGTGCAGCCGGAAGGAAGGAAAGACTTCCATAACTCCACTTGCATCCTGGCTGCCTGAAGGTGAAGACTTGTGGACAGAGAACGAAACAAAGGCCGAAGAAGAGGAGTCCGTGCCGGTGTCGCAGAGGTTGCTTCGAGGGGATTTTGATGCGTAACATCAGCATATTCGTCGAAGACAGAGGGCACGAGGTCGTGATATCGACTCTGCTCAAGCGTTACGCCGAGCAATTTGGATTCGAAGTATCAGTTATATCGAGAAGCGTCACGGGCGGAAGAGGGAAGATGACGCGCGAACTGGCGCAGTATCTTCGGGAAGCCTCAATGTCGGCCACCGGCCTGCCGGACTTGATCGTCATTGCGACCGATGCTAACTGCAAAGGTCTCACAGCTTGGGAAAATGAGATGAGGACGATCGTCCAAAACAGTTTCCCCGGCTATGAGGGTTTGACTATTTATGCCGTTTCCGACCCGCACGTCGAGAGATGGCTTCTCATTGATTCGGCCGCTTTCAAAACAGTCCTGGGTAAGGGCTGCAAAGCGCCTGACAACAAGTGCGATAAAGACCGCTACAAGAAGTTGCTGATACAAGCGGTTCTTGATGCGGGCAGCGAACCGATCTTCGGCGGCATAGAGCACGCCGAAAACATAGTCAATCACATGAATCTGTCTAACGTCGAGTCTGCTGACCCATCTTTGGGTAGGTTCATCAAGAGCTTACGCAACCACTTCAACACTTGGAAGACACAAAGCGGGAGTTGAACAGTTGGAAATAATAGACGCGAACACTATGTTTGGCCCGTGGCCGCGGACCAAGGCCGATTTGTCGATAGACAGGCTGGTCGGGGCCATCAAGAGCCACGGGGTTTCAAGGGCGCTGACCATATCTACGGTCGGCCTCTTTCACAGTTACAACGACGGCAACGCTGAGACGCTTGCCGCGTGTCAGGGCAAGCCTGAACTGCTTCCGGCGGCGACGATCGACCCTCGGGGATATTTTCAGGCGATGAAGATCGTCCCGAACCTGATTACTCAGGGCTTCCGGCTGTTTCGGCTCTTCCCGAGCGAACAGGGCTGGCCGCTTGATCACTCAGTCTTCGAGGACATCTTAAACGACCTTGAAGAGACCTCCGTGCCGGTAATGATCAAAGCCGCGCAGACCGGGGACGCAAGCGCGTTTGGTCGAAGCGTCGGAGGCAAGCAGCACCCGCTGATTCTCGAAGGGGTCGCCTTTGAAACGCTTGCCGAGACTGTTTCGGTGATGAAAAAGCACGACAACATCTACGTCGAGACCCACAGGTTATACTCACCGGGCGCGATCAAGTTCCTCGCAGATCAAATAGGCGCGGACCGCATAATATTCGGCTCGGATGCGCCGCGAAACTCGCTTGCAGGGGCGCTTCGGTGTGTTCGTGAGTCTGGGGTAAACGAAGCCGACCAGGAGAAGATCCTCGGCGGAAACATCAAGCGACTGCTCGGAGGTTAACAAGTGGCAATTATCGATGTCCGAGTTCAAATAGGCACAATGCCGATCTGGGGGACCGCGTTTAGTGAGGGACACCTCGCGCGGATGATGGAGCGCTACGGCATCGTCCGGGGCCTCGTCTCGTCCACGATCGGCAATACCTGCGACTTTATCAGGGGCAACCAGCAGATCAATCAGGTCGTCGGCAAAGGGCCGTTTCACGGATGCCTTGTCGTAAACACCCAGTACCCGGTCCAGGCGATTGAGGAGATGCGCAAGTATCTGCTTTCGCCGAAGTTCCTGGCTCTACTCGTGCGAAGCGGGGAGACGGGACGGCTCGTTCCGGCGGAGCAGTGCCACGATATCCTGAACGCTCACAGGCGGTTTTTGAAGCCCGTCATGATCCAGGCCTCTGACCGGGACAGCGTTCTGCAGTTCGCCGAGGTCGCGAAAGCCTTCCCTGGCATCAAGTTTGTGATGCTTTCGATGGGAGGGGCAGCGTGGCGGACGGCTATAGACGTCGCTGAACACACGCTAAATATCGTCCTTGAGGTTTCAGGAAGCCTCAGCCCGGATAAGATCAGTATGGCGGCTGAGGTTGTTGGCGCGCACAGGATGATGTACGGAAGCAACCTGCCGTTTGCCGACCCGTCGGTCACGATCGGGCTGATCGAAGATGCCGACATTTCAGACGGCGACAAAAAACAGATTTTCGAAGGCACGGCGAATAAAATCTTCGCCTGGGATAAATAAAGGGGTTACCACAATGAGTGCAGCAATGGAAGTTACCGATCAGACTTTTGAGGCCGAGGTGCTTACTTCGAGCACACCGGTTCTTGTTGATTTTTGGGCCGAGTGGTGTGGGCCATGCAAGGCGCTTGGGCCGACCATCGACGCGATAGCCTCAGAGCTCGCAGGAAAGCTAAAAGTTTGCAAGCTCGATGTGCAGACAAACTCGGGCGTGGCAAGCAAATACGGCGTCGCGAGCATCCCGACCCTGATACTTTTCAGGGATGGTGAGCCCGTGGAGCGAATGGTCGGACTGCAGCCAAAGCAGTCGATCGTCTCCAAGATCGAGTCTCATCTCTAGCAATTGAGTCTGGAATCTGATAAGTAGGGGCGGGCCAGTGTGTCCGCCCAAATGCACCGGCGGTTGCCCTGAAAATGGGCAACCGCCATTTTTCGTTTCCAACCAGGCAGCTAAGGGTAACTACTATTTAGCACAGTACCGGAGAGGCTGTTTGTCCCTCCAAAGGTAAGTGTGAGGAGGTTTGAAGATGAGAAGAGATTTATTCTTTAAAGGGTTCGGTATATGGGTTGCCGTCGCCATACTTGTGGGCGTTTTGGCCGCTTCAGCTTTGGCGCAGGAATCTGAGGGGTTCTTGGGTTTCCCGACTCAAACCGGGACTATTACTCTAACTGACACAGGTATGCAGATCAGCCCGAGCCAGCTGAACCCTGGACCTGTTGAGTTCACTGTCGTCAACAACTCGAGCATGGCCCGAGGCGTATATGTCACCGGTGACGATCGGGTGGGGGATCCCCTCCTTCGCTACTCTATGAGAGTCAGCCCAGGCGCGAGTTCTCCGATGAACTTCTGGCTCTATCAGGGCGAGCAATACACGTTCAGAGATTTCACCAGCCGCAGGATTGCGAACGATGAATCGATCTTTACCAGCACCTATTCCATGGCAGCGGCCATCCCCGTAAGATACCCGATCGGGGCAGGTCCCAACTACCAGTGGGAGACCGGCCGGATTGAAATCTCCAACAGTGGTATCAGTGTGAGCCCGAGCTCCACCGATCTTGGTCCGATCGTGTTCACCGTAGTCAACAATTCAAGCACGCCCAGGGGGATTATTCTCCGAGGCAGGGACAGAAGCGGAAGCGATGTGTTCCGCTATTCCAGGGTTATCGCTCCCGGGGCGAGCACGGGCGTCAACTTCTGGCTGTATGAAGGCCGCACCTACACGGTTCAGGACTACCGCCAAATGGGCGAGATGCGATATTCCAGCAGCTTCTCGACCACAATCTCGGTCAAGCCAAGTTCTCCGGCGGCCGGAAGCTAAGTCGATATCTTTGCAAGTGATGAAAGGCGGGGCTAAATGGCTCCGCCTTTCTCTATGTACCCCCGCCAAAGATTAGCCACTTGTGGGTAAGCATAGTACATACTTATGTCAGGATACGCCTATGAAACAAAAGATTCCAGGAATACACCACATCACCGCGATTGCCGGGGACCCGCAGGGGAACGTCGATTTCTACAACGGGTTTCTTGGCCTCAGGCTTGTGAAGAAGACTGTCAACTTCGACGACCCGCAGACCTACCACCTCTACTATGGAGACGAGGAGGGGCATCCGGGGACGATTCTGACGTTTTTCCCGTGGCCGGGTGCGCACCACGGCAGCCGAGGCGCGGGACAGCTCACCACAGTCTCGTTTTCTGTTCCCGAATGGTCGCTTGGGTGGTGGATCGACCGGTTCGACCGAAACGGGGTGATTCACGAGTCAGCCCGGAGGCGCTTTGATGAGGAATCGGTCGCATTTCTTGACCCCGACGGGCTGCGCCTAGAGCTTGTCGCGCACGCAAGCGCTGAGAACGTGAAACCCTGGGAAGGTGGCCCAGTCTCCTCGCGCCACGCCTTGCGAGGTTTCCACGGGGCGACACTTACCGAGACGAACCTTGACCACACCGCGGCGTTTCTTATGAACATACTCGGCTTTCACAAAGCCGGAGAGGTCGGGGACTGCCATAGGTTCATCGCGGGGGATCACCCCGGGCATGCGGTCGACGTCTTGCATTTGCCCAATGAATCGGCGGGGCACGTGGCGGTAGGGACGGTCCACCATATCGCCTGGCGCACTCCAACCGGCGATGAACAGCTTGAGTGGCGACGCGAGATCGAAGACGCGGGGACGAGCGTGACCCCGGTGATCGACCGGCAGTACTTTCACTCCATCTACTTCAGGGAGCCGGGCGGCGTGCTCTTTGAGATCGCGACCGACCCTCCGGGGTTCACCCTCGACGAGCCGCTTGAGGAGCTCGGGAGCGGTCTGATGCTCCCGCCGAGGTTCGAGCACATGAGAGGTGAGCTTGAGCGGGTGCTTCCGCCCGTTCGTATGCCTGAGGTTAGCTACGCATGAGCGAGTTTGTGCATAAGTTTGTCCCTGGGGAGGAGGGTGACACGCGCACCCTTCTCCTCCTGCACGGCACAGGCGGAAGCGAGTCGGACCTGCTCGATATGGGGCGGGAGGTCGCGCCCTCGGCGAACCTGCTCTCTCCACGTGGCAAGGTGATGGAAGGGGATATGACGCGCTTCTTTAGAAGGTTCTCAGAAGGCGTCTATGACATCGAAGACCTGAAGTTTCGGGCGGGGGAGCTCTCGGGGTTCGTTCGGGAGTCGGCGCTCACCTACGGCTTTGACCCCGCAGATGTCTACGCCTTTGGTTACTCAAACGGCGCGAACATCGCTGCGGCGGTGCTGCTACTTCGTCCCAAGACGCTCGCAGGGGCCGTTCTCCTTCGTCCTACGGTCCCTCTGACCCCTGACCCGCCTCCAGACCTGTCGGGCGCGAAAGTCTTGATCAGCGCGGGGCGTGGCGACAGGATGGTCTCTGAAGGCCAGTCGGAGAGTCTCGCGGAGCTACTTCGGGCCTGCCGCGCGGAGGTCGAGCTCATCTGGCAGCCGACGGGGCACTCGCTCACTCGGGGTGATATCGAGGTCGCGAGGCAGTGGTTCACACCATAAAGAAAAAGACGAGAACCCCGAAGGTGGCGGACCTTGCAGGTTTCTCGTCTTTTTGCTAGCCTGGTTCCCGGAAAGTGGCGGTTCCCCGGGAGCCACGTCGTGTGGGTTACAGAGTTAGATTTTTCTCTTTCGGGCGACGAGCGCGCCGAGCCCTGCGGTGAGCGCGGCGAGCGTCATCGGCTCGGGGGTCGCGGGTGTCTCAGGCGCTGTGCCCGTGGCAGGCCAGGCATGAGACCAGCTCCAGCCGTCCCACGCACCGTCAGAAAGCACCCTCTCGGACGACCCGACCCACGAGGATGTCCAGCTGGAGCCGTCGGTGCTAGTCCAGTACTCCCACCATCTGGTATTAGACCAATTGGAGCTGTCGTAGGACTCTTTGTAGCCGTGGTAGCTGAACGAGTTGAACAGAGGGCTTCCGTATTGTGTGTCTATGACAACATCGAGATCGGTCACGCCTGCGACTGCGGTCAGCATGTCGTATCCAGAGGCCTTGCCGTCCCAGCGATAGCCCCAGGCGAACGACTTGGAATCGAAATCGACTACAAGTATTGCCGAGTTGGCGGCGTTCACGCTGCCGACCCAGCTCTCAATCACGACGTTGTCGTAGGACAGCGCAAACGCGCTGCTCGATAAAAGAACGGCTGTCAGAGCCACTGCGGTGATGGTCAGTTTGTTGATCGTCTTCAATTTGCTCTTTTCTCCTGTAGAGTCATGGATTTTCGGCAGATAGCTTTACGGTCAGCCACAGAGTATTCGAGCCGAAAATCTCTCTCAACTTTCGGGTTGAAAACTGAGTGGATATACGTTAAGTCGTTGCCCGAAAGTCAACAGATTGTTAGTTTCATGATTTATTAGATTTCGCTCCCGTTAGCCGGCGAGATGCGTCTTCACATCACTTGCGCGCCGGATGCGAATGACTGGGAGCAGGCTTCCGCCTCCATCGGGCACACAGGTGCTTATCCCGGTGACCGACACGTAGCTTCCAAGCGCAGGAAGGGCGCTTGCAGGCTGCAGGACGCACTTGACATCACGTCCGGAGCCGTCGCTTATCGTAAACGCAAGCGCTGCGCTGTCGACGGACTTCACACTGCCCCACGTGTGGACCAGAAGCCCGATGTTGTTTAGCCCGGAGCCGTCCTTTACTCCAAGCTGGCCCGACGAGGACGTCGACGGGTCGAGCGAGACCGGCCCTCCGCCGATCGCTCTGTTCGAAAGCCCCAGAGGAAGAACCTCAGCAGGGCTTCCGGTCTCAAGCCAGGTCGCGCGGATCGTCCTTTCTCCGCCGACCGTGGTCATGACACCGGACACTGTCGCAAGAACACCCCGTGGGGCGCTCTTGCCGACAACCTTGATGCCGCAGGACCGGTCCTGCGACTCAATATAGAAACAGTCACCAAGCTCTTCGCGTCCGGCGGTGACTACCTGAGGGCCAAGTGAAACGGGAACGCCGTCGGGCAGAGCCTTCGCCTGGCCGGACGACACAGGTTTGCTCACCCGAGAGAGGCCGTCCACCTCGCCGCCGTTGCTCCGCATCCTGATATACTTGATCGAGGAGAACCCCGACTCGGCGAGGTCAAATGCGGTCCCCCCCGCGCTGCCTTGATACATATCGATGGCGGCCACGACCGATTTGCCCGCAAAACTCGTGTAATCGAGCCAGTTTGGGACAGGTTTGGTCCAGTCCAGTTCGTCGCAGCTCCAAGCATGCGTTGTCTTGTCCCAGGCAAACGTGTTGATCGGCCAGTACATATCGGCTTTTGGCGTGGTGTAGGTATACCAGTTGATGAGGTCTGGGCTCACGCTTACAGAGACCGCCTCGTTCGACGTGCTGTTGACGGTACCGTTGTTCAGGTAGTAACTCTCCATGTTGGTCGCCATCTCGACGTAACCGTTGGACTTGAAAAACGAGTTGCCGTAGACGATGAACTCCTTGCCATACCAGTTGGCAGGGTCTTCGACTATGGGCTGGGCGAACTCCACGACGATCTCTCCCTGGGTGGAGACGTTGCCAAGGGTTGCAATGACTTTTGCGCCGCCTGGGTCGGTCGTGTGCGCTCCGTAGACCATCGAAATGGTGAATATTCCAGGTTCGCTTCCCATCCCCGCGGTGTCGTCGATCTTGGTCGACGGTTTTCCAAGGACCGCCGCAGCGTCGTTGTAGTAGAGCCCGGCGAGGTTTGCCGAGCTTATGACATCCGTCGCGAACCTGTTGTCGGTCCAGGCCGATACCGACCCCGCCGCCGCTGCGATGAGCGTTCCTGCTATGATTGTTTGAAGCGTTTTCACCAGTTTCACCTACTTGAGATCGTACGCCGAGTCGTCATCCGAGAGCGCCCCGCACTCGGGCTCGGTTGGGTCGTAGAGATGCTTTGTTTTGGTAGAGCGGACGTGGCCGTCGGCGTATACCACGTCAGCCGCGCCATTATGTCTGAAGTGGACCTTGCCTGATGGGAAAAACTCCACATCGCCGGGTGCGCGCAGGTAGTTGTGCCCCTGCACAGGGTCGCCCCAGCCGCCTTCCGCGAATAGCACGGTGCGGGTAGGCGAGAGTATCTCCGAAATAAGGCATGGGGTGTATCTGTAGATCGGGTCCGGATAGAACGATGGGTCATAGGCCGGGTCGCCGCCGATGTAGTCTATGTTGTACGCGTAGCCTGTAAAAGGCCGGTCGGAGTTCTTCGGCTTGAAGCTGGGGCAGGCGTTGATCTTGCCACTTCTGGTGTACTTGCCGAGCAGTCCGAGCTTATAGATGGAACCACCGCTTTGACGTATGGTAATGAAGTCCCAGGAATGCTGGACCTTTGTCCCTTGGGTGTAGTAGTATGCAGGACAGGCGCGGCTGTTGTTGTCGTCGGCGTACATCAGCCAGGCTTTGGCGATCTGGCTCATGTTGGACAAGCACTGGGACTGCTTGGCCGAGTCGCGCGCCGACGCAAGCACTGGAAAGAGGATAGCCGCAAGTATCGCGATAATCGCGATGACGACCAAAAGCTCGATCAGTGTAAACCCATAGCATAAACGGGCTCTCGCCCGCTTCGCTTCAAATTGTGCGGTGAGAACCCGTGACAGGCAGTCTCGGTCCGCCATCTTTGCCTCCGAAGATGAACATGTGTGACCACAAGACATGAGGCAGGTCTTCTGACTTACGGATCGACCGGATCGCGGCTCCTTCCCATTCCAATTTGCATTGGAACAGTGGATATATGCCGTGTCCGTCCCCGATTACAGCGGCGGGCCCGTGATGGAATTACACCATCTTCCCTGTTCGGCTCAGCGTGTCTTTATTGCTGAGCAACCTCGTCTCGCAATATTCAATTTCCATCAGTTTACTCGCTTACAGTCCGCTTGTCAAGGGTCATGCAGTGGGGAATTCTCCCCACAAAAAACTGTGGAAACATGTTGTAGATGCAGTTGGGGTCTGTTATAATCTGGAGGTCGCTGGGGGCGTCTTCTGATACTTTTCCACAGGGAGTTGGCGTATTTGGTTAAGCAGCTTCAACTAGGAGAGGATGACGCTGTCCTGGCACTTGAGAAGGCGTGGGAGGATGTGCGGGATGCACTTTCCTCTCGCATAAACAAGCCTTCTTTTGAGAGTTGGATCAAACCGATCATTCCGTTGTCCTTTGAAGACAATGTCGCAATTTTAGGCACCCCCAGCCGATTTGCCAAGCATTGGCTTGAAGGTAAACATCTCGAAGAGATAACGGGCATGCTCGGCGAAAGCCTCGGGCACGGAGTCCGGGTTGTGCTTCGTCAGACCTCCGACGAACAACCGGAAATATGTAAAGATCCGTTGCCTATAGCGACCAAGAGAACCAATGGTCATGCCTCGGATGAAGCCGTCTCTGTTCCGTTGAACAGTCGATATGACTTCGACTCGTTCATCGTCGGGCAGTGCAACAGGCTGGCGCACGCCACTGCGGTGGCTATATCGGATCGTCCCGGCGGGACGTATAACCCGTTTTTCGTCTACGGACGCGCCGGGCTCGGCAAGACACATCTCCTGCATGCCGTTGGGCTTGCCATTCAGGATACGCAGCCGAACCTTCGCATCGCCTATGTGCGCGGTGAGACTTTTACTTTTCAATATATAGCCGCAGTCCGCGAGCACCGCACGGCGGAGTTTCGTCGAAGGTATCGCAACATCGACGTCTGGCTTGTCGACGACGTTCAGTTTCTTGTAGGCAAAGAAAAGACCGAGGAAGAGTTCTTCCACACCTATAACGCGCTCTACGACAGCGGCAAGCAGGTGGTGCTTTCAAGCGACCGCTCGCCAAAGGAGCTGGAGCTCGACACGCGGCTATTGTCCCGCTTTGAGTGCGGGATGGTCACCGACATCGTCTCGCCCGACCTTGAGACCCGAATTGCAATTTTGATGGCCAAAGCCGAGCGCGAGGGGATGGACCTTCCGGGCGACGTTGCAGAGTCGGTCGCAAAACTTATTACTACAAACATCCGCCAGCTCGAAGGCGCTTTGATAAAGCTGCACGCCTATGCGTCGCTTATGAAGACCCCAATCACGATTGACCTTGCCCAGGAGACGCTCGGCGGCTATTTCGTCGGCGAAAACGATACGATGCCGCTTGACCCGAGGCTCGTGCAGATCGCCGTATCAGAGAAGTTCCGTGTAAGCGTCGACGAGATCCTCGGCACCAAGCGCAGCCAGAGCATAGTGCTGCCCCGCCAGGTGGCGATGTACCTCTCCCGCGAGCTCACCAATTCCTCCCTCCCCTGCATAGGCCGGGCCTTTGGAGGGAAAGACCATACCACAGTTATGCACTCGATCCAAAAGGTTCAGAAGCTGATGCAGACAGATAAGCAGCTCGCCGATATGGTCGAAGAGATTGCTCGGCACTTGAAAAACGGGAAGAAGTAAGCTATCGGCAGGTTATTAGATCAATTGAGAGAGGTTTTTGGCTATGAACACAAAAGACGTTATCTACACCCGCCGCTCTGTGCGCGGATACCAGGACAAACCGGTCGAGAAGGCTGTGATCGATGAGATCATCGCCGCCGCCGTCCAGGCGCCGACCGCTATGAACGCCCAGCCGTGGGCATTTGGGGTCATTCAGGACACCGAGGCGCTTCGGAGACTTTCTACTAACACCAAGGCATTCTTGTTGGGCTCGCTCGACAAATTTCCTATGCTCGATCGCTACAAAGAGGCGCTCGCAAACCCCGAGTTTAGCATCTTCTACGGCGCGACGGCGTTTGTCGTGATCTGCGCGAAAGCGGGAGTCGGGCCGACTCCTGAAGGCGATTGCTGCCTCGCCGCCGAAAACCTTATGCTGATGGCACGCGACCTGGGACTTGGCACCTGCTGGATCGGCTTCGCTGGGATGTACCTGATGACCGAAGAAGGCAAGCGCGAGATCGGCGTCCCCGACGGACTGAACGTAGTCGCTCCAATAGCCGTCGGCTACCCGATAAACGAGCCGTCGCAGATGGAGAAGAACCCGCCTGAGATACTTTTTTGGAAATAGCTCTCAAATAGGGATAGAAGCTATCGAAGTGCTTTTCATCGGGAACAACTACACCTTCTATAACGAGATGCCCTCGGTTGCGGAGGCGTGTTCGGCAGCGTCTAAGCTTCTGAAGCCGATCCGCAAGGCGACTCCCGAGCAGAAACCAGCATTTGAACTTTTCACCGAAGACGGTTCCACCCGAACCCCGCTGGTTCATGCCTGGCGGCATGTGCGTTCTATACTGCAATTGCCCAGAAGAGTCCAGTCGGCCTGCCCGGCAGGATTTTGATACGAGGTGAGGGCGACAGCATCAGGGCGAAGATCGATCTGAAGCCCGAGGAGGCGCATTTCCTGCAAAAGGCGGCGCAGGAGGCGGTTAAACGGGAGAAATCCATAGGAAATAGATAGGAGCAAACACAGGTTTCGAGCGCAGACGGTTAGTCCGCTCAGTCGATCGTTACATTCCATTTCCACTTTCGTGGCCCGAGTTGCTCGAGCTTGCCAGAGTCGGTTAGTTTTTGCCACCGCGCCTTCAGTATATCTTCCAACAGCCGTTCTTTCTCGGAATCTCGGGGACGGCGGCCGGGCGTATGACCGGTGCGGGAAGATTCTGCCTGGACTTGCCTCTCCCACCTCACGCTTCTCTCTTGTTTCCACTGATTGTAGTCGATTTTCATCTCGGCCTAGTTCTTTCAAACGCGACGGTAAGCTCTTCTGTGGCGACTTGTTCTTCAAGGTAACGCCAATCAATTATCTCACGGTGGATGAACATCAGGTTGTGAGCCCACCTGCCATCCTCTTCGGATGTCCAGTATTCGAGCGCTCGGAGGCGGTCTAATATAAGGTCTTCAATTCCTATAACATACACCGGAAGCCCGTCGTAGTCCACCTCGTTCACTTTTTCAGAACTGCCGGCAAGAGGAGGCGCAGGCATCTCGATGAAGGCCCCGAGACCGGCGTTGTGCCAGTGGCGTCCCTCCTTGTCGAAACCGAGCTCAGTCATCATTGTCTCTAGCTTACTTGTGTGGGATGCCACCATATCGATGTCTACGGTGGAATATCCCCCAGCGGTGTAAAACTCGACAGCCATTCCGCCGACCAAAACTGGTCTTATGCCTACGCTCTGCAGAGCACGGGTCACGACAGCAATCACCGCCATTCGGCGGTCAATCTCGTTATCGATTTCGGCTGCCTGCGATAGGCGTTCCTTCAAAAATTCCATGTCGGTCACAGTAATACTATCTCCTGATGCAAAAGGACACTTAGATTATACAGTCAATCCCCCTTTTTGTCGCCTTCAACAACCATCGCCTGAGTTCCGAATCGCCCCCGTTGCAAACACTGCGGCAAAAAAGGTATCCTATAGGTGTTATGCTCGCAAAGAGAATCATCCCCTGCCTGGATGTAAAGGAAGGTAGAGTAGTAAAAGGGACTAATTTCGTCAACCTGAAAGACGCCGGTGACCCGGTGGAGCTTGCGGCGCTCTATGATATCGAAGGGGCGGATGAGGTTACGTTTCTGGACATCACGGCAAGCCACGAGAAGCGCAACATCATCCTCGATGTCGCGAGTCGCACAGCGGAGAAGTGTTTTATCCCCTTCACCGTCGGCGGCGGGATTCGCAAAGTCGAGGATTTTCGCGAGGTCTTGAAGACCGGCGCGGACAAGGTCGGGGTCAACACTGCGGCGGTGGATAACCCGAGGCTGATGGCCGACGCGGCCGAGATGTTCGGCGCGCAGTGTGTGGTCCTTGCGATCGACGCCAAGCGCAAGATGGATGATGGCATCGGCTGGGAGGTTTACACCCACGGAGGGCGCACACCTACCGGCATCGACGCCGTCGAGTGGGCGGTCCGGGCCGAAAAGCTCGGTGCGGGAGAGATTCTTCTGACCAGTATGGACGGTGACGGCACGCAGGCGGGCTATGACATAGAGCTCACGCGCGCGATCGCCGACTCGGTCAGCATACCCGTAATCGCTTCAGGCGGAGCGGGAACGCTCGAGCATATCTACGAAGCGTTGACCGCTGGCGGGGCCGACGCCGCGCTGATCGCCTCGATTGTGCACTATCAGATTTTCACCATCAAACAGATAAAAGACTATCTCGCCGAGCGCGGGGTGGTTGTGAGGAGTATTTGGAATTGAGTCTTTACGACGTGCTTGTATTTAACGCTCAGGATATGATCCCCGCTGTGATCCAGGACGACGCCTCGGGTGAGGTGCTGACGCTTTGCTATATGACCCGCGAAGCGCTGGACAAGACCCTTGAGACCGGCCTGGTCCACGTGTTCCGCCGCTCGCTCGGCAAGCTGATGATGAAGGGTGAGACCTCCGGGCATACCCAGGCTGTAAAGTCGGTCCACATCGACTGCGAGGGCAAATCGCTCGTGGTTAAAATCGATCAGAAGGTCGCCGCCTGCCACAAGAACTTCTTTACCTGCTACTTTAGAGAGTACAAAGTGGATTCAGGTGAGATCGTCACAAACGGGGAGCCGGTGAAGTAGCTTTCAGCTGTCAGTTACGATAGCCCGGTAGATGTCTGCCGGGCCCTGCCAGATCGTGCGCGATGTGTATCGCGCACGCACGGAACAGCAAGGAATTCACTCCCGTTCAATCAGCCTTCTTTTCCGGGCGGGAGCAATCTCCCGCCCGATCAATTCTGACTCTCAAGTATTGCCTGATCTGTCACAGCCGGATCAGTTGAGCGGGGCAAATGTCCCAAAGACATAAGACCGGGAGATATCTCCCGGCCTATCGTGGCCTATCGTCATCCATCGATCCATCTATCTTCTCTCCGGCGCTTCCTCAAGCTTTACCGACTTTGTGACCTTCCCCTTGTCGCGCCAGACCGTGAACTTGACGGTTTGGTCGACCTTGGCCCGGAGCATAAACGCCTGCATGTCTGCGATCGTGTTGATCGGTGTTGTGTCGGCCTGCAGGATCACGTCCCAGGGTTCGATTCCGGCTTTGGCCGCCGGGCTGCCGGTCGCGATTTCGGCGACGAGCGCACCCTCGGGCTTTTCTAGTCCGAGCTGGCGGGCGGCGCGGGCTGAGAGGTCGTAGTAGTACATACCGGTCCAGCCTCGCCTCACGTGGCCGTATTTGGTCAGCTCGTCGATTACGCCCTTGATCGTTCCGGTCGAGATCGCGAACCCCAGCCCCTGGCCATAGGGGATGATCGCGGTGTTCAGGCCTATGATCCGTCCGTCGAGGTTTACGAGCGGCCCGCCGGAGTTGCCGGGGTTGATCGCGGCGTCGGTCTGGATCAGGTTTTCGAGCTTTGCGCCCTGCGGGGTGTCGAGCGTCCTCCCCGTTGCGCTGATGACGCCGACGGTTACGCTGTTTCGGAAGCCGAAGGGGTTGCCGATCGCGATCGCCGTGGTGCCGATTAAGAGCTCATCATCTGAAGAGAACTTCGCCTCGGGAAGCCCGGTGCCTTCGATCTTGACCAGTGCGAGGTCGGTCGTCGGGTCGGCGCCGAGGAGTTTGCCCTCGTAGGTCTGTCGGTTGGGGAGCGTCACCTTGATCTGACCCGTCCGAAGGCGCACGTCATTGATGACGTGTTCGTTTGTGAGGACGAGCCCGGCTTTGCCGTCGATCACTACTCCTGAACCCTGTCCCTGGCGGGGCATTGGCTGGCTGAAGAACGTGTCGTCACCGAAAAAGTCCCCGAATATACTTGGAAACGCGCTTCGCCGCTCCATCACGAGCGTATCGATGTTGACTACCGCCGGCCCGACTTTAGAGATCGCCCGCACGACGGGGTTGGACGAGTTTGACGCCGTCGGGGGAGTCGCCGAAGCGCCCGTCGACAGGGTCGCCGCACCGCCGGAGCTCATTTGCCACGCCTGGTTTGGTGTATCCCGGGGCGCTGTGATCTCGGTTGTGATCGCGACCGCGGAGAGCACCGCAAGTCCGCAGATTGCCGCAGTCAAAGTCTTCTCAGTTGACATCTCTACCTCCAAAGTTTGCTTACTCATCTGTTTTACTACGAATTACAGTCGGGTTGGTTCCCGTGAGATGGCCGTTTTTGGCTTTTCAACTGCGCCTGGCTCGGTTATTATAGTAGCAACTACAATTCGGAGGTGGGTCATGGAGTTTCCGAAGAACAAGATGCATCTCGTGAGCACACACGATGGCAAAGAGTCGACCGAAGGATGGCTCGTGCTCGATCTTTCCAAGGTGGACACAGAAGGCGTAAGCCGCATATATATCGACCTCACGGATGTGAAAAGCCTCCAGTCAGAGAAGGGTGAGCAGGCCGATGTGTTCAAGAAGACGCTTGATCTGCTCAGTTTGGATGAAGAATAATACTACTCAATTCCATATTGCAAACGCATTCCTCATGTGGTAAATTGAGCATGGAGAGTTGAAGGGAGTATTGGGAGAAGAAGAAACACGGTGCGTTTACCCTGATTGAGCTGCTTGTGGTGATCGCCATCATCGCCATCTTGGCCGCGGTCATGTTTCCTGTGTTTGCGAGCGCAAGAGAGAAGGCCAAGCAGTCCATGTGTATTAGCAATTTGTCTCAGCTGGGCAAGGCTTTCAGGATGTACCTGGATGACAGCAACGGGACATACCCAGACGGAGCCGGTGCCTGGTACCCTTCATCGCCAGGCCACAGTGTGGCTCGCGGTGACTGGGTGTGGTTTGATGGCAAATGGGCACAGCCGAGTCCTGGCGCAGGATTTGACTACAGCGTGAGCAAGCCGTGGGGGTGGCGGATTAACCCAGCCCTCGGCAGCCTCTGGAAGTACACCAGCAAGTCCCGAAAGATCTTTATATGCCCCTCAGACAAGCACTCGGTTAGTTCTGGCTTTACTAGATATGGAACAGGATTTGGCCTGAGCTATACTATGAATGCCGCCCTCGTCGAGGATGAAAGCTCATATGGTGACACAAGTGCATGAAGCAAGCTGGCAATTGAGGCTCAGTTACTTCGGCCGACCAAGACGGTGCTGCTTGCCGATCAGGGTGACGGGCCCATAAACCATAACCCTGTGCTCGAGAACAACCTCCAAAAGTACGGTGGGCTCGCTCCAAGCTATGATGGGATATTTATTTGGTTCCACGCCGGGCCAACAGGGATTCACAACGGCGGGCAGAACTGGTTGTTCTGCGACAGCCATGTCAAGTGGACAAGCATCAAGCAGTTCCGCGGACTTGCGTTCCGTCGAGACGGCATCCCGGGAGCGAGACAAGGTGTGATGGGTCAGTGGTGGTTCGATCTGTAATATCGCAATGATGAACAATGCCACAGGGCTTCCAATTGGGTAAATTTACAAGTGAGGAGCTTTTCTCAAGAGGTGAACGCGATGGAAGTCCAGGTTGGGCATGTGACCCATTATTACAGTCATCTTGGAGTGGCAGCGGTGGCGGTTGAATCGGACCAGGTGAACGTTGGGGACCTGATCCACATCAAGGGACGCACCACCGATGTCGTGCAGCCGGTCGAGTCTCTGGAGCTCGAACACCACAGTATCGACCATGCTGAGCCCGGCCAAAACGTCGGGGTCAAGGTGAGGCAGCACGTGCGTGAACACGATGCGGTGATGAAAGTTATGGCGGCGTAAGTGGGATGAGGGTGAGGTTCATCCCCATCCCACTCCCATTGTTGCTACATCGGCGGCGACTGGATAGTGAAAGTGAAGGTCGTCCCGACACCGGGCTGCGACTCCACTGAAACTCGTCCTCCGTGGGCCTCCACCAGGTGCTTTACGATCGAGAGCCCGAGCCCTGTGCCTCCCGAGTCGCGGGAGCGCGCCTTGTCTACCCTGTAGAACCGCTCAAATATCCTCGGCAGGTCAGCGGAAGGTATTCCCATCCCAGTGTCCGACACCCGCACCGCCACATGTCCGCCAGCCTCTTCAGCCGAAACAAGCACCCGTCCGCCCTGAGGGGTATATTTGAGTGCGTTGTCGATCAGGTTCGCGAGGACTTGGTGGGTCACCTCTGAGTCGGCGTTGACCTTTAGGCCCGATGGAATTTCGATGGCGAGCTGAATCTCTTTTCGCTCTGCCCGGTGTGCAAACCCCGAAAGCGTCCGCCCGGCGACCTCTGAGAGCGCGAACACCTCGGTTCGGATGGCGCGCCGTCCGGATTCTATCTTGGCGAGGTCGAGCAAGTCTTCGGATATTGCTGTCAGGCGGTCGGCCTCGGTCATGATCTTGCGGGCGAAGTCGTCGGCAATCTGCGGGTCTTTTTTGGCTCGAAGGACGATTGTCTCGGCCATCGCCTTGATCGTCGCAAGCGGGGTGCGCAGCTCGTGGCTTACGTTTGCGACAAAGTCCCGGCGCAGAATGTCGGTGCGTTTGGCGGCTGTCAGATCGTGCATCACGACGACCACTCCCGCGTCGCCCAGTGGGGCGACGTAGACGTTCAAAAACGTATCTTTGGGCTGGGTGAGCTCGATCTCAAGGGAGGCGGGTTCGCCACTTTTCAGCACCCGTTCGACAAGCTTCGCAAGGTCGTGACTAAGCGACGACTCGATGATCGTTTTGCCCTTGAGCTGCCCGAGTGAGGTCTGGAAATACTCCGCGGCGGCGGGGTTTGCCATACGCACGCAGGCGTCGTGGTCGACGACCATAATGCCGTCGTCGGTGCGGTCGAGGATCGTCTGAAGCTTGCTTTTCTCGCCCGTAAGCTCCTCCATCATCCGCGTAAGCTCGATAGCGGATGCGTTCAGCGTTGCGGCGAGGTCGTCGATCTCGTCGTGCGGGCCTTTGGGGATCTTGACGCTGTGTCCGAGCTCACCCCGGGCCATCCGCCGGGCTACCATTCCCATCTCGTGGATAGGCGCGCCTATCCGTTTGGCGACCCACGCGCCTGCGATCCCGGCAAGGAGCACAGAGAGCATTGCGCCAAAGAGAAACACGTGGTGAATCGCGCTGCGGGCTTGGTCAACCTTCTCAAGGCTTTTTGAGACTCGGGAGACCCCGGTTGGGTGGTCTTCTGAGCCGATCCTGGTCGCGACGTAAAGCATCCGCGTGCGAATCGTCTTGCTGTAGCGAATCGAGGTGCCGACGCCGTGCGCGAGCGCATCACGGACTTCCGGGCGGCCGCCGTGGTTTTCCATCGTGGTGATGTTGCGATGGCTGTCTGCTGTGACTTTGCCGTCGGGGCGAACTATCGTCACGCGCAGTTGCTCGTCTTCGCTGACGCTTCTTGCGAGTTTCCCGAGCTTTGGCAGGTCGTTCAGCAGGGGTGAGCTTAGCCTGCCGACGAGCTTGCTGTCGGCGACGAGGTCAGCCGTAAGCGCGCGCACGTAGTAGCCTTCGGCCCAGTTGGACAGATAAAGCCCAAGGATGCCTATAGCCACCAGCGCAACCAGCAAAAACGCGGCGGTCAGTTTCCATCTGATTGTATAGAACATAATTGGCGATCAGCTATCAGTATTAATCGGCATTAATCGGCGAACTTGTAGCCCACACCCCTTACTGTGAGGATTCTTACTGGGCGGCTTGGGTCCGATTCGACCTTTTCGCGCAGGCGGCGGATGTGGACATCCACGGTGCCGGGGTCGATATACTCGTCCTCTCCCCACACCCGGTCAAGGAGCGCCGAGCGCTGAAGCACGCGCCCGCGGTTGGACATCAAAACGCATAGCAGATCAAACTCTTTTGGGCGAAGGGAGACGTCCGCGCCATCGATCTTTACGACGTGGCGGGCGGTGTCAACCTCGATTCCGTGACTGGAGAGCACCTCGGACGCCTGGCTTTCACGTTGGGAGCGGCGAAGGGCCGCTCGCACGCGGGCTATCAACTCCATCATTCCAAACGGCTTGGTGATGTAGTCGTCCGCGCCGACTTCAAGCCCCACAACCTTGTCTATCTCCCGTGATTTGGCCGTGAGCATAAGCACAGGCACGTCTGACTCCTTGCGGATCAGGCGGCAGACTTCGAGGCCGTCGATCCCCGGAAGCATCACGTCAAGGAGCACGATGTCGGGCTTCTCGGTTTTGAGCAGCTCAAGCGCTGAGAGGCCGTCGGGGGCTACATAGACCTTGTAGCCTTCCTCGCGCAAATTGTAGGCGACCGTTTCGGCAAGCGGAGCTTCGTCTTCAACAATAAGAATTCGTGACATATTTTTGTCTGTAACCTAATCGAATATTCTCGCAGTCTTATTATAACACCCCTATATCTGCCATACAACGCGAAACAGTTGTGTTAGCTAACAGATAAGTGACGTGTAAGGTGCGTGTAAGGCTGCCTGTATATGCTGGTATTGTCGCGTTATGAACGCAAGACAAGAGTGCAGGAGCAAACCAGACACTTAAAAGGAGACTGAACAGTTGAAGAAGATTATCATTGGATTGGCAGCAGTAGTGATGGCTGCCGGGCAGACTGCGTGGGCACAGGACACCAACGACGCAGCATCGATTAGCCAGCAGATGGAGCAGATGAAGGCGCAGCTTGAGGAGCTTCAGCAGAAGCTTAACACTCTTGACGCGGTCGTCACTGACCCCGAGGGCAAAGTAGAGACCGCGCTCTCCGACCTTTCCAAGGTGAAGAAAGTCACAGTGAGCGGCTACGCTCAGATTCGCTATGAGGCAGCCGACCAGAAAGAAGACGGCGGTAAGTTCGACGATGGCTACAATCTGCGCCGCGCCCGAATCAAGGTCACCGCAACCCCGACCCAAACGACATCGGCCGTGCTTCAGTTGGACATGGGCGGCAACAAGTTGAGCGTCAAAGATGCCTACCTCACCTATGCTCCCAAGCCTATTTATCCCTTTACCATCGGCCAGATGAACTGGATCTTCGGCTACGAAATTCCCTATTCCTCAAGCCGCAGAGAGACCCCGGAGCGCGCGCTTGTTTTCCGCAGACTCTTTCAGGGCGAGCGCGACCGCGGCGCAAAGTTGGGTTTCCCGGTGGGCAAGTACGGAACAGGGCAGGTCGGCGCTTTTGACGGCACCGGTATCGAAAGCGGCATCGCAGGCGACTTCGACTCCAAGAAGGACTATCTCGCGAACGTCTCCTGGGCAAAGGGCGATATGGAGTGGGGCATCTCCGGTTACCTGGGCGGCAACATCCTGAACTCTGGCCGCACCGACACCGTCACGGCCGACAAAGACCGCTACGGCGCAGATTTCCGCTACTACGGCGAGAACTGGACGTTCAAGAGCGAGTACGTGCGGGGCAAAGGCGTCGACACCGCAGACCCGGCTTACACCAACTGGATCGACGGCTACTACACTCAGTTCAACTACAACACCAATGTGCAGAACACGCTCGTCGCGAGGTACTCCTCGATGTCCGAAGACCCCAAAAAGCTCACCCTGGGCCGCAGAAGCGCCTGGGACCTGGGATGGATTCACTACTTTGACAACAACCTGAAGATGAAGATCTTCCAGACTATCAATCAGGAGTCGAAGGTGAAACTCCCGAACGACATTACTCGCCTTGAGTTTGTGGTTACTTACTAGACCTGGACGAAAGAGGGCGGACACATTGGTCCGCCCCTACATCCTATATATCGACACAGGAGATAACAATATGAAACGAATGCTTAGGATTGCTCTTGCCGCGACCGCTTCTCTTGCGATTGTCGCAGGCGCGGCAGTCGCCGAACCCAAAGGGAGCCTGAAGATCGCGGGCTCCACCACTGTCCTGCCGCTTTCACAGGTGTGGGCGGAGACCTTTATGATGAAGTATAACGGCGCGCGCATCTCCGTCTCGGGCGGCGGCACCGGCACCGGTATCTCAATGCTGACAAACGGCACCTGCGACATCGCAAACGCCAGCCGAGCCGCAAAGAAGAAAGAGATCGACGCAGCCCGCACCCGCAACACCAAGCTCGTTGAGACCAAGCTTGCAAAGGACGGCCTCGCAATCATCGTCCACTCGTCAAGCAACGTCAAGAACCTGACTATGGACCAGCTTCAGGCGATGTATAGCGGCAAGATTCAGAACTGGAAAGAGGTCGGCGGCAACTCCGGCAAGGGGATAGTGCTGGTCGGTCGAGACACAAGTTCCGGCACCTACGGGTTCTTCCAGGAAGCCGTGCTTGACGGTGGCAACTACGCAAAAGACATGCTCAGCATGCCAAGTAACGCTGCAATTGCCCAGGCGGTTGCTCAGTCCCGAGACGCGATCGGCTACGTCGGAATCGCCTACGCCGACGACTACGTGAAGAAGGGCAAGGTCAACATTGTCGCCATTTCGCTGAAGAAGGGGCAGAAGGGCATCTTGCCGACCCGATCGACGATCGACGACGGGTCGTACCCGCTCTTCAGATATCTCTACGCATACACCAACGGAACTCCCAAGGGACTCGTCGGCGACTTCCTGAAGTGGTGCACTGGCGCTGAAGGTCAGAGCCTCGTGCACAAGGCCGGTTACGAGCCGCTCAAGTAAAACGCTACACCGAATCGGCTGGTTTTCAGCCGTGATGGGCCTGGCCGATGACTCGCAATCGACCAGGCCTTTTGACTTCTACTGCTGTGTTGAAAGATCGAACTGCTGCTCGCAGAGCCTGGCGTAGAGCCCGCCCTGCGCGATAAGAGCGTCGTGGGGACCGAGCTCTATAACTCGTCCCTGGTCGACTACCGCTATCTGGTCGGCGTTTTTGATGGTTGAGAGCCTGTGGGCGACGACGATCGTGGTGCGCTCGACGGTGAGCTCCTCAAGCGCCTGCTGGACGATCCGCTCGCTTTCAGAGTCAAGTGCGCTTGTCGCTTCGTCAAGGACGATGATCGCGGGGTCTTTTAGAAACGTTCGGGCGATAGAAATCCTCTGGCGCTGGCCGCCTGAGAGACGCACTCCACGCTCCCCGAGCATCGTTTCGTAGCCGTCCTCCATCTCTTCGATAAACTCCTCGGCGTAGGCGCGCCGGGCGGCGTCGCACACTTCCTCAAAGCTTGCGTCAGGCCTGCCGTAGAGAATGTTTTCGGCGATCGTGCCGCTGAAGAGCACCGGCTCCTGGGGGACTAGCCCGATCTGGTGGCGGAGCGAGTAGATAGTATAGTCGCATGTGTCGCGCCCGTCGATCAGGATGCGCCCCGAGTCAAGCTCGTAGAACCTGTTCAGGAGGTGCGTGACGGTCGTCTTGCCGCCGCCAGAGGGGCCGACCAGGGCAAGTGTCGTCTTTGCCGGGATTACAAGGTCGAGCCTGTCAAAAATCAGGTTGTCCGAGGTCGGGTAGCTGAAGCAGACGCGCTCAAGGACGATCTCACCGCGGAACCTCGGAGCCCGCACCGCGCCGGGACGGTCGGCGACCTCGGGCTCGGTGTCGAATATCGAGAATATACGGTCGGTCGCTCCAAGCGCGCTTGCAGTGATCAGCTGCATCTCGTTCAGCCACTCAAAAGGGGTGTATATCTGCCCCTGCATCAGGATAAACTGGATCAAAAGCCCGACCGTGATCTCTCCGGGGTGGAAAAGCGCGAGGTGTCCGCCGATCAGCACCACCACTAGCTGGGTACTGTAGCGGACGAAGTTCATGCTCGCCTCGCTCATCCCTGAGAGCTTGGAGTTTTTCACACCGAGGCCGACGAGCACGTTTGAGTCGTCGCTGAAGCGCTGGATCTCCTCATCTTCGCCCGTAAACGCCTTGACGACGGTCGCAGCGGCGAGCTTTTCCTGAGCGCTTCCCGAGAGGCGCGCGAGATGGTCGCGGATCGCTGTGGCGTTTCTCTTCACCCTCCAGCCGATCTTGCGCTGAATCAAAAGCTGCACCGGCAGAAGCGACACTGAAAGCAGGCCGAGGTAGACGCTCTTGGAGAAGAAATAGGTGAGGACCACCGAAATCAAGGCTATGCAGAGCCAGATCTGCACGAACGCTTTTCCGAGGAATGGCTGGATCATCTCGGTGTCGCCGATGATGCGGCTTGTAAGCGAGCCCGAACGGTTGGAGTCAAAGAACGAATGTGAGAGCTTCTGGATGTGCGCGTAGAGGTCACAGCGCAGGCTTTTGATCACCTCTTGGGTCGCTCGCGCGGAGACAGCGCTTCGCCAGTAGACAAATATTGGAGAGGCAAGCACGATCCCTGCGCCGATCAATAGCAGCCGCTTGATCTCGATCCAACCCGCCTGGTTGCTCATCTTGCCAGCGTTTACCGAGCCCAGTGTGTCCACCGCCTGCCCAACAAGCCACGCAATTGCGACCGGCATCAGAAACTTCACAAGCCCGGCCGCTGTCGCGAGCGCGTACTGCGGCCAGTGGGGCTTTACATACGCAAGGAGCCTGCGCAGGTTGCTCGGTTTTCGCTCTTCCCGACTGAGCTTTCGGCCTATCATAAAACTAACTCCAAGTTGCCTTTGCGCCTGAACGACGCACGTTTTTGGGCATGGCCAGACGCCAGCCATAGTATAGCACTAATCAGCTCGCCTGCGTTTCGGATATGTTAACTCCCCTGTAAGGAGGCTGTAAGAAACCGAGCATATAATCGATATAGAACGTGATCTAACCTACATCTCCATGGAGATATATGCTTCTATGTCTGACAATCTGACTGCAGAACCGGAAACCGTGGAGCGAAAAAGCTTTGTGCGGCAGGCCTCACGGGCAAAGAAGACCCGCGACAACCTGATCGCCCGATTTGTCGCGATTAACGGCGGGGTGGGGATCCTCGCGATCCTGTTGATCTTCGGCTTCTTGCTGAAAGACGCGATTCCTACTTTTAAGCACGTGTCCCTCTGGAAGTTCCTGACCGGCGCGACTTGGCAGCCGGATCAGGATATCTTTGGGATCGTGCCACTTCTGGCCGGTTCGGCTGCTGTGACGATCGGCGCGGTCGTGATAGCAGTTCCCCTTGGTATTGCATGCGCCGTGTATTTGGCTGAGATCGCCCCCGTCCGGGTGCGCGAGATTCTGAAGCCGACGATTGAGGTGCTAGCGGGTATTCCCTCGGTTGTGATAGGGTTCATCGGGCTTACCATCGCTGCCCCTTTCATCCAGGAAGCGCTCCATTTGCAGACCGGGCTTACGGCTCTTACCGCCGCGGTAATGCTTGGGTTTATGGCGGTGCCGACGATCATCACAATCGCGGAAGATGCAATCATCGCCGTTCCGGCGGCTTACCGTGAGGGCTCGCTTGCTCTTGGTTCGACCCGCTGGGAGACGATCTCCCGGGTGATCTTTCCAGCTGCAAAGAGCGGGGTCATCGCAGGGTGCATGCTCGGAGTCGGGCGCGCGGTCGGTGAGACTATGACCGTCTTGATGGTCGCGGGCAACGCTTCAAACGTGCCTGAAGGGCTGAAGGGGATCGTGCCGTTCTTTCTGGGGTCGGTCAAGACGATGACGGCGCAGATCGCAAGTGAAGCGCCCGAGGCCGCAGTCAACTCACCCCATTACCACGCGCTTTTCGCTGTGGGGCTCACGCTATTTCTTATAACGTTTGGGATCAATCTCGTTGCGGACCTTGCGCTTTCAAAAGGGAGGCACTGATGGACGGCCACAAGAAGCGGCTCGCCAAAGAAAGACTCGTTTTTATTCTCCTTGGCCTGTCGGCGTTTGTGGTGGTCGCACCGGTCGTGGCTGTGATCTACTTTCTGATCGCCCGGGGCGCGTCGGCCATGAGCTGGGAGTTTATCTCGCAGCCACCGAGGATGTTCTTCCAAGAAGGCGGCATCTTCCCGGCGATTGTCGGGACGCTGTATCTTCTGGTAGGAACTATCGTCTTTGCGGTGCCGGTCGGGATACTCGCAGCCGTTTACTTGACCGAATATGCGAACAGAAACGCACTTACGCGCATCATCCGTCTGGCGATTGTGAACCTCGCGGGGGTGCCATCGATCGTCTTTGGGCTGTTTGGCCTTGGGCTTTTCGTATACTTCCTGCAGTTCGGAAAGTCGATTCTCGCGGGTTCGGCGACCCTTGCGATTCTTATTTTGCCTGTCATAATCACCTCTGCCGAAGAGGCGCTTTTGACGGTGCCGCAGTCGTTTCGGGAGGCGAGCCTTGCGCTTGGAGCGACCAAGTGGCAGACGATCCAGAAAGTCGTCCTTCCGAACTCATTTGCCGGGATTCTAACCGGCGTGATACTTGGGGTAGGGCGCGCAGCGGGGGAGACCGCCCCGATTATGCTTACCGCCGCGGCATTCTATATGCCGACCCTTCCAAAATCGGTCTTTCAGGACTGTATGGCGCTTCCCTATCAGCTTTGGGTGCTGACTTCCGAGTCTTTCAACCCGTCGCCCAAGTTCCAGTGGGGAACGGCACTTACTCTTTTGATTCTTGTCCTGGGTTTGAACCTGATCGCTTCGATCATCCGAACCCGCTTTAGGAGGAAGAGAGCTTGGTAATGACTTATGATCCTCTACTGGCAGTTGAAGTTCCCCGGGATTTCACCTCCGAGACCGGCCCTGTGCCTGAAGATACGGAGCAGGAGAATAACCCCGTGCTTATAAGCGTGCGGGGGCTGAACTTCTACTACGGGGACTTTCAGGCGCTTACAGGGATCACCGCCGACATCCAGGAGCGGGCGATCACCGCGCTGATCGGGCCATCGGGATGCGGTAAATCGACCTTTCTGCGCTGCCTGAACCGAATGAACGACCTGATACCCGGCACAAAGTGCGTGGGAGAGGCCCTGATTCACGGCGACGATATCCTCGCCCCAAGCGTGGACGTGGTGGAGCTTAGAAAACGCATTGGGATGGTATTTCAGAGGCCAAACCCATTCCCGATGTCGATATTCGATAACGTCGCCTATGGCCCACGGATTCACGGGATGCGCGACCGGGGGAAGCTCTCTGAGCTTGTCGAGGAGAGCCTTGTCGGCGCGGCGCTCTGGGATGAAGTGAAGGACAAGCTCAAAGCTTCGGCGTTTGCGCTCTCAGGCGGGCAGCAGCAGAGGCTCTGCATCGCACGAGTGCTTGCGGTCGAGCCTGAGATTCTTCTTATGGACGAGCCCGCCTCGGCACTTGACCCGATCTCAACCTTGAAGATCGAGGAACTGATGCGCGAGCTTGCCAAGAACTATACGATCATCATCGTCACCCACAACATGCAGCAGGCCGCGCGCGTATCTCGCTTTACCGGCTTCTTCCTGAACGGTGAGATGGTGGAGTTTGGCAACACCGACAAGCTCTTTACCCGCCCCGACGATCAGAGAACTGAAGACTACATCACCGGCCGGTTCGGCTAGAGGAGAGTGCGCATTGGGTGAAGCTGTAAGGATAGCGTTTGCAGACGACATAAGATCGCTTCAGCAGGATCTGCTCAACATGGCGAGTGTCGTCGAGCAGATGCTGCACAAGTCCATTGAGGGCCTTATGAAGCGCGACGTCTCCCTCGCCCGGGAGGCGATTGATATGGACGACATCGTCGACGACTATAACATCTCGATCGAAAACAGGTGTCTGCGCCTGCTCGCGCTCCAGCAGCCGATGGCCAGGGACCTGCGGACGATCGCCGCCGCGCTCAAGGTCATAACCGACATCGAGCGAATGGGCGACTACGTGGTCGATATCGCCAAGACCGCGATAAAGGTCGCCGACAAGCCTTTGTTCAAGCCGCTTGTAGACATCCCGAGGATGGCAGACCTCGTGAAAAAGATGCTTCGGGAGACCCTTGAAGCGTTCGTCAGCCGCGACCTTGCCCTGATCGAGCATATGATCCACGACGACGACCTGGTCGACGACCTCAATAGAACGCTGCGCGACGAATTGATCGCCTACATGCAGCGCGACTCCGAGGTCATCCCTCAGGCCGTTCATCTCTTGTTGATCACCCGGTACCTGGAGCGCCTCGCCGACCACGTCACAAACGTCGGCGAGCGGGTCTACTATATGGAAACCGGCGAAATGAAGGAGCTTCACTGAGAGTTCTTACAGCTTTTCTTACCGAATCCTGTGCGTAGTACCAGTCTGGCGGGTTTCACAATAGTGGAAACAATAATCGGGCAAGCTGGATCGTGGGATTCGGGAGGGAATGTTATGAAGATTAAAGTCAAAGGCTCAGTCTGGCTGATTTTAGGGACAGCGGCGATTGCATCGGTTATGTGCTCGGGTTGTGGTGGTGGAGGCGCTGCCGCGGGGGTTGGATCTCTCGCTGGAGGCTCCAGGATAACTACACCAGCGGACAACGACTACGAGACGCCACCGCCGCCGCCTGTTGACACACAGGACGAGATCGATGCGCCTCCGCCTCCTCCGGGGCTGTAAGCGCTTATACAGACAGATAGATCAAACGCCCGGCTTTGTCCGGGCTTTTCTTATGTGACCAGGAAACCGACACCGGAGCCGGGTAGACTTCTATTTATTGATACAAAAGGCGGCAAGGGAATATTCACCCTTGCCGCCTTTTGGCGTTGTTGAGTCGAAACCGGGCGGAAATGGGTCCGCCCTTGGGAGCATTATTCACGAAATAGCGTGAATAATGCGGGCTAGCGAGTTACCGGCCTCACTTAGCTCTTGATGTCTTTCGGCAAGCTTTCAGTTTCTCCTGCTGCTCGGGAGTGAGCACGGAAAGCACCGTCTGGTGGTTGGCCTTGCGGATCTCTTCAATCTTCGCGGCCTTCTGCTGCTGCGTCAGGGTCGTGTTGGCCCGGATCGCCTGCACCTGGGTGCGGGTATCTGCGCGGAACGCTTTGATCTGCGCCATCTGGGAGTCGGTGAGGTTGAGGCTCTTCCAGCACTCGCTCATCTCCTCGCGAGTCTCCTGGCGGCCAGCCCTAATTTCTTTGAGTTTGGCTCTCTGCTCGGTGGTGAGCACTGCGTCGATCTTTGCTTGTACACCCGTCCGCAGTTCGGCCCTCTTGGCCTTTTTCTGGTCGGGGGTGAGATTTGACTGCATGACCTTCTGGACTTCGGCGCGGTGGGCTACCTTGATCGTCTTGATCTCGGCCTTCTGTGCATCGGTCAGGTTCAATTTTTTTGCGAGGCCCTGGAAATACTCGTTGCGTGCGCCTTGTTTTCCTGCATTGCCCCGTGGTGCGGCAAAGGCGACGGCGGCGATAAGCGCTACGGCGATTGCCAGCAGCATTGCGAATGCAAAGGGTGATCTGATTCTTGTTCTCATTCTGATTGTCCTCCAAATAAATAGGTGCTTTTCGAAAAGTCTTCGAAAGTATAGACGAGTCGATTCCGGGCCGGTTACACAGCAATCTCACAATATTTTTGGCAGATCATGCGGCAAAGGATTACCGCCCGCGCGCGCCTAAGGAGTCTTTGGAGTACAGAACGAACAATGAAAACCACCAAAAGCCTTTCCATCCGCTGGGCATGCAGGGATATGAAGCTGATCTGGGCGGCTGCGTTTTTTGCACAACTTGGGTTTGGGATCTACATCACAACCTTCAACAACTTCGCTGTAAACTCGCTTCATATGAGCCAGACGCAGCTTGGACTCCTTGAGTCGATCCGCGAGACGCCGGGTTTTGCGGTAGCGTTTATGCTCGCGCTTGCGATGCATGTGGCCGAGCCGCTGCTTGCAAGTTCGGCGATGTTTTTGATGGCGCTCGGATTCTACGGCTACTCGAGTCATCCGTCCTACGTCGAGCTTGTGGCGTTTTCGCTGCTTTGGTCGATCGGGTTGCACTGCTGGATGGCGATCCAGCCCGCGATGACCCTGGCGCTTGCCGAGGAGGGTCACAAGGGCAGGCGGCTTGGGCAGGTCGGAGCCTTTGGGGGGTTGGGGACGGCTGTGGGGATAGCCGCAGTGCTCATTATCGGGAATGGGGTGAGCTTTCCCGGGTGGTACGTCGTCACGGCTGGGACGATGCTTGTTTCGTCGGTGTTTGTGTTCTTCATCCGAAGGGATCTCTCGCCTCCGGGCAAGACAGGGCTGGTTTTCAAGCGCAAATACGCGTTCTACTACGCGCTTACGTTCCTTGAGGGCTGCCGCAAGCAGGTGTTTATCACTTGGGCGCCTTTTGTGCTTGTGAAGGTCTACGGCACGGAGCTTCGGATGGTCGCGCTACTTATGCTCATAAACAACATCGTCAACGTCTTTGGAAGCCCGATAGTGGGGAAGATCGTCGACCGGCGCGGCGAAAGCCGGATGCTGAGTGTAAGCTACGCGCTCTTGATTCTGGTGTTCATAGGCTACGCTACAGTGCGCCAGGCGCCACTGCTTTACGTGCTCTATTGCCTGGACAACCTGCTCTACTTCTCATCGATCGGCCTTACGAGTTACATCAACCGCATCGCCGAGAAAAACGATCTTAGGCCGAGCATCAGTATGGGGGTCACGACCAATCACCTGGGCGCAGTAATCGTCCCGATCCTGGGTGGGTTCCTTTGGGTGAAGTCCGACTACCCGATCGTGTTTGTGCTTGGAGCGGGTGTGGTCGCTGTGTCGCTCGTTCTTGCGATCATGATGAAGGGGCGGCTGCGGCTTGATGGGAATGCGTTGCCCCAAAAGTAATATCGGCGGTGGCATATTCACCGTCGTCGGGTGAGGGCGGACACGCTGGTCCGCCACTACACCCCTGGCTGACAGCTTTCGCTACGGTTTTGCTGTGGGCGCGGCTGCAGGCTTGGGGTTCTGCGGTGTGGAGACCTGCCAGGTTTTGTCAACGTGGGCAGGGTCCACCACGGTTCCGTCGGGGCGAAGCCACGACAGGGTGAGCATGAATTGCCTCGACTTCGTCTTCTCGTCCACCTCCATACGCAGCGCATAGCAGGGGATTAGGTCTTCCTGTTTGTCGGTCTGCGGTGTGGTGAGCTTTTTTGCAACCGACGGCTCAAGCGCCGCGAAATACGGCCACTGCGCGTCTGAGAGAGTCGAGACATTGATGCCTGATTGTGTTTGCAGGGCGGTCTTCTGTCCAGGTGTCAGGGCGGCGTACAGGCGGAGCACGTTTTTGCTGCGGTTGATTCCAAAACCCATCACGGGCAGAAGCTTCCGCTCAGCCAGGATTGTGTGCTGTATCTGACCGTCGGTGAGGCAGGCGACGGAAACCAGATCGTCGAAGGTGAACTTTCCTTCCTTGGCGCGTGTCCGCCAGGTCTCAAGCCAGGCCTCAGGGACCTCCCAGCTGCGTTTTTCATACCACTTCGGGTCTTCAAAAGTGATCAGACCCTCAGAGTATTTTACTTGTTTGCCGTAGGTCGCGGCGATCAGTTTTAGCGCATCGCGAAGCTTGCAGGTGGTCTGAGACATGCGAGGGCTGCGCGCGTCGATAAAGTAGTCGGATACCACGTTTGTCTTGGCCTCTTTGGCAAGGGTCTCAAGCACCGCCGGCATCGACGGATCTTTGGCCTCAAGCTTGATCTCTTTGTCGAGCGCTGGGTTGTCCTTGGGCAGATCGTCCTCAGCCTGAACTGTGGGCGGCTGGGAGAAGAGCTTTGTGCTATCGGCCATCATCTGGGCCTTGATACTTTCCGGGCTTTGCCCTTCGGATGCCATGATCATCGCCTTGGCTATCATGTTGGCCATGTGGCTTGTGGGGTCGAAAATCGGCATGTCGAAGCGTTCGCTGTTTGGAGCAGTCACTTGGATCATGCCTATCATCCCTGCCTGGCGTGCCTCTTCGGGCATATCCTCGCCGGAGAGTTTCATTTTGATCTCCGCCTGCGAAAGATTGTTCAGAAGCTTGGTGTGTGCGTTGTTGTGGCCGATGTCCAGCTTGGAGACAAGCTCATCAAGGCCGGTGATCAGCCCTTCGGTCGCGTTCACTCCGTGCTGAGTCATCTTGGAAAGCGGCAGGTTCACGTCGCGGCCATCGGTGAATGCGGCTCGGGCGTCGGGAATCGCGGTGAGCATCTGCCCAAGCGATTTGCCGAACGGCTCCGTTGCCATCACATATAGAAACGGCGACTCGTCTTTGAGCTTGGCGATCTCTTCAGGGGAAAGCTTATCGAGCTGTTCTATCTGGTCGATGACCCCTGTTCGCTTTTCGGCCAGTTTCTTGGCTTCGGCCTCGGCGCTTCCCGCAAGGAGCGCTTCTTCCTCTTTCCTTGATTTCAAGTCCTGAAACAGTCGGTAGGTGTGGACCCCATCCTTCTTTCCCCGGGCCCAGGTGAAACGAAGGAGCTTTGCGAGTGTCTTTTGAACGTCGTCGAGCTTCATGTCGGTTACGAAAAGGGCTACCTTGCGGTCGCGCACCTTCCAGTCTCCGGCGTTCATTCCCGCGGTCATTGCGACATCTGTCTTTTCCGAAAGCTCCTCAAGGACGACGTGGAGCAGCGTACCTTTGGCTTGGTAGGTGACTTTCTGGTCGAGCCGTGTGTCGGGGGCCGCGGCCTCTTCGGCGCAGGCGGCGGAAAACAGGCAGAGCAGAACTAACACGGCGGCAGACTTGAGTCTCATCATGTTTCATCCTCGATTCGGTACAGACAAGTATCAGGCACTGTTATCTACTAGACGCAAGAAAGCGGGCCCTGTTACCACCGGGCGAGCTGGTTGATTATACCCAGTAACCAGAAGAGTGTCTCAGAAACGGCGAAAATCCTGTAAGCATTCCAAAGGAGGGAAAACCGCTATAAAACGCCAAGAGTTTCATGGAAGCGGGACAGGCCCGCCAAATCGTCTAATTATCAGAGGTTAACTGTGGATACTATCACACCTATTCGCCCGAAGTGGAAGGGCACAATGACGGACCGCGAGCGGTTCAACAACCAGATGCACTACAAGCCGGTTGACCGCAGCTTCAATATGGAGTTCGGCTACTGGGATGAGAACTTCCACCTGTGGCCGCTTTTCGTCGATAACGGGATCACGAACAACGACGAGGCCGACAAGTTCTTCAACTTCGACCGGATCGACGTTTTTGTGCCGAACGTGTGGCTCTACCCCGTGTTTCCCAGCGATACCGTCGGTGAGACCGAGACCAACTACATTCGGATGAACGGTGACGGGCTCCTTGCAGAGGTCCCTAAGGACGGGCACGACACGATTCCCCACTACATACAGGCGACTGTCGTTACCCCGGAGGACTGGAAGAAGTGCAAAGAGGAGCGCCTGCGGCTCGATGACCCCGGTCGCGTGATAGATATCCCAGCGCTTCAAGAGCAGTATCCCAGCGACCGCGATTACCCGCTTGGAGTATGGTGCGGCTCGATGATCGGGAAAATCCGCGACATGCTCACATTCGAGGGCCTCGCCTACGCGACGTACGACTACCCGGATATGGTCGAGGACATGGTGGAGACCTCCTGCCAGCTCGTCGAGCACGCGCTTGACCAGGTGCTTCCCCATGTTCAGTTCGACTATGCTTCGGGTTGGGAGGACATCTGCTTCAAGAACGGCCCGATCGTCTCGGTCGACTTCTTTAACAGCATCGTGGTGCCGAGGTACAAGCGTATCGGCAAGAAGATTCGGGATGCGGGTATCGATATCTGGTACACGGACTGCGACGGCGACGTGCGGCCCATTATGAGTGGGTTCCTCGAAGGCGGCATCAACTGCCTGTTCCCCTTTGAAGTGATGGGTTGCGCTCGCCCCGGCGAGCTTTTGGACCAGTATGGCGAGCAGCTCCGAATTATGGGCGGGGTCGACAAGATCCAGCTCGGGAACGGCCGGGAGGCTATCAAGGCATACCTTGAGACGCTTGTGCCCTACGTCGAGCGAGGCGGGTATATCCCGTTCTGTGACCACCGCTGCCCTCCAAACGTTACACCTGATGATTATCTCTACTATCTCGACCTCAAAGAGAAGATGTTTGGAATGAAGTAGTTCTTATCAAAGATCGCGCCAAGCATAGTGCTCGGCGCGATCTTTGTTTGTACGCTTGTCGAGCGGGTTTCGGGGTATACTAAGATTACAATGGGATCAGCGCTTTGTTCGGAGAGGCGGTTCTATGAAGCAACGAGTGTGGAACCTGACCCTTGGGCTGGCGGGGGCGGGACTTGTCGACTCGCTCTACCTGCTGCTCTTTCAGACCGGCAAGATAGAGCACTTGGCGTGCCCGGTGTTTCGAGGTGGGTGCGAGACGGTGGCGAGTTCGGCGGTCGCTTATCCAAGGGGCATACCAGACGCCGTCTTTGGGGTCATCGGCTACTCAGCCGCGGCGTTGACGGCGTTTGCGATACCGCGGTCGGGAGGCAGGGTCAGAAGGACGCTTGCAGGGTTCGCAGTAGCAGGCTCGATCGGCGCGCTCGCAATATCGGCGTTTCTCACATACGCCCAGCCCAAGTTGACCGGCGCGTGGTGCTTCTGGTGCCTCAGTTCTGCTGTGATATCCTCCGCAATGGCTTTCACCGCTATCTACGGAGCGAGCATAATCCTCAAAGATTCGCAGGGGGAACCCACAATATGAAAGATCGCCACGAACCTGAGATAGACAAGTCCGATGTGCCGTCGCACAACCTGATTGGCGCGGTTAGATACGTCCTTGCAGGCAGCCCGGAGGTGAACGCGGGGAGCATCACTGTGAATGCGTCAAACGGTGTCGTGTACCTGACCGGGGCCGTAGACACGCTTCGGGAAAAAGAGATGGCAAGCGCGCTTGCGACGAAATCTTCGGGGGTTACATACGTCGAAAACGACCTTGTGGTCTCTCCTGCCAAGCCCTCAAGTGACCATGAACTCCTCTCGCGTGCCCAGCAGGCTCTTGGAGGTTTCGTCGAGCCAAAGATTGGGGTTCGGATGGTCGAAAGCGGGCAGGCATATGTAACTGGGACTGCGGAAAGCGCATACATCGCAGAGGCGGCGGTGCGGGTTGTGGAGTCGGTGCCGGGGATCAGTCAGGTCATAAACGAAATCGACATCGCCTCGGGTGAGCCGATCGACGACATCGACATCGCAAACCGCGTCCTTGATCGCCTCGCCGACGACCCTCGCCTTCACTACGCAGGTATCGCTGTCCGCGCCGACCGGGGTGAAGTTATCCTCGACGGTGAAGTCGACAACCATAGCATGGTCGAGTCGGCGGGGGACCTCGCGAACCGCGCTGAGGGTGTGCGCCGCGTCGTCAACAGACTAACCCGCATTATTCACGAGTAGCGTGAATAATGCTCTGTTAGCGAAAGCTTTATTCACTTCACGAATAAAGCGGGCTAAAGGCCAGGGGGTCGCATTGATATTGATATTGATCGTGCCAAGTCTCCCGACTTGGCACGCATTCTTTACTTTAGTCGGCTTTCTTTTTCGCGAGCGCTATCCAGTGGACGGGTCGCCCTGGCTCCATGCTTTCTTCGAGCGCCATTATCTCGAAGTCCGCGAGCAGATCGTCGCGCACCTCAGTTTCGTCTGAGAAGTGGTGGGAGATGCCCGCGTCGGGGACGTCGCCGCCCTTGATCAGGGTAAAGGGCTCGATCTCCTCGGCTCCGGGAAGATTCTTCTCACTCTCCCACTCCTTGCGCGAGAGCAGCCAGACCAGAAAATACCCACCGGGGCGAAGCGCTCGGGCCACCTCGGCGATCGAACGCCGAAGGCCGTCGAGCTTGTTGTGATATATCGCGAGGACGCTTATCACCGCATCGAAGCTTGCGTCGGGGAAGGGGATCTGCTCCATATCGGCCTCGACAAGCTCAGCACTGACGGCGTGGCGTGCCATCGCCTTTCTGGAGAGATGAAGCGCGGTGTCCGAGGAGTCCTGCCCCGTCACCTCAAAGCCTTCGCGTGCGAGCCAAACCACGTGCCGACCCGCGCCGCAACCGAGGTCGAGAATCCGCGTTGTGTCGTTTCCGTGCAGGATCGGGATCACCCCGACCACATGCCAGTCCGGGTCCTCCCACCTCATATCTTGTCGTTCAAAAACATCGTTCCAGGTCTGCTGGGGCAAGTTCTTCGTCCTCCTTGATCGTGTGCAGTGTCAAATATACGGCATGGAGACTTTTGAGTCAAGGAGATGCGCGAAGTGGATGCATGTAGTAAGAGATACCCACGCCCTTGTGGCGGTGGAGTTGGCTCACCTTTCTACCACCCCAGCAGCCGATACGACGCCCCGGCCCACCACTGTTCGCTCCCGACGATGCCGGTGATCCAGTTGAAGCCGTCGTAGATTGCGGTGATGTTCCAGCCGCCGACGGAGATGTCTGGGAGCTCGCGCGTCTCTTTCAATACCTTGTAGTAGAACGAAACGAGCGTGGAGTCCTTGTCGCCGTCGGCGTCGATGTAGAGCGCGTCGATCTCAAGCTTGCCGGTCACTCCCACGGCGAGCTCCTCAAGATATGCGTGCTGGGGGAAAGATGGGGGTGTCTGGAGCTTTACGTAGTATGTGCCAAGCTCAACCTCGCCGCCTCTGAGCTGGTTCGCGGCCGGCATAGTGACGATATCGATCGCAAAAGCTCCCTGGCATAGAGCGACACAGGCCAAGGCAACAACCCAACGCATCTCACAGCCTCCAGACAATAAGATGTGCTATGAGATACCCGCTGGGGGCGAAACTCTAACCCCGTTTGGCAAGTGGCTCGGAGGCTCTCGCGTCCATATCAAGGGCCGAGCGCTCTCCACCAATGAATCTGTAATACCCGGCGGCGGCGGCCATCGCGGCGTTGTCGGTGCAGAGCTTTGGAGGCGGAGCGCTCACGGTGATCCCAAGCTCCGCGCCTCGCTCCTTCATTCTCGCCTGAAGCCCGCGGTTTGCGGCGACTCCACCGGCGATCAAGACCCGCTTTGCGCCCTTCATCTCGGCGGCTTTAAATGTGTTGTTGACGAGCACGTCGATCACGGCTGCCTGGAAGCTCGCCGCCACGTCCTCTACGGGCACAGAGTCACCCGCTTTCTCGATGTGGCGCACGACGGAGGTCTTGAGTCCCGAAAAGCTGAAGTCGAGCGTCCCATCGATCCTGGCGCGCGGGAACCTGATCGCTTTGGGGTTCCCCTGGCTTGCGAGCTTGTCGATGATCGGGCCGCCGGGGTAGCCGAGGCCCATCGCACGTGCGGACTTGTCAAACGCCTCACCGGCGGCGTCGTCGCGCGTGCGGGCGATCATCTCATACTCACCGTGACCGGTCATATAGACGATATCGGAGTGCCCGCCTGAGACTATCAGGCAGATAAAGGGGAACTCGATCTCAGTGTCTGTCAGGAAGTTTGCGTAGATGTGGCCTTCGAGGTGATGCACCCCGATGATCGGGAGCCCCGCCGCCCACGCGATCGCCTTTGCAGCCGACACCCCGACGATCAGCGCGGGGATCAGCCCGGGGCGGTTGATGATCGCGATTGCGTCGATGTCTGAGAGCGCGCACCCGGCTTCGTCGAGCGCCTGGCTGACGGTCGGGCAGATCAGCTCCACGTGCCTGCGCGAAGCGATTTCCGGGACTACTCCGCCGAACTTCTGGAAAAGGTCGATCTGGGAGGCGACTATGTTGGAGAGGATTGTCCTGCCGTCCTCGACGACTGCGGCGCTGGTCTCGTCGCAGCTCGTCTCAATACCTAAAATCTTCATCAGCAAACGTGTGTCCTTGTCTTTTCGGTTTCGTCGGGCACTTCGGTGTTCTCGATCAGGCGCTGTTTCAGCTCGGAGAAGCATCGCTGGTAGTCCGGGGAGTGGATGTCGTCCACCCACATCACGATCGCGTTTTCGTTGTTGTCGCTGTAGTATCCGCGCCGGATAGCCGCCGCGACAAAGCCGTATTTTCGATACAGCCCCTGGGCGACGTTGTTGCTTTCGCGCACTTCGAGGGTTGCGCGCCTGGCTCTGCGGCGATGGGCCTCTTCGAGCATCGAAAAGAGAATCTGCTCGCCGATCTTTCGCCCGCGGTAGTCCGGGTCGACTCCAATCGTGGTGATGTGCGCCTCATCTATGATGATCCACATGCCCGAGAACCCGACGATCTTGTCGCCGATTCGCGCCACGATGTAATGCGCCGAGCGGTTGGCAAGCTCGGTGAGGTACGCGCTCTCACTCCAGGGAGTTGTGAAGCACTGTCTCTCGATTTCCATTACCCTGGTAACATCCTCGCGCTGCATCTTATCTATTTTGACGAGCTCGATCACTCCCCACGCACCTCTAAATATAATGCCTACCTAACAGGAGTATACCCGATTGTTATAGGGGAAAACAAGCTTGGTAGGTATCAGCTGGATATGCCCGGTGGTAGTTGAAAAAACTTGGGCCATATTGTAAAGTTAAGGGTGTTATATCACTTATATCATTATTGAGGAAAAATCACTTGAAAGGAGGTGAGAACGTATGTCTAAACGAACAGTCTGGCCGATCATCGCGATCCTTTTTGCGGGAGCGGGTGTGATCGGCGGCATCTGGCTTGCTCAGAGCTACATTACCATGCTCGATCAGGGGCAGGTATGGGGGCTTGATGTATCAGCCGGCAAGAGGTTTACCGGCTCCGAAAGGTTCCTCGCCAAGCTCGCATTCGCCGTTGGAGGCATGCTGCTCGGGTTTTTGTCATCCACAATCGTTTATACCGAGCTTCAGCGGCTGCGAGTGGCTATTGAGAAGATGTCCGTTCAGGACAAGCTTGCGGGCGTCGCAGGGCTTATCGTCGGGTTGCTCTTGACGGTGCTTATTGCGATCAGTATGAGGCCACCGACCTGGGCGAACCTCGCTATTGCTGTATTTCTATGCTATCTTGGCGTAACTGCCACACTTTCTATGAAAGAACAGTTGCGCATCTACTTCCCAGGCAGTAACATGCCGGGCAAATATCCGACCGCAAGCCCGATGATGCCCAAGATTCTTGATACCAACGTCATCATAGACGGGCGTATTGCCGACATTTGTAAAGCCGGATTCGTTGACGGGCCCATTTATATCCCGCGCTTCGTGCTGGAAGAGCTGCAGCAGATCGCTGACTCAAGCGATTCATTGAAGCGCGCCCGGGGACGGCGCGGGCTCGACATTCTAAACCAAATGCGGGTTGAGATGAGTTTGCAGGTCGAGACTTATGAGTCAGCTCTTAGCATCATGCCCGACGAGGTGGATGCCAAACTCGTGCAGCTCGCAAAAGAGCTCGGCGGGTCCATCGTCACCAACGATTACAACCTGAACAAGGTCGCAGCGATCCAGGGGATCAAGGTGCTGAACGTAAACGAGCTCGCAAACGCCCTGAAGCCGGTCGTGCTTCCGGGCGAAGAGATGATCGTCATGATCGTCAAAGAGGGCAAGGAGTCGAACCAGGGCGTCGGCTATCTCGACGACGGCACGATGATCGTAGTCGAGCGCGGGCGGCGCAATATGGGCGACACGGTCAACGTCATTGTAACGAGCATCCTGCAGACCGCCGCGGGGAAGATGATCTTCGCGAACATCAAGCAGGACCATCAGCAGGAAGAGGAAGACGATGTTGAGCGGAGCGTCCGCGGTTATTCCGGCGGCAGGCCGAGGCGAAAGATTCGGTAGGGGGCAGAACAAGGTCTTTACCCCCGCCGCAGGGATCCCCTTGCTTGGCCACACACTGGGCGCGTTCGAGCGCTCGGAATCGATTAGTGAGATAGTCGTCGTAGTCGGCGCGCATGAGCTGGACGAAGCGCGCGCGGTTATCGAGGGCTTTGGATTGAAAAAGATAAAGGCGGTGGTTGCCGGTGGCGGCCACCGCCAGGACTCCGTACGCCTGGGGATCGAGGCCGCGAGCCCCGACACGGAGATCATCGCGGTGCACGACGGCGCGCGGTGTCTCGTCACTCCCGAGGTGATAGAGTCGACGATCGCCGAAGCTCGCGCAAGCGGCGCGGCTGTCGCGGCGGTCCCTGTGATCGACACGATCAAGACCGCCACCCCGGACGGGCTCGTCGATCAGACGCTTGACCGCGACAGGCTCTGGGCGATCCAGACCCCCCAGACGTTTTGCCGCGACCTGATCACCCGCGCAATGCGGGAGGCGACCGAGGCAGGGTTCTACGCAACCGACGACGCGGCCCTGGTCGAGCGCGTCGGGCACGGCGTGAAGCTTGTGATGGGAAGCTACGACAACATCAAGGTGACGACTCCGCGCGACCTGGAGTACGTCGAGTCAAAGCTTGGAGGACGCGTGAAGGGTGAGATTCGCACCGGGTTCGGTTACGATATACACAGGTTTTTGGAGGGGCGAAGGCTCTTCCTCGGCGGCGTAGAGTTTCCGGGCGAGACGGGCCTTGACGGCCACTCCGACGCGGACGTGATCCTCCACGCCATAGCCGACGCGATGCTAGGCGCGGCAGCCCTCGGCGACATCGGCGTTCATTTCCCGAACACCGACCCGCGCTTCAAAGGCAGCTCCAGCCTGCTCTTGCTCGAACACACCGCAGGGGTCCTGAAATCCGCAGGCTGGCAGGTGGTAAATGTCGATTCAACCCTTGTCTCGGAGCGCCCCAAGATCATGGGCCGCGCGCTTGAGATGCGTGAGAAGATCGGCGCGTCGCTCGGGATAGACTCGGGGCGGGTGAGCATCAAGGCGACTACGGCGGAGAAGCTCGGGGATATCGGCAGAGGCGACGGGGCGGCGTGTTACGCAATTGCGACGATTGAGAGGATCTGACGGCTGGTAGCTGCAATATAATACAATGATCAAAACCTACTTATTTACAAAACAAGACACGCGGGAAGACGTTTCGCTTGAGGACTGGAAGTCACTCGCCAAGGACGAAGGGGCGATGATCTGGGTGGACGTTCGCTCGGTGAAGAAAGATGAGCTCGACCAGCTTGCGGGGCTCTTTGGGCTGCATCCGATCGCGCTCGATTCGTGCCTGGACGGCTACCGGCGGCCGCACCTGTTTGAGTTTGGCGATCACCTCTACGTCAACCTGACAGTCATCGCGTCCGGCGGGCACAACGGGCTGCACCCATCGGAACTGAACCTGTTTGCGGGTGAAAAGTTCATCATCACGGTCTCAAAGCAGGGGAAGTCCGAGGCTGTCGACCGGGCGCTATCTGAGTTCAAAGCTGAGCCAAAACTCTGCGAACGGGGAACGATCTATGCAGTCTATCTACTTACAGAAGACCTGGTCGAGACATATTTCCCAGTGGTCGAAAAGCTCGACGACGCAGCCGATCAGCTTGAAACCGAAATGCTCGATGGAGCCGATCAAAAATCGCTCAAACGCCAGCTTGAACTGAAACGAAAAGTCTTTGAGCTTCGAAAGATCCTCGGGCCGCAGCGCGATATCCTGAACGAACTCTCCCGGCGCGATTTCCCGTTTATGCAGGGAGAGAACACCGTCTACTTTCAGGATATCTATAACCGGATGATCAGGCTCTTCGACATGCTCGACACCATCCGGGAGATTCTCTCCGGCAGCCTCGACATCTACCTCTCAAGCGTCTCAAACAGGCTAAACGAGGTCATGAAGGTGCTGACGGGCGTTGCGACGATACTTGTTATCCTCTCGGTCGTCACGGGGTTCTTCGGGATGAATGTGCCCATCCCCGGGCAGAACTCGCCGTGGGCGTGGGTCGGCATCACAGGCGGAATGGCGGCGATTGTCGGCTACCTCGGCTGGTATCTGCATCGTAAGGGGTGGCTGTGAGGTTGTGGGATGTGTGATCCCTATATTGTGATCGGACGGGAGATTGCTCCCGATCGAAATAGAACAACGAGGACCTTGGAGCATGTCTGAGAAGTGTAGTGGCCGTCCGCCGTGACGGCTATCGGCTCCGAAGGAGCCGGAAAACGGTGGGATTTCGTGCCAATTGAGCATTGATACGAGATTGCGCCGTAGGGCAGCGCCTACGGCGCTGATGGCCGGCACGGCGACCGGCCACTACAATCGAGATTTCTTAGACACGCTCTTGGTCCGGGGCAAGGGTTTGAGTCGACAGAGCGGGAGCTAAGCTCCCTTATTCTTCTTTGCGTGCGCGATAAATATAAAAGGGCGGACACATTGGTCCGCCCCTACGTTAGTCTAGGCCCACCACATTTCGCCGGTGGCTTCGCTTGTCATGACCTGCTTCAGGAACGAGACGGCCTTCTGGAAGCCTTCGTTCACCGACATCAAGCTGTCCTCATGCTCGATTGAGAGCACGTCGTCGTAGCCTACCATCCTAAGAGCACTTATGATGTCTTTCCAGACCGAATAATCGTGGCCGTAGCCGCAGGTGCGGAATATCCAGCTGCGGTTGATCTCGTCGCCGTAACTCTTGGTGTCGAGGACGCCGTTTACGCTGGTGTTGATCGCGTCGACTTTGGTGTCTTTGGCGTGGAAGTGATAGATCGCGTCGCCGAGCTTGCGGATCGAGGCGACAGGGTCCATCCCCTGCCAGAACAGGTGGCTTGGGTCGAAGTTTGCGCCGATGGTGTCGCCGCAGGCCTCGCGGATTCTTAGCATCGTCTCGGTGTTGTAGACCATAAAGCCGGGGTGCATCTCAAAACATATCTTTACGCCGTGCTCTTTGGCAAACGCCGCCTCTTCTTTCCAGTAGGGGATCGCGATCTCGTTCCACTGCCAGTCGAGGATTTCAGTGAAGTCCGGCGGCCAGGGGCAAGTGACCCAGTTCGGGCGCTCGGAGTTCGGCCCGTCGCCGGGGCAGCCGGAGAAATCGATCACGCGGTCGATATCGAGCATCTCTGCGAGCTCTATCGTCTTGCGGCGAATCTCGTGGTGCGCGCGGGCTATCTCTTTGTTAGGATGAAGCGAGTTGCCGTGGCAGGAGAGCGCGCTGATCGAAAGCCCCCTGGACTCCACAGCGTGAATGAGCGCCTTGCGCTCAGAATCGCTCTCAAGCATCTGGTCAACTGCCACATGCGCGCCGCCGGGATAGTTTCCCGTGCCAAGCTCCACGGCCGCAACGCCGGACGCGGCGATGTAGTCAAACGCCTGCTCGCGCGACTGCTGGCTAAACAGTGCGGTAAACACACCTATCTTCATTTGTATCGTCTCCCTTGTAAATGGCGGTTTGTGCCATTTACATTCCCGTTGTGATGACGACGACAGTAGCGCGGGTTTTGCGCTGCGAGAGTCTTCAACACAACTCCCTTGTAATTGTTTTTGTCTATCTTCGGCATTATAGAGGGCGACGTTAAAGCAGTCAAGCGAAATGCGGGAACATTTAGCAGTCGAGCGACGTATAATATATATCAGACGACAAGAAATCTATTCACCAAGAATGAGCCGATCGTTGAATGGGCCAATTTTGTAGTGGCAGTGGTTGCGGGTAGTTCGGCAATCGTTGTGTTTTTCCCTGAGGGTCGATCGCACCGGATAGCGATTGGCCCTCTTTTGGTTTGTATCAGGCAGCCAGCAAACAGTTCGCAATTTATTTCACATTTTTGAGTTCTGACCGGAACAATCCGCCCGCTTCGGCAGTCTAGTAACTAGACGACCCTATGGGGTCGGATATTTCTCCTTTCTATCTCCTTTGGAGCCCGGACGGACACTACGCAAGCCTGCCGGGCTTCCTCTTTTCTATCCCTCAAGAAACTCCCCAATTCGCCCGAGGTCGTGCGTCCCCTTGCAGTGTGGCAGGTATTTCAAGAACTCTTTGCCGTAGTGTTTTTTGACGATGCGGGAGTCGAGGATCGCTACGATGCCCCGGTCGGTCTTGGTGCGGATAAGGCGACCGAAACCCTGTTTTAGCCGAATCTGCGCCTGCGGGACGGCGTAATCGCGGAACCAGTCGCCCCCGGCGGCAACGATTGCGTCGCAGCGGGCCTTGTTGATCGGGCTGTCGGGCACGGCGAATGGCAGCTTGTCGATGATCACGCAGGAAAGCGCCTCGCCCTTTACGTCGACCCCTTCCCAGAAGCTGTGGACCCCCAGAAGGCACGCGCCGTCGGATGTGCGAAACTCTTCAAGAAGCTTGTCGTTTGACATATCGCCCTGCTTGAGAAGCTTGTAGTCGAGCCTGTCTATCAACAGGTCGTAGACTGAGTTTAGCATCCGGTAGCTTGTGAAGAGCAAGAATGCGCGGCCGCCAGAGAGCTTGACGATCTCCTCGATGCGACCCGCGACACGCTCGGTGTACTCGGGCGTGGTCGAGGGAAACTCAAAGTCCTTGGGCACGTAAATAAGCGCCTGCTCTTTGTAGTTGAATGGTGAGCCAAGCACCCGCTCGATCGCCTCATCAGGAGTCCCAAGGCGCTTTCGTATGTAGGTGAAGCCACCTGAGTTCGAAAGCGTCGCAGATGTCATGACGACCGACTCAAGCCGGTTCCAGAGCGAGTCGCGAAACGCGGTGGAGATGTCTACCGGAGTCAGGTGCAGACAGCAGTTGACGTGCCTGCCTCCCGTGGGACGGTCGCACCACTTGAAATAGTTGTCGTGATCGCGCAGAAAGAGGTTCATAAGGTCGTCTTTGATGCGCGCGAGGATCCTTCGGAAGCCTTCTATCCGAAACTTCAGGTCTTCGTCTTCGGCGGGGTCCTGGTCGGCAAGCTCGCGGGCCAGTCCGTCGACAAGCGACATAAGCTCTTCGGCCTTGGTGCGGGTTTGGGCGAGTTTGGCGACGCTCAGCTCCTCGTCCAAAAAGAACTCAGAGCGGCGGATCTCTTCAAACGCGGTGAAAAGCTCTTTATTTGCCTGGTCGATCACGTCGAGTTCCGAGGCCGTCACTGCGATGTCGCGGCGCTTTTTGATGCGGTTTAGAATATGCTGCACCCGGTAGTTGCTGAACTCGACTCCAAACACCTTGCTTGCGACGTCTTCGAGGTGGTGTGCCTCGTCGAATATGACCGAGCTGTAATCGGGCAGGATCGCGGCCTTTGGGTCGCTCATCCTGATACCGAGGTCGGCGAAGAAAAGCGAATGGTTTGCGATGACGATATCGGCCTCGGCTGCGGCGCGGCGCATCTTGTAGTAGAAGCACCTCTGGTGGTAGTAGCACTCCTGATGGCGGCAGGTGTCCTGGTTGCTGCAGACCTCGCCCCAGCCCGGAAACGAGAAGCCTAGCTCTGAGACATCGCCCGTTTCGGTGGTCGATGCCCATTTGAGGAGCTTGTTGAAGATCGGGTCGCCCTGGAAGGTGATGTCCCCGCGCGCCTGATCGAGCTCCCACTGGCAGAGGTAGTTGGACCTGCCCTTGACGAGCATCGCCTTGAACGGTGTGTCGGGCATCGCCAGGCGCATCATCGGGATGTCTTTGCCGACGAGCTGCTCCTGAAGGTTGATGGTGTGGGTCGATATGATGACGGGCCTGCCGCGCAGGCTGTGGATGATCGCCGGGGCGAGGTAGGCGACCGTCTTGCCGACTCCGGTGCCCGCCTCGATCAGACAGTGTTTTCGCTCATCAAGAGCCTCCGCGACGGCGTTTGCCATCTCGATCTGCTCCTCGCGGTATTCATACGCGTCGCATATCCGCGAAAACGCGCCATCTTCTCCGATTATTTCACTTACCCAGTCATTCACACCTGAATTCTAACCGATGTATAGCGCTCGGCGCAAGGGGCGGGTTTTTACGCGCGGAAACATTTGGAGTGTTTGCGGCGTCTAGCCTTCGGCTGGCTGCTAAGGTCGAGGCTGCTTGTGTCATTTGGTCTGCAGATACAGAATGGAGCATCTGGCTTCGGTAAAGCATCATCCCGGAGGAATGCCGGGTTGCTACGTCGAACTACACAATTAGCTGTTACAGGGGGACTTGCTATGCGACTGCACATTTTCTTTCTTGCCACACTGGTTCTCACGACCACACTTGTCGCCGCTGAGGACGCACCTGACGCTCGCCTCGACCAGAAGGTCACCTACCAGGCCAAAGGCGCACTGCTCCACACCGTTTGCGAGGAACTCACCCAAAAGACCGGCGTCGCAATGCGCTCGGGGTCTAGCCTGAAAGACTGGCAGGTGCGCGACCGCAAGGTGACTCTATTCGTCAAAGACATGCCGCTTCGGGATGTGCATGCCAACCTCGCTAAGCTTTTGCGCTTCCGGTGGACCAAGTTCGACTCCAAGGGGTTGACCAGCTACAGGATCATCCAGGACGCCAAAGCGCGGACCGAGGAGGAGTCGCTGCGAGTGGCGGCGGCTGAAGAAAAGACGCAGAAGAGAACCAAAGCGCTCGCAAACGCTCTTGGTGAGATCCATTCTATCGGGTCGCTCAAGCCCGAAGATATCGACAAGCTCAAGGAGACAAACCCCTGGCTGCATGTGCTTGCGACCCAGCCCATCGGGCGGTCTCTCTCTCAGCTTATCAAGCAGGTGCCGGAGGTGCGCGCAGCGCTTCAGGAGCGGAGAAAAGCGAGTATCGAGGTATCGAGCCTTTCGCCTGAAGCCCAGGAAGCAGTGCAGGCCTACGCCAAGGCATCAATGGAGCTTATGGGCAAATTGGTTTCCGGGCACCAAGGCGAACCCGGGTTCGAGCTCGTGAAGCTGACCCGGCTTGAGGTGAACAAGATGGTGGTTGCCGACCCTGATGGGCAGGAAGCCGACTTCTTCCTGGGCGATGTGTCGACGGATCAGGGTCCCGGGATTCCCCTGTTCGACAGTACAAGCCAGGTCGGCAGGTTCACCGGTAAGCTTTTTCAACACGTCATAGACACAGACCAGACCCCTGATCAGGCCGAAAACCAGCGGCTCAACACTGAGATGGAAGCCCTGATGCAGAAACAGTGGGCGGGGTGGCTCGTCAAACTGCCTGAGGACGACCCCGACCTTGTGAAGACGATCGACTACAAAGACGTCAAAAAGCGGCTCGTCACACTGCCCGACTATCTTGAGATACTGGCAGAGAAGTCCGACCTGCAGCTATTCTCAGACCACTTCCGACCCGAATACGGCACGGGAAACCAGCCCACCCTGGCAGAGTCCAAGCTAAAAGCGATCATCGAGGCGATCGCTATTTCGTTTGAGAAGCAGCCAACAAAGACGGGCAAGATCATTCGCCTGGAGGATCACCGCTGGTTCGAAAAGCGCAGTTGGGAGGTCTCCGAGGCGCAGCTTGAGCGGTGGAAGAAGCTTGCCAAGCAGTACAAGCTGACTCTTTCAGAGCTTGTGGAGATGGCGAGCCTATCCGACGCACAGATCGAGCATACGCTCTATGGGGATGGGGAGATGGGTGAGTATATTGATGTTTGCGTTTTTTGTGATGAACGGAATCGGCAAGTCCTGCGTTTCTTCGGGGCGCTCAGCTCGGCACAGCAACTTGCCTCTCAGGCCGAACAGGGGCTGTCGATCGAGGCGCTCACCCCGGCGCAGCTTGTGAGCCTGCAGGGTATGGCCAAGTTCGATCCCGCCAAGCCGCTTGTCTTTAGACTGGGAAGCGATGAGATCGACGGCTACAGATGGCATACCTTTACCCTTGTTGACTTATCCCTATACCTGGAGCCGTCTTCGGAGCCGCAGGAAGATACCGTGGAAGCTCCCGCCGAAGACACGGATACGGATGACGAGACACATGTGGTCCCTGATGGGGATGATTCGTGGAAAGAGGAACTTGCGCAGGGTGTGGCCGGAGAGTGGTCGATTCGCATCCCGACCAAAGCCCCCGAGCCTTGCGACGAGAGTTACGAACCGGAGCCAGGCGAGGATGTGCCGGAGATCAGTCCCGCGCCGGATGCGGCTCCCTCAGAGTAGCTTTTCCATCTCGGCGCACAAAAAGTCGAGTCCTGAGGCGCTTCTCGGACCGGGGGGCTACTGCTCAAGCTTGAACCCCTCGGGCCAGAGTGTTGCGTCGCTCGCGTTTACACCGTTCATCGACGCCTCCCCGATCCCCCCGGAGCCCCGGAAGTCGGCGCCTTCCACATTTGCCGAGTCAAGAGTCGCATCGTCGAGGTCGACTGAGGCAAGAGTCGCGCCTGAGAGATTGGCCCCGGCGAGGTTCGCGCCACGGAGATCGCAGTTTGACATCACGGCGTTTGAGAGATCGGTGTTTTCGAAGCGGACGCCTCTTAGATCGGCTCCGCGGAGGCTTGAGCCGGGCATGACGGCGTTTGTGAAGTCGGCGGCGTTTGAGTCGCCGTGGAGGTCGGCGTCATCGAAGCGCGCGCGGGAGAGTTGAGCGCCCGAGAAGTCCGCGCCACGGAGGTTTGCACCTCGGAAATCGGCGCGTTCGAGGTCGGAATTGGCGAAGTTTGCGCCTACCAGGCTCGATCCCGCAAAGTTTACGCCCCCGAGGTCCTGGCCTGAGAAATCTCGGCCGTTCAGGTTCTTGCCACGGTAGCTTTTGGGGGCCTGAGAAGCTTTCACGCGCGCAGGTTTTTTGGACTTGCCATACTCCGGATGCTTGCTCCAGACCTTGTGTTCGTCATGTGATGCGGCAGTCGTCGCCGCCTTGGTCTTTGCGACGGGCTCGACGGCGTTCTTCTTAAGAAGCACTGGAAGTCCGACACCGGCGCACACCGCGAGTGTGATGCAGAGGAATATCGCGGTCCCGCGCCAGCCGTTCTTCTCGGACTGAACCGGCACGCCTCGCTTGAGCGCTGTAACACGCGAAGGCGGCGGTTGATGTGCGGCCGACCACCCCGGGGACTTTCCTCCAACGAGCGCTCGGACCTCGTGAAGGAGCTTGCGTGCTTTGTCGTAGCCGGGGTCGATGTGGATCGCGGCGTTCAGCCGCTCAATCGAGTCTTCGAGCTCTCCCGCCTGATACAGCAGTTTGCCGAAGTTATACTGCACCTGTGCGGAGTGGGGGTTCAGACTTGCAGCCTGGTTCATTGCGCGCATCCCCTCGGTGATGCGCCCGGTGCGCCCGAGGCACGCGCCAAGGAGCATATACCCCTCGTAGCCCTCAGGGGAGTATATGACGATATCTTTCAGTATCTTGACGGCGTGCGCGAAGTCCTCACGCGCGATCGCCTCTTTTGCAGTGTTGATCAAACGGACATCTTCGCTCAACTCTTGGCCCTCCCGGGCGCGTGGCTAACCCGCATTATTCACGAGAAGCGTGAATGATGCTCTCTTAGCAAGAGCTTTATTCGCTTCACGAATAAAGCGGGCTAAGCTACTCCGTCCACACTCTTTCCGCTCCTACAAGGTCTCGGATAGCGGCCAGAAATTGCGGAGAAGGAGCCACGCAGCACCCCGTGCATACCTTCGCAGTGTCGCCTCGATCAGGAACATGTATATATACCGGCAGTTGGCCGGGATGACTCGATATTGCAGATCTCAGGCCCGGGAGCCTGTTTCGCAGCTCCTCAGAGAGCCTTATGTGCACCTCGCTTGCGGTGTGCGCCATAGACGAGCCTGCTGCAGTGATGGGCCGCACGCTCTCGGCGGAAAACGCAGTCGTCGGAACGCCCCAGGACGCAATCTGAGGCTGCGCCGTTTCCTCTAAGGGAGCCGGTTTGTAGCCGTTTTTGAGCACGCTGATGCTGTCGGCCAGAACTTCGACCGTGTATGATCTCTCTTCGTCGTCGCCCGAGCTCTTTCCTCCCATGCGTTCACGGTGGCTCGCTTTGCCCCGGATAATAACGATGCGGTCGGCCTCAAGCGTCTGTCCGAACTCTTTGAAGACCTTGGGGAAGATCGTGACTGAGATCGTGCCGGTCAGGTCTTCGATGCGCACAAACGCCATCTTATCCTGGTTGCGCTTGGTCAGGTGGTGCTTGACCTCGCAAATCAGGCCGCCGACCACGCAGTCCTGCTCGTCGGCAAGCTCCTGGAGCCGCTCGCTTGTGACAGAGACTCGCCGCTCCAGCTGCTCGCGCACATGCATAAGCGGATGGTCGGAAACAAAGAGCCCGAGGAGATCTTTTTCCATCGCCAAAAGTTCGTCGTTATGAAACTCCGGGACGTTTTCGTATTTGGACGCGTCCATCGCGTGGGAATGGTCCTCGTCGTCGTGCGAGCCGCCAAAGAGCGCAGCCTGGCCGTTTAGCTTGTCGCGGTTGATCGCCGTTGCGATCGACATCGCCTCGTCGAGCATCTCAAGGCCCATCTTGCGCCCCGGGATAATCGATGCAAACGCGCCTGCGCGAATAAGTGTGTCGACGACGCTTTTTCCTACCTGTCCAGTTTCCATCACCCGCACGCAGAAGTCAAGCAGGCTCAAGAACGGCCCACCGCTTTCTCGCGCGGCGACGATCGCCTCGACCACGCCTTTGCCGACGTTTTTGATAGCTGCCAGGCCAAAGCGCACCTTGCCGTCTTCTACGCGGAAGTCGACCGCGCTTGCGTTTACATCAGGAGGCAGCACCTCGATCTTGAGCCTGCGGCACTCTTCGATGTAGAGCGCGATTTTTTCTTTGTTGTCAAAATGCGTGGCAAGCATCGCGGCGAAGTATTCGACTGGGTAGTTTGCCTTGAGGTACGCTGTCTGGTAAGCTACATGGGCGTAGCAGACCGCGTGGGCTTTGTTGAAACCATAGCCTGCGAACGGCTCGACCAAGTCAAAGATGGAGGCGGCGATTTTCTTCGAGATGCCCTTGGCCTGGGCGCCTTCGAAGAACTTGGCCTTCATTTTGTCCATCTCTTCTTTTTTCTTCTTACCCATAGCCCGGCGCAGAATGTCCGCCTGACCGAGAGAGAAGCCCGCAACGGCGCGCGCGATATACATGACGTCGTCCTGATAAACGACTACGCCGTAGGAGTCCTTGAGCAGCGGCTCAAGACAGGGATGGAGGAATTCGATCTTCTCCTGGCCGTTCTTACACCTGATATACTGCGGGATGTTCGCCATCGGGCCTGGCCGGTAAAGCGCGATCATAGCCGCGAGTTCTTTGATCGAGGTGGGCCGCAGTTCCTGGATATACTTGCGCATCCCCGCGCTTTCAAGCTGAAAGACGCCTGTGGTGTCGCCTTTGCTCAGCATCTCAAAGGCACTCCGGTCGTCGTGGGGGATATTCAGGATATCGATATGCTCCCCACGGCTCTGCTTGACGTTTTTGATGCAGCGGGCAAGGATCGTCAGGTTGGCTAAGCCAAGGAAGTCCATCTTGAGCAGGCCGACCATTTCAAGGCCGTGGGCGTCAAACTGGGAGATGATTTCTCCGCGTGACCCCTTCATCACCGGGCTGCTCTCTACAAGTGGGTCGCCTGAGATGATGATGCCCGCCGCGTGCGTGCTGGAGTGACGCGACACCCCTTCGAGCATCTTCGCGGTGTCGATCAGCTTCTTTACAGCCGGGTCGGCCTTGTAAGCCGCGTCAAACTCGGGGTTTTCTCTCATCGCCTTGCTGATAGAGATACCAACTGGGATGCTTGGGATCATCTTACAGATCTTGTCGACGTCAGCAAGCGGCATGCCAAGAGCGCGCCCAACGTCACGGACAGCAGCTTTTGCGCCGAGCGTTCCAAAAGTGATAATCTGGGAGACGTGGTCCGCGCCGTACTTCTCGGTGACGTAGCGGATAACCTCGTCGCGGCGGTCGTCCTGAAAGTCCATATCGATATCAGGCATGGACACGCGCTCGATGTTAAGGAATCGCTCGAAAGGTAGCGCATACTCGATCGGGTCGACGTCTGTAATCCCCAGGCAATACCCGACGATCGCTCCCGCCGCGGAACCTCTGACACCGATACAAATCCCCTGCTGGCGCGAGAACAGGGCAAAGTCGCGCACGATCAGGAAATACTTGGGGTAGCCCATCGTCTTGATGACGTCGAGCTCCATTTTGACGCGCTCCCTGATCTCGTCGGTAGGCTCCGCGTAGCGCTCGTTCATCCCTTCCCACGCGAGCTGTTCGAGGTAATCGTCGGCGCTCATCCCCTCGGGGATGCCGGGCTCAGGCATCTGACTTCGCGAGAAATCGAGCTCCACGTTGCAGCGTTCAGCGATCTCAAGCGTGTTTTCAAGCGCGCCGGGGATGTGGCCGAAGCGCTCGGCCATCTCTGCCTGGCTTTTGAAATAGAACTCCTGGCTGCCGAACCTGAATCGCTTGGGGTCGTCGATCGTCGTGCTGGTCTGGATGCAAAGCAGCACGTCGTGTGCGGATGCGTCGGCTTTGGTCAGATAATGGTTGTCGTTGGTGCAGATCAGTTTGACGTCGAGCTCCTGGCTCATCCTGATGATCGCTTCGTTGACGGCTTTTTGCTCGGGCAGGTCGTGGTCCTGAAGCTCGAGGTAGATGTTGTCTTTGCCGAATATCTCGCGGTACTCGCAGAACGACTTGACCGCCGCGTCGTAGTCGCCGCGGTTGATCATCTCAGGGACCTCGCCTCCAAGGCACGCCGTAGCGGCGATTATCCCTTTGGAGTGGCGTGAGAGAAACTCTTTGTCGACGCGGGGCTTGTAGTAGAACCCGTCCGTCCACCCGACCGAGCAGATCTTGAGCAGGTTCTGGTAGCCTTCCAGGTTTTCGGCAAGGAGCAGGAGGTGAAACTGTTTTTTGTCTTTGCCGGGGTTGCGGTCGCTCATCTTGCGCGGGGCGACGTAGACCTCGCAGCCGAGGATCGGCTTGATCCCTTCCCTCAGGCACGTCTCGTAGAAGTTGATCGTGCCGAACATCACCCCGTGGTCAGTGAGCGCCAGAGCAGACATGCCGTATTCTTTGGCGAGCCTGACCATATCCCTGATGCGGGTCGCCCCGTCAAGGAGACTAAACTCGGAGTGTGTATGAAGATGAACGAAGTTAGACGTGCTCACAGTTCCGCGCTTCCTGTCCGGTGGCGCAAGCGCCACTGGATCTACGGCGCTATCTGCGCCGTCTCTTAAAGACTGGCGCTATGCGCCACGGGTATCGCGAGCTTACGCGCAGGCAAATGCGCCCACGCAACCCAAGATATGGTGCTCGCCGGGGAACAATCACCAACATATTGTGCCAGCAAGCAACTTAGATTGTACACCAAGCAGACGGTGATTTCAAGCGCGGGAGGGCCATTCCAGCCCGTTTGGTATGGTGAGTTTTTACCCAGCGGAGGAGCTTGTGAAGCTTGTTTGTGGAAAGTGGAATACTTGCGGAAAGGGCGGACACATTGGTCCGCCCCTACGATAGCGTCCGCACCATTTAGAACATCGCCGCCATTCCCTTGGGCTCTGTGATTTCGCCCTGCAGGGATACGGTCCTGACGATCACGGGAATGCTCTTGCCGGAGGCCTCGACAGCCTGTTTGGCCGCGGCGACTATCCCAAAGCAGCAGGGGACCTCCATGTGGAGCACCGTGACACTCTTGATGTTGTTCTGCGTGACTATTGCGTGTAGTTTTGCGACGTAGGCGTCGATGTCATCGAACTTCGGGCAGCCGATCACAAGTGCTTTGCCACGCAAAAAGTCGGGATGAAGCGAGCCGTAGGCAAACGCTGTGCAGTCGGCTGCGACAAGCAGGTCGGCGTCCTGGAAGTAGGGCGCTCCCGGGTTGACGAGGTTCAGCTTGACCGGCCACTGCCGAAGTTCGCTTTCGATCTGGACGCTCTCGCCTGCGGGCTTGGCCACTTCGTCTTTGGCGCGGAAATCGAACATCTTTGCGGACGGGCAGCCGCCTCCGCCGTGATGGGCGTGGGGTTTGGGCGCGGCGTGAGGCTGCGGGGCGCGACCGATCTTCTTCAGGTGCTCCTCTACCGCGGACTCATCGTACTCCTCAGTATCGCGTTCTTCGAAAGAAAGCGCTCCCTGCGGGCACTCGCCAAGGCAGGCGCCGAGCCCGTCGCAGTAGCGGTCCTGCACAAGCTTCGCCTTGCCGTCTATGATCTGAATAGCCCCTTCGGCGCAACTCGGAACGCACAGACCGCACCCGTTGCAGAGCTCCTCGTCAATTTTGATAACCTGCCTTGTAACCTTTGCCATTTTCGATGTCCTCGCTTCTTGTATAATCACTTTCTAATACGATTATAGACCAGGCGGAGTCGCAAAACCTTGACCCAGGTCAAGAACAGTAAATATCTCGATCTATTTTCCTGGGAGCAGGTCTCTGGAAATACTTATGGAGATTTGCGCCTGTAAGTTACTGCTGAGGTAGTAATGGCACGATTCTTGCACCAATCACCAGTAACACGCCCCTCAGGTAATGGGCACGAGGAGGGACATCCGAAATGAGTAAGTTTAGCAAGGCAATAAGAACAACCGCCCATATAGCGGTGCTCTGCCCCGTGACAATCGCGATGGGAACCTATATGCTCTTCGCCCGCAAAAGGCTGTTCGAGCAGTTCCTGTGATATCGAAGTAACAATGCAATTTTGAGAGGGAAATTCCAGCCGCGCCTGATGATTTCAGGCGCGGTTTGTTCTTGTACCGGCCGCCATCTGTTAAGCTTGACGCTTGCCGGCAAGATACGGAACGAAGAAAGCTGGAAAGATGAGAAACCGAAAAAGTCTTCTTTCGTGTTTCTCCCGTTTCGTAATTTCATAGTCAAGACTTGTTGGGTGGCGATTTTCGAATCGCCACCCCAAAGCTAAGACGGGGTTTCCGAATCCCGAAGGGCGTAATGCATGGCAATTGACCCACTAGAGCGTACCCTTGGTGCTCGGAATGCCCTTCACTCGGTCGCTCTTTGAGACAGCCTCGCCGAGAGCGCGTGCGAACGACTTGAACGCCCCTTCTACAATGTGATGTGCGTTGGAGCCGACGATCTGCCTGATGTGGACGGTCATCTTGGCGTTTCGGGCAAGGGCCGTGAAAAACTCCTCAACAAGCTCGCTTGGAAACTCGCCGATCATCTCCGCTGGGACATCAAGCGACAATTCAAGGAGTCCCCGACCGCTGATGTCGATCGAGGTCATCACAAGCGCCTCGTCCATCGGCACTGTTGCTGTGCCGTAGCGGCAAATGCCTTCTTTGGAGCCAAGCGCCTGGTCTATCACCTGCCCGAGCGCTATTCCCACGTCCTCAACTGTGTGGTGGGCGTCGATCTCAAGGTCGCCTTTGGCAGAGATATCGAGGTCGATCAGGCTGTGACGCCCGATCTGGTCGAGCATGTGGTCGAAGAATCCGATGCCGGTCGAGACAGAGGTGTTCCCCTCGCCGTCGAGGTTCACTTTGACCCGGATGTCGGTCTCTTTGGTTTTTCGCGCGATTTCAGCGGTTCGTGACATGTTAGCTCTCCTGCCCGGGCCGGACCCTGGCCTTGATCGTCTCTGCGTGAGCGTAGAAGCCTTCAGCCTCAGCGATATTGATCACGGTGTCTGCGATATCCTCAAGCGACTTTTTGTCGTAGCAAACGAGGCTGCTCTTCTTTAGAAAATCGTCTACGGTCACAGGCGAACTAAATCTTGCCGTGCCGCCCGTCGGGAGCGTGTGGCTCGGGCCCGCGGCGTAGTCTCCAAGCGGGACCGGCGAGTTAGCGCCGAGCATGATCGCGCCTGCGTTTTTGATCAGAGGAAGCACGCCCCAGGGGTCTGCAACCAGGAGTTCAAGGTGCTCTGGCGCGAAACGGTTTACCATCTCAGCGGCCTCTTCGATGCTTCGGGCGATGATCACAGCGCCTGAGGCATCAAGCGACTGCTCTATGATCTCCCGTCGAGGCGATGTGGCCTTCAGGCGTTTCACTTCAATGAGCACTTTGTCGGCAAGCTGTCTGTCGGTCGTGACGAGCACGGTTCTGGAGTCGTCGGCGTGCTCGGCCTGAGAGAGCACGTCGGCTGCGACGTAGGTCGGGTTGGCTGTGGAGTCGGCGACGATCATAATCTCGCTCGGCCCCGCCATCATATCGATCCCGATGATCCCGTAGAGCTGGCGCTTGGCCTCGGTGACAAACGGGTTCCCCGGCCCGACTACCTTGTCGACCTTGGGGACGCTTGCGGTGCCGTAGGCCATCGCTGCGACAGCCTGAGCGCCACCGACCTTGAACACGGCGTCGATCCCCGACTCGCGCGCGGCGACAAGCATCAGTGGGTCGATGCCTCCGTCGGCCTGCGCGGGGGAGCACATCACGAAAAACGGCACGCCTGCGACCTTGGCCGGAATCGCGGTCATCAAAACAGAGCTTGGGTAAACAGCCTTGCCGCCGGGGGCGTAAAGCCCGACCCGCTCGATCGGTCGGATGATCTGGCCTAGGGTGATACCGCCCTGAATATCGATCCACGAAGTGCGAAGCTGCTTTTTGTGGTATTCCTCGATGTTGGTCTTCGCGCGTCGGATCGCCTCGACGAGTTTCGGGTCGGCTGAAGCGTACGCCGCCTCAAACTCGGTTTCGGTCACTTTGAGCGCGGAAAGCTTGGGGGAATCAAACTTCTGTCCAAGCTCAAAGAGCGCTTCATCGCCCCGCGTGTGAACGTCGGCGATTATCCCGCGAACGGTGTCCTCGACGGACTGGGTCGATGGCTGCTCTGGCGGAGCAAGCACCGCGTCGATCGCCTCCCGAGGGTCCCTACCGGATTCAAATATCTTCATAAGGCCAAGATCTCCTGTAACTGCTGCCAAATTATACCAAGCAGGAGGGCCAAGGGCAAGTCGTGAGTTTGAACGGGGGCAGGTGAGGTGGAATCGGCTCGTTCGATCGCGCCGCGTCAGGAGACACGGCGCGATCCAATCCCAATTTGCGAATCGTCCGCTACTTGCTCTGTGGGATGTCGGTGTGCCGGTGGAGTCCCATTTCGGTCGGGGTCTCTTCGTCGGGCTCCGGCGGCTCTTCCAGTTCTTCGTGCTGTGTGAAGACGGGAGTATCGTCGTCCACGTCGTTTCGGACGCTGTCTTCGAGCACGCGTTCGCGCTCATCGGCGGACAGGACATTTTGGAGTCTGCTGCTTATGTTGGTTCGGATAGGTTTTCGAGTTGCCATGGTATCACACCCTTTTGCTAGACTACTCAAGTTGTGCTGGGATTATACCGCCGTGCACCCTGCGCCAATCTTTTTTCAGAATAATTCTCTAAAACACTTGACGAGCAGGCATATACCTAGTAAAATTACTAGTGCTTCTTTTTCTCCTTTCACTACCTCTGTAGGGCTTGGCTGGCCGCCCTCTAGCCAAGTCTTTTTTTCCAAATCCACGTAATAAAGGCCCCTCTGCGTACTGTTGAATGGGTAGCTGTGGGAGTCTGTAGTAAGCACTTTGATTTGTGGAGCGCACCCTTCGAGAGCCTCAGGGTGAGGGGTTTGGCTTGGGTGGATGTATGAGAAGATTGTGCCTCCACCCAAACCATCGACACAGGCCAATCCCCCGAAGCTAATTCCAAACCATAAGCACAAGCCAGCCCCCGAACAAACAATGGCCCCGCACCTGCGCTTGGGTTTTACTCGCTTCGTACCCAACCCTGGCTTAACCAGAGCCGACTAATGGCGAAGAACCATACGCAGATGCGGGACCATATTCAATCTCTCTTTATCAGTATATCCCTATTGTACCATGCACAAACATTCACCGGCACAAAAAAACGGCCGCCTGAACAATGGGCGGCCGTTTTTTTGTGGCTCTGTTAGCTGTGACTACTTAACGTTCGCGGTGACCTTGTCCGCGGCTGAGTTGCCTGCGGCGTCGATCGCCTTCACTTCGATCGTGTGCGCGCCTTTGGAGAGCGCATCGGTCGTGATTGTAAACGCTTCGGAGGTCGTGTCGAAGATACCGTCCGTGGCCGACGCAGACATCCAATCTCCGCTGTCGACTTTGAACTGCACTCCGGCAAGGGCGACGTTGTTGCCGTAGGCGTAACCCTCCACCGACACCGTGCCGTCAACTGCGACTGTGACCGTCTTCTTGAAGACCGACACCCGCGGTGGGGTGTTTGCGACCACTACCGGCCCGACCACCTTCTCGCCGGTCTGGAAGCCGCTGGCGTTGCTTACGCGGTCGGTTGCGACTACTTTGATCATATAGCTGCCGTCGGGCACTTTGGTCGTATCCCAGTTATAGCTCGTCTGCTTGATCGAAGCGCCGCCGTTTGACGCTGGCGCGGTGTCTGCGGGCTCGGACTCGTCACCTGACGCCGAAACCGCCTTGTCGATCGCTGAGGGCGCGTCCTCGATCATCTGGTCTTTGACTTCCTGAGGGATCTCAGGGTGCTGATCGAGCTCGGTCCTTAGCTGCGCCATCATATCCGCCTTGCTCGGCTGCGCAGCCGCGGCGACTTTCTTAGGCTCGATGGGCTTTGCTGCGGCTTTGGCTTCAGACTTGGGCGCGAGAGCCGCAAGCGGGGCAGTCGACGCGGACGCCGACTTGACGCCACTTCCGATCCTCTGCCAGGTCTTACCTGAGTCCGCCGAGTAGTAGATATCGTAAGTGAGCGTGTCTTTGTCCGGGTCGCTTCCCGACCACCGGATGCTCTGATTGTGGGAGATGACCGCGCCCAACTGAGGCTCACTTATGGTCACCTTCGGGCCGCGGTTCTCCGGCAGATATGCGACCGTCACCTGCTGAAGCGCAGGGGAGGCTTCGTTTGTGCCTGAGAGTATCGCCCGGTACTGAATATACCGCGCAGCCGGGCTTGTAACGCTCTGACCGGGGCCACGCGCCTCTGACCAGGTGTTCCAAGAGCTGTCGGGCTCTGAAACGTTGCCGGTGCGGGTCAAAAGCCGGGTCGCCGCCCCCTCGGGGGTGCTTGCGATCCAGTTGATGACGCCCCATCGGCTGGTCGTCCCTGCGTCCCGAACGCTCGACTCATAGGTCGACTGAGCGGCGGGCTTGCCGACGTAAAGCGCGGCGGAGTTGGCTGTGCCTGCGAGCACTGTGCCGTCGCCGGCGACCGCGACGCTCACGAACTGAGCTCCCGCGCGACCGCTGTCAAGCGTCATCACTTTCTCGTCCGGCGTGATCTTGATGATCTGCTCGTCGCTTGCCACATATATGTTGTCGTGCGAGTCGACGGCCATCGAGAGCGCCTTGGGGGCCTTGTCGTAGACCGTGCTGACCTCACCCGAGGGCTTGATCTTGTAGACGTTGCCTTTGGCAGTGCCTGTCGCCGCGTAGACGTTGCCGCGCGAGTCGACCGCAACGCTTGCAATCGAGTCCTCAGCCGCGTTATAGAGCGGGCTCGCCTTGCCGTCCGGGCTGATCTTGTAGACCACCCCGTCGCGTCCTGCCCCTGCGTAGATGTTACCTGAAGCGTCGATCGCAAGCGCAAGGATCGAAGCGTCGTTCACGCTCGCGAACAGCTCACCCTTGCCGCCGGGGCTGATCTTGTAGACCTTGCCCGCGTCGCCCACGCCCGCGAAGATATTTTCACCGGACGCTGCGAGTGCGAGCACATACTTTTCGCTCGTGGTAAAGAGCAGGCTCCCTTTGCCCGAGGAGTCGATCTTGAACACCTTGCCGTGGGGGCTCGTTCCTGCGTAGAGGTTCCCCGAGCCGTCTCGCGCAAGCGACTGAACAGCGATCTCGCCGGTCTTGAACACCACCGACGCCTTGCCGTCCCCGCTCACATGATAGACGTTTCCGTTGGAGCCTGTGCCGATATATGCGCCGCCCGTCCCGTCGGGGAGGACCTTCCAAGCGTACATCTCAGGAAGCTCCGCGAGCTTGGCGAGCGCCGGAACCATTACAACCTCGTCCGAGGTCGAAACCGCCGTGCCACTGAAAGTCCCGTTTGCAAAGTCCTTGTAGGTGGTCTGCTTCCAGACCGCTGGCTGGCGTCCTACGGGCTTTTCTGCGGGTTTGGCGTCACTGCCTGCGTTTGGCGTGACAGGGGCGTCTACGGGGTTGGCAGGTGTTGCTACGCCTGCCGGTGGCGCGTCCACGGGTGACTCGTCGACCGAAACTGACGGCTGAGCCGGCGTTGCGAGCTGAACGGGTGTGCTCGCCGAGTAGCCGCCGAAGTCATCGTTCATCATCTCATCGCCGTCGGGTGGCTGAGGAGGCGTGGGCTGGCTGTCGGGTGGGCCGTCGGGGCCGCCTGATGGCGGCTGCATTGCTCGTTTCTCACCGTGGCGCACGCGCTCGATCTTGATCGGCACGCTCTGCTCGCCCATCATAACGTAGTCCATCGGGACGACGGTCTTCACTTCCTCGCGCTCGGTGCGCCCGGCGCTCGCTCGCGGGTTTTTCATCACCCCGGCGATCGCGTCAGGGAGCCCCGAGAGCTTCTCACCGCCGACACTGACCGAGCTTGAGGGCAACAGAAGCTTTGCGACGAGGTCGTTGTTCTTCTCGCGCTCAAGGAACTTGTCGATCACCTGCTGGACGTTGTCCGCCGAGCTTCCGCCGCCCGAAGACATTCTAGGAGCGCCGTCTGCTGCGATGACGATCATCGGCCCATCACCGCCGCCGGACATGCCGCCCTTGACCTGCAGGGTGACCCGTCCGTCGGGCGCGTTTTCGGGGATCTTGATCGCAATCGTCTTGGTGAATCGGTCACCCTTGTACGGCCTCATCTCGACCGCAACTTTGACGGTGTCGCCCGGCTCATATTTGCTCCGGTCGACGATAATGCGTTCCACGCTCGCCGTCTTGCGCCCGGACCGAATCGTAACCGACATATTGACCGATTTGACGTTAATCGGATGGAACTTGTTGTTGGAGAGAATATTGACGAGCCCCTGCATATCATCGAGCGCCGCCGCTTCGATGGTTGTGGGGTCGAAGAACTCGTTTTCGCGGACGATCTTGCCGACCTCGTCTGCGTTGATCTCTGTTCGGACCTCGGCCATCGCGTCGTTCGGGATGCCGTTTAGCTCGGTGATCGCTTCAGCCGCCGAAAGGACGATCAGCTTGGGCGCGAGCATGGGGTGGTTGATCACGTTGACGTGCAGCGTCTTTTTTCGCCCGATCGCCTGGTTGTCGACGTTGATCGTAAGCGGGATGGTGTCGGCCATCTTGCCGATCTCGCCGCCCACCGACCAGGGCCTGTCCTGTGTGATGTGCCCGACGACCTTCATCGGCATTGCGAGCTTGAACGACACCTGGTAGCTCGGGAACACGTCTAGGACGTAAGCGGTTGAAAGCGGTGCGTCGATCGGCCCGATGTTGAACATCGGGTGACCGAAGCCGACCATCTTGTTCCCTCGCCTGTATGTGAGCGTTCCGGTCGCGGTCATATCGATATCGCCTGTTGTAAGCGACAGACCAAATGCGCTTCCGGGCCTAAGCTCTGTCGGGACGATGTCTGTCTTGCCACCGGGGCCTGCCACGGGCTGGAGGCCGAACGGCTCGAATATCTCAGCGAGCTTGTTCAGTCCGCGCGCGCTTATGCCGCTCACCGAGACCGGGGTCATAAGCGGGGTCATGACAAGCGTGCCGACGCCCGCTGCCGTGCCTGCGTCCGCGGGATTTCTGATCTCGATCCTGTTATAGGTGCTCGCGCCGCTTTTGACCGGCGTGTCGAGTGTAGATAGTCCCGAGGGCTTTGACGGAAGCTTGGGGTCGAGTGAGTCGAGCATATCCTCGATCGGCGTCAGCATAGCAAGCGGTTCTTTGGAGAACCCGCCGGGGCCGTAGGCGACCGCGCCGATGATCTTGCCGTTGATGTACACCGGGCTTCCGCTCATCCCCTGCATGATGTTGGCCTGGCGTTCAGTGATCGGCCCGCCTGACATGCGAGCGAGGATGAGGTCCTTGCCGTTGTTCATCTTGCGCATCAGGCCGATGATCTCGACGTTGAACTTCTCGATTTTTGTGCCTTTGAATACGGTCAGGCCATAGGCTTTCATGCCCGGCTTGACCTGCGACAAGGGCATAATATCCTTGTAGTCTGCCTGGACAACGCCCGGGGGCAGTGCGGCCGCCGGAAGAACAGCAGCAAGCGATGCCACCATCGCCACTGCGATAAACAATCTGATTGGCTTTCGCAACATGAGTCTGTACGTCTCCTGATTTAACGCCGAAGCGGGGATTTCGCGACCACCCCGTCATAACTAAGTGTCGGTTCCCTTAGACCTTATCTATAAAATAATACGCGCGACGGCGACAAAACGGCACCGTCCCGCAAAAATTTCGCGCGCCTGCCACTGCGGCGCTAGTATATGATAAATTATATCACGTTTCGTTCACGGGGGGTATTGGGAGCTGTTAGCTGTTAATTATTAGCTTCGTGATCGCGCCGGTTCTCCAGAACCGGTGTGGACATTCCATGGGTCTCTGACCCCGCACGGATGTTTCATATTTGGCCGAATTGTTGGGGGATGGCGCAACTCGTTCGCTCTGGTTAATTGTTGTGAGCTTGGGCGGTGGTATATTCGTTAGGGCCGCACGTGAAGCTAAATCATCACGCTAAAGATTCAGAAAGCAAGCTGAAGCAAGCTCGGGATTCATAATGTCAAGCTTGCTTGATGGTTTGCCAGCCTGATCCTTTACGGTCAGGTGCTCTACGTTGACACCCCTTTCGCCCCTTGCTATACTTGCCACGGTGATAATATGAACTTTACTCGCTCGGAAGAGCTTTTCGAAAAGGCCAAGCGCCTGATTCCCGGTGGGGTGAACAGCCCTGTGCGGGCATTTAAATCGGTCGGTGGGACGCCGGTGTTCATTGAACGCGGGCAGGGGGCCAGGGTGACCGATGTCGACGGCAACGAGTTTGTCGACTACGTCTGCTCGTGGGGGCCGCTCATCTTCGGGCATGCGCACCCCAGGATCGTCGAGGCCGTCAAACGCGCCGCAGAGTGGGGGTCGACCTTTGGCGCGCCGACCGAGGCCGAGGTGACGCTTGCGCAGATGATCGTCGACGCGGTGCCGTCGGTCGAGATGGTGCGCCTCGTTAGCTCCGGCACTGAGGCCGTGATGAGCGCGATCAGGCTTGCCCGCGGGTTCACCCGGCGAGACAAGATCATCAAGTTTGAAGGCGGATACCACGGGCACAGCGACAGCCTGCTTGCGAAGGCGGGTTCAGGCATTGCGACCCTTGGGATGCCCGACAGTGCGGGCGTCTCACCGAACCTCACCGTCGACACGATCACCGTCCCCTATAACAACTCCGACGCCGTGCGCGCCGCGGTCGCTATGAACGGCAAGAGCGTCGCGGCGATCATCGTCGAGCCGATCGCGGGAAATATGGGAGTCGTTGCGCCCAAGCCGGGGTTCTTAGAGGAGCTTCGGGCGGTCGCCGACGAATACGGGATCGTTTTGATATTTGACGAGGTCATCTCAGGCTTTCGGGCGTCCTACGGCGGGGCCCAGGCGCGCCTTGGGGTGCTGCCGGACCTGACGACGATGGGCAAGATCATCGGCGGTGGGCTCCCGATGGGCGCTTACGGCGGTCGCCGCGAGATTATGGATTATGTCGCGCCATCAGGCCCCGTCTACCAGGCGGGGACGCTTTCCGGGAACCCCGTCGCGGTCGCAGCGGGGATCGAGACGCTTCGCATGCTCGCCGAGCCCGGCGTGTACGACCAACTTGAGGCAAAAGCCCTGATGCTTGAGGATGGTCTGAGGGACGCGGCGGAGTCATCCGGCGTCGACGTGCGCTTGAACCGGGTAGGCTCGCTTTCCACGGTGTTTTTCACCTCCGAAGAGGTGACGGACTACGCATCGGCCAAGACTTCCGACACCACAAAATACGGCGCATTTTTCCACGGCATGCTCCAGCGCGGCTTCTACTTTGCCCCGTCACAGTTTGAGGCGGCGTTTGTGTCGACCGCTCACAGCAGCGAGGACATCGCGGGCACCATCGAAGCGGCAAGAGACGTTTTTGGAAAGCTTTAGGCAGCCCAACTAACTCCTAACCCCAGCGGGCCCCGTAGACCTTCGCACGATGAGTTCCGGCGCAAGCTTGATGTTCTTGTCCTGGGTCTCTTTGCCGAGAATTCGGTCGACCAGGAGCAGCGTCCCCTGCCGTCCCACCTCAAAAAGCGGCATTTTGACGGTGGTCAGGATGTTGTTGCTCCGATCATTGAGGATGACCTCGGTGTCGTCGTAGCTTACCAGGCTGATATCCTCCGGGACACGCAGCCCCATCTTGACCAGCCGTTCGTGAATCTGAACTGCCTGCTCATCGTTGTGGGTGATCATCGCCGTGATATCTTTGCGCTCCGCTAGAAGCTTCACAAGCGCCTGTTCCTCGTCCTGGGGTGACTCCGGGGAGTAGACCCCTTTGATCAGGCACTCGTTCTCATCGAGTCCGCGCTCGCGGATCGCCCTGATGTAGGTAGCGAGGCGCGAATCGTGGGTTTGTGTGGACTGGAACAAGTCTCCATCGTGGACAGGAGTGTGAAAATGGACTATTCTCTTGTGCCCGAGGTCCAGCAGATGATCTATCACAGCCCGCGCCGCTGCCGCATTGTCAGGATACACCGCCGAGCACCCCGCCAGTGGCTCGACGAGCCCGACGATGGGACGAGTGCCGTAGTTCGGTTCGGCTCGGAGCATCTTGCAGGTGTTTTCCCACGCGTAGCCCTCGATTATCGCAAGAATTCCATCGATATCGGCGCGCCTGTAGGCTCCCGGCAGTTCTCCGCGCTTTTCGGCCTTGCACTGGTCGCTTGTAAATATCTCGAAGTCCACTTCGTTGATCGCGTGCAGAACGCCCTGGTTGACTTTGGTAAAGTAGTTGGACTGGGTGAACCCGAGGTGGGTGAAGAAATACCCGATGGTATTGTTCAGCATCGGCTGGCCCCATTTGATGCTTGCGAGGCGGCGGGCGACCTGGTTACGCATTGGGTCATACCCAAGCTCACGGGCGGCGGTGCGGATCCTCTCGATGGTGTCTTTCCCGAGTCTGCTGTCGTTTCTGAGCCCCCGCGACACTGTCGACTGGTTTACACCGCAGACTCTTGCGACATCTCTCATCGTTGGTGTCTTGCTTCCGTTGTTGTCCAGGCCAGTTGGTTTCATTTATTATGGTATCCTCGCGTCAAAAGGTCATAAGCTCGCCATACTATCAGCTTGCTTGGTAGGATGTTATTAGAATTGTAACAGACACAACTATCATAGTCAAGGTTAAGCAATCGTATGCGCAAACATACTGTAGCCAATATGCTCGGCAATAACTCTGCTTTGGGGGCGTCCATATAGCATGTGAGGTGCGCCGGTTTTTGCAAGGCATGGAACCGGTGGACCAGAGAGCATAAGGAGGAGTTCAATCGTGATATCAAGGATTTTCAAGCTGACTTTGTCAGCCGCAGTGGGGCTTTCGCTGCTGACTGCAACGGGGGCTTTCGCCGCAGACCGGCACTGGGTCGCAAAAGAGGCCGGGAAATGGTCAGAACCAGCCAACTGGACCGGAGGAGTGCCCGGGCCCAAAGACACCGCCGTGTTTGACGCAGGCGGCGCGGGCAACGCGACCGTCGACGCGGCATCTTCCGGGGCTGTCGGAAGCGTAAGCGTCCTTGCCGGCTACAAAGGGACAATCACCCAGGAGCGCGGCCTCTCCGTCAATGGCAATATGAAACTTGCGGGCGGCTCAGCTACGGGTTGGACGTTTGCCGAAGACAAGCCCGCCGGGCTTGCCGTAAAGGGGAACCTTTCTATCGCTCTTGGCAGATCTATCACCTGCACCCGCTCCTCTACCAACAGTTTTGGCGCTGGCCGGCTGATCACCGTGGGCGGCAACCTGACCGTCGACGGCGCGATCACAGCCGACGGCAAGGGCTTTATGCGCGGTCCCGGCACTCCGGTCCTCCCGGTTGTGGCGGAGACCAAGGATCCTTCTGGCGTGCAGGACAGATACGTGTCTGGTGCGGACATTGAGCAGTACAAAAACGCCGCTCCGATCTCCCCTGCGGGCCCGGGCCACGGTGGCCGCGGGGCAGGCATCCACCACAACCCCAACGGCCAGTACACCGTGCAGCCTCACTCCTACTATTGGACAGAACCCCTCGGCTCAGGCACCTGGAAGTTCCCGGGTGGCGACACCTACGGCTCTGTTACCGCTCCGACAAGCCTCGGAAGCGGGACCGACGCCGACACCAGCTTCGACCCGAGGAACTCCTATCCATTTGACGCTGAGAACACCTTTTGGACCCACAAGGGCGCGTTCGGCGGCGGGGCGATCAAGCTCGTAGTCGGCGGTGTGACCACAGTAACCGGGCGCATCAGCGCAAACGGCGCGCCTTCAGGTGAAACTGGCGCAAGCGGCGGCTCGGTATACATTATTACCGGAAAGCTCGCGGGCGACGGCCTAGTCCGCGCCAACGGAAGCGACGGCCCCGGCCAGGGGCACGGACGGGGCGCAGGCGGCGGCGGACGCGTCGCAGTGGTGCTGAAGAACGCATCGAGCGTATTGGGCGTCATCCTGCAGGCCTACGGCGGCGAGGGCAGATGGTCCCCGGCCGCCGCAGCAGGCACGATCTACCTCGAAGGCCCGAAAGACAAGGGGCACGGCACGCTCGTCGTCGACAACCGCAACAGCCTGGTGCGCAGTATGTTCGACATTTGCACCTCGCTTTCCGACAAAGAAAAAGCAAGCTACACTTTTAAAAGCGTCGAGCTCAAAAACCACGCAGTCTTATACGTCGGCAAGGACGACTCGCTCACCTCATCATCCGTATCGAGCCGCAACGCAAACTTGCTTGTAGAAGGCAAGCTCGCAAGCCCGAAACTAGTCGGGCTTAAGTCAAAGCAGCTTGTCAAACCCCAGGACGAGATCACTCGCACGTCCGGCGCGGCTGTGACTGAGCTTACCTTTGGCTCGGCCTACACGATGAAGCAGGAGCTCCTCAACCGAAGCTTTCAGATGTCGCTTTACCCCTACAAGGGCAAGATCGACGTTGCGGGCGACCTCAGCACCTACGCTTACCAAAACGAAGTCGCGGGCGTCAAGACCGCCGACGTTGCGCTCGTTGCAAAGTCCGGTGAAGTCGTCTCAACCGGCAGGCTCGTCTTCAACGACAAACGCTTCGGCGAGACCTCGCTTGATGCGAACATGAAAGAGGGCGCTTACCAGATCAAGATCACCCTGGACAACGGCCTCACCATGCGTCCGCTCGTCTTTGACCGCAAGGTCTTCCCGTGGGAGCGCAACACGCTTGGCCTGACGGATAAGATCTACCCGCCGTTTGCCCCGATTACGGTATCCGGGCGCGACATCAACCTTTGCGCCGACCGGGTCTACACGATGAACGGCTTTGGCCTGTTCGACAAGATCGTAAGCCAGGGGAAAGTCATCTCAAGCGGGCCTGCCGTGGTCAAACTTGTGACCGCAAGCGGTGAAAAGAGCTGGAAGCTCACCCAGGGCAGCTTCACAAGCGTCAAGCCTAATGTCGTCGAGTATGTCGCACAGGCCGACGGAGGAGCTGCAAAGCTCTCAACCAAGTCGACAACCGAGTTCGACGGCTGCGCCAAGGTCGAGATGGACATCACCCCCGGCACGACAGGTGAAACTATCGAGTCGATGTACATTGAGATCCCTTTGAAGGACTCCGAAACGCCACTCATGCACGCCTGCCAGCCTCAGGCTATGAGATTCAACTATGCCGGCAAGACCCCCCGCGGAGGACAAATCGCCTGGGAGGACGGCGTCTGCCCGTGGAACGACCGTCGCCCACCGCTTTGGAGCGTCAAACCCGGCACCGAAGGGCAGAACGACGGCGTCATCTGGGACTCGCGCAACATCCGAAACGTAGCATTCTGGACCGCGATCCCCTGGATACCATACTTCTGGGTAGGCGGCGGCGAGCGCGGACTCTCCTACTTTGCCGACAGCTCAAGCGGCTGCGTTCTCGACCCCGAAAAGCCGAGTCAGCAGATCGTCCGGCAGGGCGACCAACTGATTCTGCGCATTTATCTCGTCAACAAACCAAGCGTCGTCACAAGCGCGCGCCGTGTCGTCTTCGGCCTGCAGGCAAGCCCCGCCAAGCCGATGATGCCGGACTGGAGGCAGGTCGACCGCTTCGCCATCTGGGGCTACATGACCCCGGCGATGGGCATGTTCTGCTGCACCAAGTACCCGGTAGACCGGGATATGTCCTTGGTCGACAAACTCATCCAGAACGGCCGCGACACCAAGGCAGGCAAAGAGGTCAACTCGCAGTTTATCTACGACAAGGTGGACACGCTTACGGCCAGGGGATGGAATGAGAGCATGACCCCCGACGCCTACATCCGCCGCTGGGCGCAAGACCCCTGGAACCAGGCATGGAAGAACGGGCCGATGAAGAGCGTCTACTTTGAGGAGCACTGGACCGATCCCGGTCACTCAGACGTAGACATGTTCGGTAACGAGTGGGCCGCGCGCAGGTATCTGGGCTACTGGCCGATCCGCGACAAGGACCGCGTCGTCTACGACTCTCCCTACGCCGTGGAAATGGGCCTGACAGGCAAGTTCATAAACGGCGTCTACCCCGAGAGCCTGGTCGACTACTCGGTTTACTACGGCAACGAGTATCTGAAGCGCGGGATAGGGCTCTACTTCGACAACACCTACCCGCACATCAGCATGAACCCGAGCGTCTCCGACGCCTACATAACCGACGAGGGCAAGATTCAGCCCGCCGATAACATCTGGAACCAGCGCGATTACTACAAGCGCATCTGGAACCTGATCAACTACTACAACGAGCGTGGGATGAACCCGCCGGTGTGGTTCAGTCAGCACATGACCAACACGATGATCATCCCCTGGACCGAGTGGACGACGTGTAATCTCGATAACGAGAACACCTGGACAGATGTCGCCCGCGGCATACGTCCGGCGATGTTCCCCTGGGACTATGCGCTCACCGAGACCGCAGGCCGCCAGGCCGGGACCCCCTGCCACAGCCACTACGCGATGGCGGGCAAGGACGGAACGCCACTCCGCGAGTGGGGAATTCGCATGGTCCATGAGATCACCAACCGGGAGAACACTGAATACGAGAAGATGATTCGGGAGTTCGGCTACGGCCGGGACGGCGTTCAGGTGATCAACTACTGGTCGGGCGACCTGTCGGTTAAGGTCTCAAACGAGGACGTGAAGTGGCTTGCGGTGGTTCGTAAGAGTGACCCGACGACTATGCTCGTCCTTCAAAGCTGGTCATTTGACCCAACCACCACCAAGATCAGCCTGCCCGGCTGCCGCGTGTGGAAAAATGCCCTGACCGGCGAGACGATCCACGCAAATTACTATGGGGCAGCCGAGGTAAGCTTCAAGGATAGCTACGGCACGCTGATACTCGTAGGCGCGGAGACCTCCTACGACCTCGCAGACTGGAAAACCCCTCTGGCCAAGTAGAGCTTGGGGTTCTAGCGATTGGGGGCCGGCAAGCGTCGGCCCCCATACAACAAGTCTACTGGTTACTTGCCTCTGCCTGCATTTCCTTCGCGATCTCCTGCATCTCTTCATTGAGCTGCTTCATTTGCTCCGGTGACATCGACTTCATCGACTCCTGCTGCTGGGTCATCTGTTGTTTGAGAAGCTTCTTTCGGGATTCCGGGGGGAGGTTCATCATCGCCGTCACTGCGCGTTTGCTGACGTCTGAGAGATACTGCGGGTCAAGCTCTGTCATTGAGCTCATCATCTCCTGCATAAGCTCAGGGCTGACCTGGCTTGACATTGCCATACCCTCCTTGAGCGCCGCCATGCGCTCCTCCGGGGTCATTTCGATGAACGTGTTCATCATCTTCTTCTGCTCATCGATATAGCCCGCGACTTTCTTCTTGGACGCGTCGGCGAGATCTTTTTTGTAGGCCTTGGCGTCATCGGTCACCAGGTACACGGCGACCATTCCCGCCGAGGCCGGAACGGTCTTCGTAAGCTCGTTTGCGGCCGTCGCTTTCTGCACATGCATAAACGACCCGCCCGAGCCCTCTTGGCCTATGATGATATCTGGAAATCGAAGCGCGAGCACCGTTCTCATCTGAGCCGCGAGCGCGTCGGCGTCTTTGGCGAGAGACGACCCCTGAAGCACATAGATTCTCCTCCACTGCAGCCTTGAGGCCTTTGTGATAGCGTCGATCGCGTCCTCTGCTGTGAGTTCCTTCACATTGGCGGTCACAGTCCCGCCGACAAGCTTTTCGACGAGCACCGTCTCCCCGCTTGTCTCAGCGATCTGTTTCAGCACCTCAACCACGGGCTTGTTGGCGGCGTCAAGGGTAACGGTCTTTGTTTCAGTCGGCACGGCAAACGCGCTCATGCTTACAAGTAGCAGTGGCAGTGTGACAAGTGGCAATCTCATGTTTATCCCTCATTCTTCTGAATCAACGTTCAGCGTCTGGCTTTTAGATCAAAGGGGTGCATGTAAAGATTGTCGGCTTTATGTGGAGTGCGGCGAGCAATCGCCGCTTTGCTCTTGGGCGACAGCAAGGCGCGCAAGCGCCAAATAATCGGCAGTCGGAAGATTTGTGAAAGCGGCTCTCGCAAGCCGCACTCCAAAGCTAGCTCGATTGCTTCCGATAGTCTCTACACTTACCCAAATCAGAGTTCCATATTGCACAGCCCTATTCCTGCGTGCCGCCATAAGCAGGGTGACTTGTGGGAGGCACGTCTTTTGAGCCGAACTCCTGACGTTCTGATGGCGTCCCGCCATTCACTCAAATGCCCCTAAAGTTCACGATGTCAACATTGACCTCGCTCGCTCGCCCGACTATAATACTACTATGCCGATCGGCTTAGTTTAGTATATCGAGATCCAGCACCCGTGAAAATTACAGGTATTTTGTAATCAAGATCAGCATGTTTCGTGGAATAGAGCCTACGGGAGCCAAAAGTCAGCGGGCAAAGGACTTCGGCGCCCAAACACTGGGCAAAAAGTCGACCGAATGAGTCGACTATGTCCCGTAGGCAACTGGCATAGGAGGATACAATTGAACAATCGTAAGTTTTTCGCACTGGCAGCCGCTTCGGCGCTGCTCGCAGGCGCGCCTGTCTTTGGCGCACTGAACCTTGAGGGTCAGTCGGGCGTTTTCCTGAACTCGCTCGCGTACACTCTCCCGGCAAACCAGATGGAAGTCGCAAGCCACTACGTCAACCTGGACGTCTTGGGCGATGTTGCGACCTACAACTTCTCACTTGGCGTCAAAGACAACCTGGAATTCGGCTTCACCCAGATCACAAGCGACGTCGGTTCGGTTGCTGACCAGAGCGTGCTTCTGGCAAAGTACAACGTCGCCAAGGAGTCCAAAAAGTCCCCCGCGGTGTCCCTTTGGACCATCCGCAGGGAGCTTGAGGGCGGTTCCTCTGCCCTGGACCTCGGAGTCATCGCCACCAAGGTCTACACAGTCGGCAAGCGCCCGCTGATCGTCGACATCGGCGTTCGCTCCACCAAGGCCCTTGGGCTTGGCCTCTTCGGTATCGGCGATGACCGCGAGCTCAAATGGGAAGGCGCCGTTGGCTATATGGTCACCCCCAAGCTCTGCATTGCGACCGAGCAGAAGCAGCAGATCGATGGTGAGACCTGGAAGGACATCGCCGTACGCTATCATGCGAGCAAGCACCTGAACATCGACGCTGGAGTTGCCGACCTCGGCCCCGGCATCGACAACCAGGTCGCATTCGCCCTTACCTGGAAGAAGTAAACAGCATTATCGGGGCGAGGCGACCGCTTCGCCCCTTGATTTTATCAGTCCCTTAACCCGGTTCAAGTTGTTCGTAACCGCCGGGTCGTCCGGTTCCCGCTTCAGCATCACTTCCCATGTCTCAAGCGACTTCTCAAGATTCCCCGAGCGTTCATAGGCGTGGGCAAGCGAGTGCCAGATGAGGTCCGGGCAATCGATCTGCTTAACCGCCGACGCGAAGTACCCAACAGCCGTAGCGTAATCTTTGTCGAAGAAATACATGCGCCCAAGCTCCGTGTAGAGCCTGTAGCGGGTGGGGTTTCGCGCAAGTCCAAGCTTCAGGTAGTCTGTCGCCTCAGACTTTCGCCCTTTGCTGTCCATAAGCCAGGCGGCAAGCGAGTAGGCTTCAACGTCGAAGGGGTCATTTTCAGCAACGAGCTTTAGCGTGGCGATCGCCCGTTCGTAGTTTCCCCTGTGGAAGAAGACGTCCGTCTTCTCCCAGAGTATCTCGTCCATCCTCCCAAGCGTCTCCGTGATCAGGTCATAGGACTTGGCAGGCACGTCGCGCACGGTGTCTGCAACGACGGGGGAACCCAAAAGAACCAGCGCTATCAGAACAATCGGTTTCATCGACAACCCCCTTTTCCTGGTCGAGGCTACCCTTCCAGCATCTCCAAAAAGCTCTCGATCCTAACCCTGGTACGTGCGTCAAGCGGCCCCGGGCTCTCCCCTTCAAGCGTCAGAATAGGAATATGTATGTCCTTGCGCACGATCAGGTCCTGAATCTGCCTGAAGCAGAAGCTCTGTGTATAGTGAACGAGCCCGCGGATATTTCGCCGCTCGATCTCGCGCTTGATGTCGGCGATCCGCCCAAAAATATCATAGGGATATGTGTAAAGTGCGTACTGCTCGACGATGTCGCCCGTGTCAAAGGGCATCGCAAACTGTCGCTGTACCTCGTTTAGGACGATTTGTGCTCCCCGCTCACTAAGCACCTCGTAAAAGTCCGAAAAGATCGGCGGAATGCCAATATACCCGAGCCTGATCCCGCCCGCCTTCGGTGCCCGTTCCCTCGCCTCGGCAAGAAACGCGTCAAGCTCCCGCTCAAATCGCAGGGGATCTCCCCAGAAGTCGCTAGCCGATATCTGCCAGGTGTGGTTTTCCCGTGCTGTAACCAAGCCGTCGCGCCAGGTAAGCAGATCCAGCTCTCGCAGCTTGAGGCGTATCGCGTCGAGCTGGGCTTTCCAGTCCATCACGTCCGCCCAATTTGCCCCAAGCCGCGCGGCAAGTTTTTCTATCTGAAGCCGCAGCATGTCCCGGTCCCGCCCGTATGGAAACGCAAACGGGATCACTTCAAGCCCGTGCATCTCGAACGTCTCCATCATCGCCTGTGTCTGGCTGCAGTCACCCTCCACCGCCGCGATCACCCGCCCGATGCCCGAGGATATAGCAGTCGAGTAGATCCCCTTTATCCAGCTGCAGACGTTTCTGGGGTAGCCGTCGTGCTCAGCCTGGCGGACAAGTTCCTGTGGGTCTGGGGAGGCGACAAAGACGTTGTTCAGGTCGACGGGCGTGTGTCCCGCCGCAAACACGGCCTCAACGGGGATTGTGGTGGTGATTCCGACTTCCACGGCTATCTGATGCCAAGCAGCTTGTGCATCTGTGGGATGATCCGAACCTCGTCGACGTACTCGGTGGCGATCCTGTGCAGCTGCAGAAGTCTGATAAGTGTCGGAGGCTCGCGCCCGTCGTCGGGGTTCGGAGTGATCGGTTGGATAATAATCGGCGCGGTCTTCCCCGAGCCCGCGATGATCTGCGCGCTCCTTCTGATCTCCTCATCGGTCACGTCCGAGGTCACGATCAGCTTGACGAACACCTTGGCGCGCTGGGTCGACTTCAGAAACGTTTCGTGCACCTCGAAAAAGTCGTCGTAGGCGGTGGAGGAGGGCAGTTTGAAGTCCATTGCGACCACATCTAGCTGTCCGGCGAGCCTTGTGATCGCCTCTGGTAGCGTCCCGTTGGTCTCAAGATGCACCCTGTAGCCTTTGCTTCTTAGCGCGGGCAGGAGTTTTACGAGGAAATCGATCTGCAGCAGCGGTTCTCCTCCGGTGATCGAGATATCGCCGTGCTTGGCAAGGGGCGCGATCGCTTCGACCACATCGGGCACTTCAAGCGGGTTCTGCATAAAGGCGAAGTCGCCGTGTCCCGCTGTCTTTTCGACCGAGCAGAACGACCTGTGCGCCTCGCGAGAGGCTCCGGTGTCGCAATAGTCGCAATCGAGGTTGCACCCCGCGAAGCGAACGAACGCGTGCGGCTTGCCTACGTAGATACCTTCGCCCTGTATCGATGCAAAAATTTCGGTTATGTTTGCGGTCACTGAAGACATTGTTTTCCCTTTTTACTACAAATCAACAGCGCTGCGTTTCTTCTAATCTTCCCAATAGCTCGCTGCCGAGCCTTCTGTTTCCCAAACCGTCACTTTTTCAAGCGGACCTGTGTACTTTTCCGCCAGCTTGCCGTATATATATCTAGCAATGTTCTCTGCGGATGGGTTAATATCGACGAATTCGGGTAGTTCATTCATATAGGTGTGGTCGAGATATTTCAGTATATCACGCAGATCATTGCGGACGTTACGAAAATCGATCGCCACTCCAATGGAGTCGAGGATTTCCGTTTGCAAAAGCGCCTGAACGCGGTACGTATGACCGTGCAGCCGCTCGCAGTTTCCAGGGTAACCGCGGAGGCAGTGTGCGGAGTCAAATTTCTCTTCAATTAGTATTTCAAACATATATAGACCACCGACAAGTCAAACATATCGCTCGCCCAGACTGTGTCATTATACCGGTGCGAGGCTGCAGGCGTCAAGCGACGAGCGTGCCTAAAGACTTAGGTCTCACTCTCCGATAATGGGGTGTAGGCAATTATGGCAACAAAAATAGACATCCGAACAAACTACGCAACCCGGCGCGGATCCTGTGAGATCAACGAGGACTATACGCTCGTCCTTTCGGGCGACTATGCGCCCTGTGGCACGCTTGCGCTCCTGACCGTCGCCGACGGCATCGGCGGGCGTGGCAACGGGGCCGAGGCAAGTAGCCTTGCTCTTAAGATGACAGTCGATGTCTTTGCCGCAAGTTGCTCAATCTCAATGGGCACGATGTCCGACGTCCCGCACCTCTTGCGGTTCGCCGTCCAGAAAGCCAACGCCGCCGCGTTCACCGCTCAGTCCGAGAATGAACTGCTCCGCGGCATGGGTTCAACATGCGTCGCCGCCGCGATCACCACAGACGCAGTGCATCTGGTCTCCGTCGGAGACAGCCGAGCCTACATATTCCGCGCGGGCGAGTTGATCCCCCTCACCAAGGACGAGTGGCAAAAGTCCCAGGACGGCATCACCTACGTCACCCGTGCGATAGGCTGGCAGCCCATCCTGCCTACCGAGCCGATCAGCGCCACAGTCCGAAGCGGCGACCTCGTCCTGCTTTGCACCGACGGCCTGACCGACGCCCTGTCAGAAGAAGAAATCGCCGAAATACTCAATTCCACCTGTTTCACCCAGTCAGCCGAAGTCCTTGCCGACGCCGCTGCTGCGACTCCAGGCTCAGACAACGTCACAGTCGCGCTTGCGAAGATCGGCTAACCTGCATTATTCACGAGGGGCGTGAATAATGCTTTGCTAGCGAGAGCTTTATTCGCTTCACGAATAAAGCGGGCTAATCATCCCGGTCTCGGAATGCGGCGTGCAAGAGCCGCTTTCACAAATCTTCCGGCTGATACAGACTCGGCGCTTGCGCGCCGCGGCCCCAAATAGAGATCGCCCGTCGCTAACTCTTTTTGCATACATCCATTGACTCTGCCCGCGAAGTGACATAACTCCTGCAAAAGTGGTAAAATACCCCATACGTTTGCTCGCTCCGAGCTGACAGCTGAAAGCTGAAAGCCCAAAGCCGACGACTTACCCAGGAGTTAACAATGGCAGATTTTAAAGCGAAATACTTCCGCCGGACCGAGGGCAACTGGCCCGATGAAGTCGTAATACTCGGTGAGAAATACGTCAAGGTCGAGGACCTGCGCTACGGGACCAACCCCCACCAGTCCGCAGCCTACTACAAACCCAAGGTAGACGAGGCGCTTCCCTTTGCCGATATGCAGATTCTGAAGACCGGCAAGTCCGGCCTTTCGGAGACCAACCTTTCGGACATCCACCACGGCATCTCGATCGTCAAGTATTTCGTGCGCCCCGCGTGCTCTGTTATGAAGCACATGAACCCGAGCGGCGCGGCGGTAGGTCAGGCAGGTGAAACCCAGCTCGACGCCTACATCCACGCCCGCGACGCCGACGCCCGCGCAGCATTTGGCGGCACGGTCTGCTTCAACACCCCGCTCGAAGTCGCGACCGCCGAAGAGATCATGACAAGCGTGATTGAGGTTGTGGCAGCACCGGGGTACGAGGACGGCGCGCTTGAGGTGCTCTCCGACTATGACCGCTTCAAGATGAACCGCGAGATTCGCGCGATCATGTGCCCGGGCATAGCCTCGCTCCCGAAGTTTGTAGGCGACCCCTCTGCCCCGACCATCAAAGTGCTGGGCGATGGCTCGTTAATCGTAGCCGAGCCGCTCCTGACCAAGATCAAGAGCGACGAAGACCTGATCCCCGCGATCACCGAGCACTCCAAGCACGGCAAGTTCGAGATATCCCGCATCCCGACCGAGCAGGAGTATGACGACCTGCTCTTCAGTTGGTACGTCAACCTGAACGTCCGATCAAACGGCGTAGTAATCGCCAAAGACGGCGTCACACTCGCAGTCGGAACCGGCGAGCAGGACAGGGTAGGGGCAGTCGATCAGGCAATCGAGAAAGCCAAGCGCAAGTTCAGCGGCGACCAGACCCTTGCGGGGAGCGTCCTTTCAAGCGACGGCTTCTTCCCCCAGCGCGACTCCATCGACGCCTGCGCCGCCGCCGGAATCACCGCGATAGTCCAGCCTGGAGGCTCTATAAAAGACTGGGAAGTAATCCAGGCCGCCAACGAGCACGGAATCGCGATGGTCTTCACCGACGAGCGAATCTTCTCGCACCACTAAAACATTCGGGGAACAATATGCTGATACGCTTCGGGACAAGTTTTCGTCCCGAAGCGTATCCCCATCGGAGCCTCTATGACCGACACTGATCAATGTAGTTTCAGAGAAGTCCAATACATGGTCTTCCTGCAAGCCATACTTATCCCTCAAGCTCTTCGGTATCGTTATCTGTCCTCGATGGCTGACTTTCATTGTCACTATCCTCTACTGCAAAAGGCTACAATAGAATAATACAACAAAAAGGCGCCCCAGGCTGCCCCGGGACGCCCTTCTATAGGAAACGTTCTTACAGAGCGGCTTTGACGATTGCTACAAAGTCCTCAGCCTTAAGAGCCGCGCCGCCGACCAGTGCGCCGTCGATGTCGCTCTGGTGGAGCAGTTCTGAGGCGTTGTCGGGCTTGACGCTGCCGCCGTACTGGATTCGCACAGCCTCAGCCGCCGCGTCGCCGTACATGTCTTTCACGACGCCACGGATCATCCCGCAGACTCGGTTTGCCTCGGGGGTGTCGCAGACCTCACCGGTCCCGATCGCCCACACGGGCTCGTAAGCGATGACGAGGTTCAAAGCCTGCTCGTCGGTGAGCCCGGCGATGTCGGCCTTGATCTGTGCGGCGATTACTTCATCGGTCTTGCCGGCTTTGCGCTCTTCGAGCATCTCGCCGCAGCATACGATCGGAAGCAGTCCGGCCTCAAAAGCCTTCTTGACCTTCTTGTTGATCGTCGCGTCGCTTTCGCCGAAGTAGCTCAGGTTCTTCGCAAGCTCAGCGTCGACAGTTCCGAAGCGTCCGCGGGTCTCGGAGTGACCGATGATCACGTACTTGCAGCCGACATCAATCAGCATACCCGGTGCGATCTGGCTCGTCCAAGCGCCCTTGTCCTCCCAGAACATATTCTGAGCGGCGAGCTCGACGTTGGTGTCGGCGAGCGCCTGACGGACTCCCCAAAGCGCCGTAAACGGCGGCGCAACCACAACATCTACGCCATGCAGTCCATCAACCGCCTCGATGACCGCATTGGTCAGCTCGACGCCCTCAAGGACCGTCTTGTGCATCTTCCAGTTTCCTGCAATTATAGGTGTTCTTGCCATTATGTCTCCTCAATCAATTTATCGTAGAGGTCCTGTACACCAAGCCTATGCGCCCAGTGCTTCATATATTCATAGTCAAGCAGCCCTTTTTCGACTATCAGTATGTCCCTGATGTCGGACAGCTGCCGGTCAGAAGGAGTTATCTTATACCAAAGCAATTTAGAGAGGACCGTGTCCTCTGGGGTCGCCACATACCCTGTAACTCCCCAAGTGGGGGTCGATCTGCGTCGGGCAAACTGATTTCGCGCAAAGTCTTTGTCACCGAGAATCCAGAAGTCTACCTTGAGTCCGCTGTCCATATGCAAGACGTTGAACATATCGGATCGTCCGACGGCCTCAGCGGCTGCGACTTCATCAAAGAAGAACTCAGGCCCGAGCGCCTTCTGAAGACGTGGTATTTCTTCGAGCCTGAGAGCTACAACCACATCAATGGCATGTGTCACCCGCGAAACTCCGTATACGGAAGCCGCAAAGGAGCCGACAACCATATACTCGACCCCTGAAGTGTCGAGTGCGGAAATTACTTCACGGACTACATCAGAGTAAGAGGTCACTGTGATTCTCCTACCAACCGTAGGCCTTCTTGCGAAGATCTTCAGGCACGGTCATTCGTATCAACTCCCGGCGCACGTCTTCTTCGCCGAACTCCGGGTGCCTTCGGCGAATCCCGGCGGCCATGTTCTCCCGAACCGTGTCGCATAGCTCCGCCGTAATCTCGAACCTGCGTCCAATCGGTATGGCGCGCAGAATCTCGATATACTTTGCCCGAGCTTTCTCAGACATCCTGTCCCATTCGGGATCACCCATTTCGACCTCACAAGCCATCAGCAGACAGCATTCAGCCGTCAGCGTTCCAATCGATGCCGGAACCTGACGGCTGAATGCTAAGAGCTAACAGCTAATAGCTAATAGCTTACTTGTCGTTCAGCGCCGCGACGCCCGGAAGCACCTTGCCCTCAAGGAACTCAAGGGAAGCGCCGCCGCCGGTCGATACGTGGCTCATCTCGGCTGCGTAACCCATCTGCTCGACGGCCGCAGCGGAGTCTCCACCGCCGACAATCGTTGTTGCAGAGGACTCTGCCATCGCCTCGGCGATCGCCTTGGTGCCGACCGCGAACTTGGGCATCTCAAAAACGCCCATCGGGCCGTTCCATACAACGGTCTTTGCGTCCATGATCGCCTTCGAGAACGTCTCGATGCTCTTAGGCCCGATGTCCATTCCGAGCATATCAGCGGGCATCTGGTCTGCGGGGACGACCTTGCTGTCCGCGTCGGCTTTGAACTCGGTTGCGACCATAATGTCCTCAGGCAGAAGAAGCTTGACGCCCTTTGCCTCAGCTTTTGCAATCGCGTTCTTGGCAAGCTCGAGCCCCGGCTCGTCAAGAAGCGACTTGCCGATCTCGTATCCCTTGGCCTTTAGGAACGTGAAAACCATTCCTCCGCCGATGATAAGCGTGTCGACCTTGTCGAGCAGGTGATCGATCACGGGGATCTTGTCGGCGACTTTCGCCCCGCCGAGGATCGCGACAAACGGCTTCTTAGGGTCGGCGATCGCGCCTCCGAGGTAGTCGAGCTCTTTTTCCATAAGGAACCCGGCGACCGCGGGCATATACTTTGCGACGCCCTCAGTTGAAGCATGCGCCCTGTGGGCCGTGCCGAACGCGTCGTTTACGTAGATTTCACCCAAAACGGCGAGCTGCTTTGCAAACTCGGGGTCGTTCTTCTCTTCCTGAGCATAGAAGCGAACGTTTTCGAGCATGACGATGCTGCAGATCGGCATTCCGTTCACCGCGCCCTGCACCATCTCGCCGATGCAGTCGGCCATCTTGGTGATGGGCATGTCAAGCAGAATCTCAAGGCGCTCGGCTGCGGGGGTCAGGCTGTATTTCGCGACGGCGGTGCCTTTGGGGCGTCCGAGGTGGCTCATCAGCACGACTTTCGCGCCTTTGTCGAGGAGATACTTGATGGTGGGGAGCGCCGCCTGGATGCGGCGGTCGTCGGTGATGTTTTTGTTTTCATCGAGCGGAACGTTGAAGTCCACGCGGACGAGGACCCGCTTTCCCGCTACGTCGATATCCTTGATGGTCTTCTTGTTCATATGAAACCTCACAAAGACAGAGCAATGAGCAACGAGCTATGGGTATTGTGACTCATAGCTCATCGCCCGCTGCTTAACTATATGAAAAAATGAGCAATGAGCCGTCGGAGATATACCCCTATAGCTCACTGCTCATCACTCATTGCTTGATTAGAGGCCCTTCTTGACCATGAAGTCGATCAGGTCGCCGACTCTCTCGGAGTAAGCCCACTCGTTGTCATACCAGGAGACAACCTTGGCGAACTTGTCGCCGAGCATCATCGTGCACTGAGCATCGAAGATGGAGCTGCGGGAGTCGCCCCTGAAGTCGCTTGAGACAACCGGGTCCTCGGTGTAACCGAATATGCCCTTCATAGGGCCATCAGCGGCAGCCTTCATTGCGGCGTTGATCTCCTCAACCGTGGTACCCTTTGCAAGGTTTACGGTGAGGTCGACGCAGGAGACCGTGGTGGTCGGGACGCGTAGCGCGTAGCCGTGCATCTTGCCCTTGAGCGCGGGGATAACGAGGGCGATTGCCTTTGCGGCGCCGGTCGTGGTCGGGATGATGTTTGCTGCGGCTGCGCGTGATCTGCGAAGATCCTTGTGAGCCTGGTCAGCGATCTTCTGATCGTTGGTGTAAGCATGCACGGTGGTCATGAAGCCGCTCTCGATGCCGAAGCTGTCCTGGAGGACCTTGGCAAACGGGGCAAGGCAGTTGGTGGTGCAGCTTGCGTTGGAGACGATGTTGTGCTTTGCAGCATCGTACTCGTTGTCGTTGACGCCCATGACGATGGTGATGTCCTCATTCTTCGCAGGTGCGGAGATGATGACCTTCTTCACGGTGTCATGCTTGTGCAGGCCGGCCTTTGCGGCATCGGTGAAGATACCTGTAGCCTCGACGACGATCTGCACGCCGAGATCCTGCCACGGAATCTGTGCCGGATCCTTCTCAGCGTAGACCTTGATCTTCTTGCCGTCGATGACGATACCGTCGTCCTCGGCCTTGACCTCGCCGGGCCACACGCCGTAGTTGGTGTCATACTTGAAAAGGTGGGCATTGGTTTTGGAATCGCACAGGTCGTTGATTGCAACAACCTCGATGTCGTTCGGATATTTCTGAAGCATCGCTCTAAGTGAGAGGCGTCCGATTCGTCCGAAACCGTTAATACCAACTTTTACTGCCATTCTGGTTCCTCCTGTGTGCTATTCGCCCCGCCGCTAGCAGGGCATATCTGCTGTCGGGGGCTTGGTCACTCCCAACATTTTACCCAAAACACAAGTTTAGCCTGGTCCGGTAAGGATCAGGCCGTCTTGCCCGGTATTTGAGCGTGAAACAGCCACTTACGACTAATCACTCGCCTCAAAAACCCCATTAATTGTAACTGGCATGCGCGCACAATGTCAATGTTTTTCTCTTAAGAGCACGGAGCAGCTGAGCGTTTTTGCCACAGGGCTGAGTCTCTCATCCACATAACCGTCTTTTGCGCCTGCTCTTTCCATTATTATGTATCAATTGCTCGATATTGGGAGGAATGAACCAGGCACAGAAGTAAGGGGTAAATGGTTTACGGTGCGTCTGGCCAAGCTGCATCGATACCGGTAAAGGCAAAGCCAGTTAGTGAATAGTCGCAAGTGCCTGGTGCAAAAGCACCTGAAACACAATTTCATAGTTCATGCCATAGACGGCA
>JBBRAE010000010.1:0-87660 GCA_038207085.1 Armatimonadota bacterium
CCGCGCTCACCGGTGACAATAGCGGTCACACCCTTGTCTTTGAGGAAACGAAATAAGCGCCGAAGCTCCGCGCGAAGAATAGCCGTGTTCGACAGCCCCGAGAAGAGCACCTCTGTCGTATCGATCACCACGCGCTTTGCGCCGATGGTGTCTATCGCATCACCGAGGCGGATGAACAGAGCTTCAAGATCATAGTCTCCGGTCTCCTCGATCTCAGATCGCTCGATGTAGACGTAATCGATAACGAGCTTATTATCTTCTTCAAGCTTCTTCAGGTCGTAGCCACGCGAAGCAAAGTTCGCCGCCAGATCGCTCGAAGTCTCCTCGAATGCGATAAATACGCCCGGCTCGTCGAACTCCGTCGCTCCCCGGACCAGAAACTCCATCGCGATCATGGTCTTTCCCGACCCGGCCCCGCCAGTGATTAGGGTAGGCCTGCCTTTTGGAAGACCACCAAAAGTTATTTCGTCAAGACCCTGTATTCCAGTCGGGGTTTTCTTCAGCCCGATCTCATGTGCTGCCTGTGTCAATTCTTATCGTCCCCAATCTTGCTTAGTTCATAACGTCTGGCCGCAAAGCTCCGGCAGTGTCTAATAGTTTGTGTTCTCCCCATTCCCTCGCTCGACCACCGCCTGGTCGTTAGCAGGCCTGTGAGTGGAATGTGTATGGTGCATGGAGAGAGGATCGGCTGCGCGATTAGTAGAAGTGACGTGTCGACTGCCGCCCGCGATGATTGCACTGTCTGGAATCCGGCACGGAGACTTGTGAACCATTCGGGTCTCTTCGGTTGTGCTGATAATGCCTTGCTGTTGCATTCTGTTGCTTGCCAATATTGTGACAAAGAAAAACCCCATTGTTCCACTTTGTGTCCTCCCGGCGAAAATTGTGAACTCGGGGGGGGCAAAAGCTATATTACACTCTCTAGCAATATGGTAGCATGTTGATGCTGATACGGTCAAGCACAACAATATTCGGCACAACCGGATTCGGATTCGCACGATTGTACGTTCTTGGAGGAACTGCTTCTCCAGTTGCTGCCGAAAAGCACTGACGTCTCGGCTTAAGACGCGGTGCAGCCAGACTCTGTCGAGGCAGTCTGTGCGCGTTATGCTCTAACCCGCATTATTCACGCTACTCGTGAATAATGCTCTGTTAGCGAAAGCTTTATTCGCTTCACGAATAAAGCGGGCTAAGGACGTATCTGGTCAGCTTAACAAAGTAATCCGAGCCTTGCTGAAAGATGGAGTCATCGATCTCACTATTCCCGACAAACCGCAGAGCCGCCTGCAGCGATATCAGATTCGTTCAGACAGTTGAGACTGGGATCGCCGATGGGCTTGGACTTTGGACTTTATGAGATGCCGTATTTGGGAGACTGCCCGAAGGCCTGAGCGGCTGAAACGAGGTGCAGATATGGAAGATACTTACGAACTTGGTGAGGGTTGCTCGTGCTCTATAGCTCCTGAGTGGGGCTGCAACCTGTTTTCGTGGATGGCAGGGGGCGTGGAGATGATGTATTGCCCGAAAGACCTGCCTCGCACCGCAGAGAAGATAACCGGTGGGGGCAATCCAATACTCTTCCCCTCGGTCGGACGGACGTGGGACCATTCGTCCGGGAAACCTGTTCCAGGCATATATCGGATTTTCGGGCACGACAAACCCTACTTTATGCCGTCCCACGGGGTGCTCTTTATGAGCAAGTTTCATAAGGCAGACGAGCAAATCGCCTCTGATAGCGTAACTGCAGTCTACGAAACTCGAATCTCTGAAAAGATTCGAGAGAAAAACTATCCGTTTGACCTGGGCTTTACCCAGCAGTTCATTCTCAGAACCAACAGCGTGGAACTCCAATCGACTATAATTAACCACGACAGCATCCCTGCTCCGTGCGCATTTGGCTATCATCCGTATTTTGCCGTCTCAAACTCGGAACGCGAGGGAGTTGCCGTACGCATGCCTGTCGCAAGACGTCTCTTGACCACGCCCGATACCATACTGCTCACCGGTGAGAGCGAGCCAACCAATGGCGTCTTCGACCTGCGGCCCAACGTCTATTATGATCAGCCTTACGGCGAGCCAACTGGCACGCGAATGTCGCTTGCAGACCGCAATGCCGGGCATACGGTATATGTGGATTTCGACGAAAAATGCGAGCTCTTCTTTCTCTATTCGCCGGACGGCTCGGAAGACCATCTCCAGTTGCGAATCTCGGGCATATCCTCGCCATACTCCGATATGTAATACTTGTGCTCGATCAGCTTGTCCCTTACCGCCTGCTTCACGTAGGCCGCCATGTATCCGAGCTTGGGCACGCGGTCTATGACGTCGTTTACAAGGTGGAATCGATCCATGTCGTTCATCACGAGCATGTCAAACGGTGTCGTCGTTGTGCCTTCTTCCTTGTAACCCCTGACGTGCAGGTTCTTGTGGTTGGTCCGCCTGTAGGCCAGACGATGGATCAACCAGGGATACCCATGATAGGCGAAGATGATCGGTTTGTCGGTGGTAAAGAGGTTGTCGAAGTCCTTGTCCGAGAGCCCGTGGGGGTGCTCTTCCTTTGGCTGGAGGGTCATCAGGTCGACCACGTTTACCACGCGCACTTTGAGGTCGGGAAGGAACTCCCGGAGCAGGTCAACCGCCGCAAGCGTCTCCATAGTCGGTATGTCACCCGCGCATGCCATAACGACATCTGGCTCGATTCCACGATCGTTTGAGGCCCACTCCCATATTCCGATCCCCGACGCGACATGCTTGATGGCGGCGTCCATGTCAAGCCACTGCGGGGCCGGATGCTTGCCTGCGACTATCACGTTGATCAAGTTGCGGCTTCTAAGACACGTGTCGGTGACGCAGAGCAATGTGTTTGCGTCGGGTGGGAGGTAGACCCGCACGATATCTGCCTTCTTGTTCACCACATGGTCTATAAAGCCCGGATCCTGGTGTGAGAACCCGTTGTGGTCCTGACGCCAGACGTGGGAGGCCAGGAAGTAGTTGAACGAAGCGATAGGCCGCCGCCAGGAAATATGGCTGGCCACTTTCAGCCACTTGGCATGCTGGTTGAACATCGAGTCGACGATGTGTATGAACGCTTCGTAGCAGTTGAAGACGCCATGCCTGCCGGTCAGGAGGTAGCCTTCCAGCCACCCCTGGCAGGTATGTTCGCTCAGTATCTCCATCACCCGCCCGTCCGGGGAGAGATGGTCGTCATAGGGATAGATATCGGCCATCCATGTGCGACCTGTTACATCAAAGAGGTCTCCCAGTCTGTTGGAGGCCGTCTCGTCCGGGCCCATCACCCTGAAGTTCGACATATTGGACTTCATCACGTCCCGCAGGAACTTGCCCGTAACTCTTGCCGACTCAGCGTCCACTGCGCCGGGGCTCGAAACCTCTATGGCGTACTCCCTGAACTCCGGCACCCTCAGGTCTTTTAGCAGTATCCCGCCGTTTGCGTGCGGATTGGCGCCCATACGCCTGTTGCCTCTCGGGGCCAGATCGGCGAACTCGGGGAAGAGTCTGCCGTTCTTGTCGAAAAGTTCCTCGGGCTTGTAGCTCTTCATCCAGTCTTCGAGCAACTTTACGTGCCCTGGCTTCTCGGCCATATCGGCCATTGGCACCTGGTGACTCCTCCAGAAGTCCTCGGTCTTCTTGCCGTCGACCTCCCCCGGCCCGGTCCACCCCTTGGGAGTCCGCAGGATGATCATAGGCCAGGTCGGGCGTTCTGCTTCGCCCGAAAGGCGCGCCTCGTGCTGGATCGTCTTGATCTCGGAGATGACCTCCTCAAGAGTCTGCGCCATCGCCTGGTGCATCGTCGCGGGGTCGGAGCCTTCGACGAAACAGGGCATGTAGCCGTAACCGACGAACAGAGCCTCAAGCTCCTCATGGCTCATCCTCGCAAGGATAGTCGGATTGTTGATCTTGTAGCCGTTCAGATGCAGGATGGGAAGCACCGCACCGTCGATGATGGGGTTTAAGAACTTGTTGGAGTGCCAGGCGGCCGCAAGTGGGCCGGTCTCAGCTTCTCCGTCGCCGACCACGCATGTGACGATGAGGTCGGGGTTGTCGAGCGCCGCTCCAAAAGCGTGAGACAGGGAGTAGCCTAGCTCACCTCCCTCATGGATCGACCCCGGAGTCTCAGGCGCAACGTGGCTTGGAATCCCCCCGGGGAACGAGAACTGCTTGAAGAGCTTCTTCATCCCATCGGTGTCTTGGGTGATGTTGGGATAGACCTCGCTGTATGTTCCCTCCAGGTAAACATTTGCGACGATCCCCGGCCCCCCGTGCCCCGGCCCGCAGACGTAGATCATATCGAGGTCACGTTCCTTGATCATACGGTTCATGTGCACATATATGAAGTTCAGCCCCGGAGTGGTCCCCCAGTGCCCGAGGAGTCGTGGCTTGATGTCTGTTATAGAGAGGGGGGTCTTTAGCAGTGGATTGTCCAGCAGGTATATCTGCCCGACCGACAGGTAGTTAGATGCTCGCCAGTAGGCGTCCATCCTGCGCAGTTCGTCCTGTGAAAGCGGACCGGCCTGGGCCGTCCGCTCAGTCTTTGTCTTCATACGTTTCCCTCCGTGGGCTCTAAACTCAATTGATAGTGGAAACAGTGATTGTCCGTCCACGGTGTCTTCTGGCAGCGTCATCACCCGTGCTATTCGCCTGCGGGAAAGAACCTGACAATTGTGCGGCTGGGATCGGACTCTATACGCGGCGGCAAGCGTTTAACTTGAACATGGGTTGGCATAGTATCAGTATGACCCTTTCGAGTTCCTAGTTACCCGGCTGGCGATACGCTCTAATCTCGGATTTGAGCGGCTCCTGAGTTGGGAGCCTATCGTGGGTGTCAGCACCCGATCATGCTGACATGAGCTATTTCATATTGTATTTCTGTATTGTGCATTAGCGATAATGCCACGGGGTCATTGGTTTCTAAAATGGAGGTGATGGTAATACCGTTAGTAGCGCGTAGCGCAGGCCTTTTTCGTATCGACTACGGTATTAGGAATGAAAGGGACAATATGAATGATTTCAACGGGCTTGGAATGAACCTGGGGATGCTTTCGAGGTTGTCGAAAGCGAGGACGAGGTCGATATCGGCGGAGAACCCGACGGGCGAGAAGGGGAAAGGTGGTATGGCTGAGGCCGACCCCAATGGCGCCGCGCGGGAGCTCGGGAGAGGCTGGAAATGCAGGCCGTGCGCGCCGATTGCGCCGTTGGAGGTGCTCACCATCGCCGAGATCGACGGACCAGGCGCCATCCAGAGCTTGTGGTTCACGGGAACAAATAGCAGGGACTTCATAATCCGAATCTACTGGGACGGACAGGAATGGCCATCGGTCGAGGCGCCGGTGCCGGATTTCTTTGCTTCTCCGTGGTTGCAGCTGGAGTATGCTCCAGTGAACTCGCTGCCGGTGGCTGTGAACCCCGTCCGTGGCCTCAATTGCTTCTGGGAGATGCCGTTCAGGAAGCATTGCCGCATCACGCTCGAGAACCGGAACCCGGTGAAAGCCGGGGGGTGCTTCCATCAGGTCAACTACACGCTGACGGACGTTCCCGATGACGTTGCCTACTTCCATGCTCAGTTCAGGCGGGTAAACCCGCTGCCGTACGCGCAGGATTACACCATTTTAGACGCAGTGAAAGGTCGGGGACACTACGTCGGGACATCGATGGGGTATGGGATCAACAACAACGGATGGTGGGGGGAAGGCGAGATCAAGTTTTTCATGGACGGCGACGAGGAGTTTCCTACGATCTGCGGCACCGGCACGGAGGACTACTTCGGCGGGGCCTGGGACTGGGAGATTAACAACGAGTATCTTACCTACTCCACGCCGTTTCTGGGGATGCACCAGGTGATCCGACCAAACGGGACCTACCAGTCGCAGCACCGGCACGCGATGTACCGCTGGCACGTGATGGACCCAATCAGGTTCGAGTCAGACTTGCGGGTGACTATGCAGTCGCTAGGCTGGCGGAGCGAAGACCGATTCTACCCCGGTCAGCACGACATCTGCAGCGTGGCGTATTGGTATCAGACCCTTCCAAGCGCGAAGTTTCCGGAGCTGGGGGGAAGGGATGAGCTGGAGATAGTGTAGCGAGACTGAAGACCACAGGTATAATGTGAAGGGATAGTCTCCCTCACAGGCTATCCCAAAACTACCTCATGAACATCCCCTCGACCATATTTCACCCCAAACATATCATCTGAGTACATGTTTATAAGCTGAACCATTGGGGTAATCACAAGACAGCCAGGCGTTCTGACCGGCGCAATCCGCCAAGCCAACCGGTCTGTCCAGGGGGAACCGAGCAACTACCGTCGCTCGGAATTGGGCAACGGACCCGAGGCGGGAGTGCAGGATGTACTCTGTGAGCGCCACGCCCAAGCGCCACAGCACAATACCGAGAAAGGGGTAAGAGTCTATGCTGCGAGGACGAGGCGCTTTTACCCTGGCGGAGCTACTGGTTGTGATCGCGATTCTGTCGATCCTGGCTGCGATGCTCTTTCCAGTCGTAATCACAGCGAAACAAACAGCACACAGATCGAGCTGCGCCAACAACTTCGGACAAATAGGCATGGCGCTGCTGATGTACGTGGGGGACAACAATGGCAGGTTTCCAGCGACTATGGCCGGTGTCTGCCCCACTGGGTTGTCGTTGTCGGATTTCGACGGCAACTACCCGGGAGTCGCCGGACTGACCTACGCGCTCTACAGATACGCGAAAAGCCCGCAACTGTGGATGTGCGCAACCGGGCCGCGCCGAGAATGGGGGTCCAGGGTGCATACCACACCGCGAGACCTTCCAGTTTCCAGAAGTTGGTATCTGGTGAGCTGGGTGCATCTGCCAAATGGTAGGAAGATCTGCACCAACTATATGTCTTTCCCGTTCAACCGACACGACGGGCTGAGCCACGAAGGGCAGGACCACTCCCCCGAGTGCGCACAGGGGCGAACTCCCGAGGAATACTACGAACTCTGCGGCAGAGTGTGGAGCACAGGTCACGTTTGGGGCAGGTATAGAACTGGCAAGATGAACGGCAGAATCCTCCAGGACCCCTACAAAGACAGGGGCGACAATATATTTTGGAACCACAAGGGCGGCACAAACGTGCTCTACTATGACGGGCGAACTGCCTGGATCACTGACCCGAACATGCAATAGTTTAATATGTGCGTAACCGGCACTCGGCCGATTTTACGCAGCTCGCAAACACCAGAAAGACGGGTGGGTCAAGTGATTGACCCACCCGTCTTTCGTTGTCAGATATGCAAGCTCTCTACTTGATCGCAGCCATTATCCCGAGCTTCTTATTGTGAAATCACTACGTCACCCTGGGACCTTGGGCGGAGCAGGCGGCGGTGGTCTGGGGCTGCGGGCTCTATCGACGAGATTCCTGTTACCCGAACGTAACTACCGACTGAGGGCGGGGTCATAGTTGTGCCAGGGAAGAGGCCGGTCAGGGTTACTTTGACGCCGGGGAGGCCTGTTGGGTCGAGAGCGCCGGAGCCGTCGTCGACCTGGAAGTTCGTCGGCGCTGCGGCGGTCACCCTGCCCCAGATAGTGACAAGAAGCCCGATGTTGTTCAGCCCAGTTCCACCTTTGACCGAAGCGGCAAACGAGTTCTGAGAACTGCCGCCGAGCGAAGCATTTGACATGCCGATCGACGCGGGGACGGGCACGTTTTCAGCAGGCGCAAGGGTCGACAAGCGCAGGGCGCGCTCGCCGTTGTCGGTCGTCATGGCGCCTGCAAGCGAGACTCTGGTCCCTTCGGCGGGCGAGGACATCCCCTCAGTCAGCACCTTGAGGCCGCCGGAGCGGTCGGGCTCCTCGACGTAGAACGAACCGTCAAAACGCGCGGTGACGATTTTGCCGCTAATGGTCAACCCAGACTGGTCGGGAAGGTGCTTGGCAGCCGATATGTCCACAGAAGAACCTCCCGTGCTCACCTGGATGCCGTCACTCACGCCGACCGCGCTCCACATCCGCGCTGGGTTCATCGCTTTGACCGAAAAGTAGTAGGTAACACCAGCGCCAAGGGCAAGGTCGGTCCTCGTAACCGAAGTCTGCGTCCCAACCGAAGTCCACCCGACGACATCGTCGGTGCCGGGCCATGTGCCTATTGCGTATTTGTATTCGGTGACCCCCGACTCGGGGTCGTTTGCGGTCCAGGCTCCCGTGAGAGCCGTCGTGCTTGTCGTGACGACCCCTTCGTCGACCACCGTTGGCCGGGTCGGGGCGGTGGTGTCGTCGATAGTCGTGTCTTTGAAGGTGAATACATAGCTGCTGTAGGAGCCAATCACTACGCGACCGTCGCGCCCGATCGCGGGTGACGAAAGAACGGCCCAGCCGGTGTTGTAGCTCCACCTGGTAGTGCCGTCGGGGTTAATGGCGTAGATGTTGCCGTCGCCCGAACCGACGTAGATGATCCCCTCCGAACTGATCGCAGGAGATGAACGCACCTCACCGTGGGCGTCAAACGCCCATTTCATCGTGCCGTTGGGGTTGATGGCATAGAGCATGCCGTATGACCAGTCGTGTCCGCAGCCGACATAGACCGTGCCGTCTGCGGCGACCGCAGCCGACGAATCGACCGCCCACCCTCCCGTGTCAAACGTCCATTTGAGCGTGCCGTTGGGGTTAAGCGCGTAAAAATATCCGTCGCCTGAGCCCATGAAAACCGTGCCGTCGGGACCGATCGCAGGCGACGAGTCGACCGCTGTGCCGGTCTCAAATCGCCATTTGATCGAGCCGTCGACGGAGTTCAGCGCATAGATATACCCGTCGCCGCCACCGAAGTAGAGGCTGCCGTCATCGGCAAGCGCGGGCGAAGACCAGACGGTCGCCCCAATCGAGCGCTTCCACTTAAGCGTGCCATCGGGGTGCAGCGCGTAGATGTAACTGTCCTGCGAACCAAAATATACGGTGTCGTCGGAGCCGATTACCGGCGACGACCATATCATATCGGCGGTCTTGAACTTCCATCTGCACGTGCCACCCGAGAGGCAGTAGAGATAGCCATCGTAGCTGCCGACGTAGATCGAGCCATCACGGGCGATTGCCGGGGACGAATCTATCGAGCCGCCAGTGGTGTATTTCCAGAGCAGACTTCCGGTCCTGCTGATCGCATAGATCGAGCCGTCGCCGGAGCCGATGTAGACCGTCCCGTCGCCGCTCAGGGCAGGAGACGACTCAACCCAGCCTGCGGTCTGGAACTGCCAGAGCAGCGCGCCGACCCGGGATCCGAAGAACCGGCTGACCCCCTGGTTTTGAGCGCCGCCCCGGAACTTGGGCCATGCAGCCGATATCGCGACGGTGATCCCGTCGCTTACGCCCACGCCCCCCCAGAGCCCTGCGCCGTTTTTCGCACGCACGGCGAAGAAATACGTCCCTCCGTCGGTCAGCGAGAGCCCTCCCCGGGTAATCTCCGCGACCGATCCGGCACTCGACCACGTAGCGATATCAGCTGCGCCCGCGGTAGTGCCGACGCAGTACTGATACTCAACGATACCGCTTTGGGCGTCGAACGCAGCCCATGAGGCATGCAGGGTGTCGAGCGACAGAGTATAGTCGCCGTCGTCATTGACCGCGCTTACCGTAGGCCCGCTGGTGTCGACTGTGACTGGGGTCGAAACTCCGACCGCACTCCAGAGGAGCGCTCTGTTTCTGGCTTTGACGGCGAAATAGTAGGTTATCCCCTCGGAAAGCGCGAGCCCCGTCCTGGTCACTTCAGTGGCCGCGCCCGCACTCGTCCAGGCGACGGTTTCAGCGCCGCCCGGAGTCGTTCCGATGGCGTATTGATACTCCTCGACGCCCGACTCAGGATCAGTCGCGCTCCATGAAGCGTGCAGGGATGAGAGGTTTGACGTGTATCTGGCGTCGACCGTGACAACCGGGGTGAGCGGAGGCGTGCCGTCGGTCGTAATCCCGTCGCTTGACCCGACCGAACTCCATCCACCGGCTGCGTTTTTCGCCTTGACGGAGAAGAAGTAGATCGCGCCGTGAGAAAGTGCAAGCCCATTTTTCGTGACCTCAGTCGCCGTGCCAACGCTCGTCCAAGCGACGACGTTGGATGCGCCGGGGGTCGAACCTATCGCATACTGATACTCCGTAACGCCCGTGTGCGGGTCGCTTGCGCTCCATGTGGCGTGGAGTGAGTCAAGCACAAGCGCAAGCGCGCCGTCATCGATGACGACCGGAGTCGAGGGCGGGGTCGAATCGACGATGATGCCGTCGGTTGTCCCGACTGCGCCAAAGCGACCGACTCGGTTTCTGGCCCGGACCGAGATGTAGTAGGCCGAGCCGTTGGCGTAGGCTCCGGGGATCACGGCTTGGGTCGCGCTTCCTGCCGATGTCCAACCAACGATATTGGTCGCGCCGGGCGTCGTCCCGACGGCGTACTGGTAGTCGAATATGCCGGACTCGGGGTCAGCGTCGTTCCAAGTCGCATGCAGGGAAGTGCCGACCTGCGTGTAGAGACCGTCATCGACAACAAGCGGCGCGGGAGGCGGGGTTGTGTCGACCAACACTCCCGAACTCGTGCCGACTGTGCTCCACGAACCTGCTCGGTTCTTGGCTTTCACGGTAAAGAAGTAGGTCGCGCCTTGGAAAAGGGTTAGGCCTGTACGGGTGATTTCGTTCAAAGTGCCCGCGCTTGTCCAAGCAACGATATTTGTTCCGCCCGGCGTTGTGCCTATCGCGTATTGGTAATCAGCGATGCCGGAGTGCGGGTCATCGGCTGTCCACGTGGCGTGGAGCGAGTTTGTGGAGTCGGTAAACGCGTCATCGGTGACCAGAGGCGCGGCTGGCGCGCTTCCGTCGACAATGATCCCGTCACTTGTCCCGATCAAGCTCGTAAGCCCTGCCCGGTTACGGGCCTTTACACTGAAATAGTAGGTCGTGCCGTCCGAAAGGGCGAGACTGGTGCGGGTAATGCTGGTCGCCGACCCCGTGCTCGTCCAATCGACAACCGACGCGTCCCCTGGCGCAACACCGATTGCGTAGAGATACTCCCCAACGCCGGACTCGGGGTCAATGGCGTTCCAAGCCGCGTGAAGGGAGGTGTTTGCGGTCGTGTACTGCCCGTCGTCAGCGACCAAAGGCGCAGGCGGCGCTGTGGTGTCGACCATGACCCCGTCGCTCGTCCCAATGCTGCTCCATGCCCCGGCGCGGTTCCGGGCTCTCACTGCAAAATAGTAGCGGACTCCGTTTACAAGCGTGAGATCGGAGCGAGTGATCTCGTTCGCGCTTCCGGTGTTGGTCCATGCGACGACATCGCCTGCTCCCCGGGCAGTGCCGATCGCATACTGGTAGTCAAGGACGCCGGACTCGGGGTCGGATGCGGTCCAGGAGGCATGCAGAACTGGGCTCGATGTGTAGTCGCCGTCGTCGGTCACGGTCGGTTGAACCGGCGCTGTTGTGTCGACCAGGACGCCGACGCTCGTGCCAACGCCGCTCCAAAGCCCCGCAGCGTTCTTGGACTTGACCGAGAAATAGTAGACCGCGCCGTGTGCGAGCATGAGGCCCGAGCGGGTGATCTCCGTCACTGTGCCCGAGTTTGTCCAGTTGACGACGTTTGTCCCCCCCGGAGTCGTGCCGATGGCGTACTGATACTGGGCGATGCCCGTGTGTGGGTCGTCGCTTGACCAGGTGGCATGAAGCGCGGTGATGAGCGACGTAAAGCCGTCATCGCTTACAACGGGCAGGCTCGGAGCTGAGGTATCGACGATAATCCCGTCGCTCGTCCCGGTATTGCTCCAAAGGCCCGCGCGATTCTTGGCTTTCACCGCAAAGTAGTAAGTCACACCGTCAACAAGCGCGAGACCTGTGCGGGTGACGAACGCGTCGTTCCCGGTTGAGGTCCAGGCGACGAGGTCCGAAGCGCCCGGAGCAGTGCCGAGGGCATACTGATACTCCCCGATGCCCGACTCGGTGTCGCTTGCCGTCCAAACAGCGTGAAGTGATGTGGCCGTGGTAGTGTATTGCCCGTCGTCTGTAACGCTCGGGGACGAGGGGGCTGTGGTGTCGACCGTGATCCCGTCGCTTACGCCCAGGTTCCCCCAGGTTCCCGCGCCGTTTCTCGCCTTGACCGAGATGTAATACTTGACCCCACTTGATAGCGCGAGGCCGGTTCGGTTGACTTCGCTTGTGCCGCCGGTGTTGGTCCAGCCGACGATGGTAGACCCGCCGGGGGTCGTGCCGATCGCGTACTGGTACTCGGCCACGCCTGACTCTGGGTCGTAGGCGGTCCAAGCGGCATGCAGACGAGTGTTGTCGGCGGTGTATTGGCCGTCGTCGGTGACGCTTGGCGCGGACGGAGCGGTGAGGTCGACGGTGATGCCGTCGCTCGTCCCGACCACGCTCCAAAGCCCAGAGCCGCTCTTTGCCTTGATCGATATATAGTAGGTGCTGCCATGAGTGAGCAAAAGCCCTGTTTTGGTGACTTCCGAGGCCGTGCCAACTGAGGTCCAGCCAGTGATATTGGTCGCGCCCGGCGCCGAGCCTATCGCGTACTGATATTCGACCACGCCGGAGTGCGGGTCGCTTGCGGTCCATGTGGCGTGAAGCGAGGACGCGGTTGCGGAAAAGTTGCCGTCATCGGTTACAGTAGGCGCTGGGGGAGCGCTTGCGTCGACGGTGATACCGTCAGTTGACCCCACGCTGCTCCACATGTCCACCCGGTTTCTGGCCTTCACCGAGACATAGTAGGTGACCCCGTCCGAGAGCGACAGGCCGGTTTTGGTTATAGAAAGCCCGGCCCCGGCGCTGGTCCAGGGGACGACGTTTGCGCCGCCCAGCGTCGTGCCGATGGAGTACTGGTAATCGATCACACCGGACTCTGGGTCGGTCGCGCTCCACGTCGCGTGAATCGTTGTGTTGTTTGCGCTGAACTGGCCGTCATCGAACACAACCGGCGCAGTTGGGGAGGTGAGATCGACCTTGATACCGTCCGAGACGCCAGCCGCGCTCCAAACCCCGGCCATGTTCTTCGCTTTGACCGAAAAATAGTAAGTAGAGCCGCTTACAAGAGCAAGCGCAGAGTTTGTGACCTGAGTGGCGACGCCTGTGCTCGTCCAGCCAAGGACATCGGTTGCGCCCGAGCTTGTCCCGATGCCGTACTGATATTCGCCGACTGCCGTGTGCGGGTCGGTTGCGCTCCAGGTGGCATGAAGCATGTTCGCCGAGGAGGAATACTGGCCGTCGTCAGTCACACTTGGAACCGTCGGCGCGCTTGTGTCGATTATGATGCCGTCGCTTGTCCCGGCTGCCCCCAAAATCCCCGCGCGGTTCCGGGTCCGCACCGAAACGTAGTAGGTCGCCCCGTCCACGAGACTGAGGCCCGAGCGCGTGACCTGGTTTGACGTGCCAGAGCTTGTCCAGTCGGCTGTGTTGGTCGCGCCGGGGGTCGTGCCGATCGCGTACTGATACTCCCCCACCCCGGACTCAGGGTCGGTCCCGGTCCAGGTCGCACGGAGACTTGTGTTTGTCGGGCTGTAGACTCCGTCGTCGCTCACAACCGGCGCGGGCGGAGCGGTCCGGTCGACGGCGATTCCGTTGCTCGTCCCGACCGAACTCCAGAACCCCGCCCCGTCCCGCGCGCGAACGCTTATATAATAGGAAAGGTTTTGGGCAAGAGTGAGGTCATTTCGCGTCACAGAGGCCCCTGTGCCCGCGCTAGTCCAGCCGACTATGTTCGTGCCACCCGAGGTTGTCCCGATGCCGTATTGATACTCTACGATGCCGGATTCAGGGTCGGTCGCGCTCCAACTCGCCTGAAGGGTCGTCCCCGAGGATGTGAAATCGCCTTCATCAGTTACAATTGGCAGCGTCGGCGGGGTCGTGTCGAGCCTGATTCCGTCGCTTACGCCGACCACCGACCACTGGTGCGCGTCGTTTTGGGACTTGACCGCAATGTAGTAGGTCACGCCGTTCACAAGCGGGAGGCCGCTTCTCGTGACCGAACCCGCGGTGCCGACGCTGGTCCAGTCGACTACGTCAGTCGCGCCCGGGGTCGTCCCGATGCCATACCTGATGTCGATTATCCCGGTCTCGGGGTCGCTCGTGGTCCATGACGCGTGCAGCTGGGTTGGGTCGGTGGTGAATGCCCCATCGTCGGTCACAACCGGCGTGGTCGGCGGGGTCCTGTCGCGCGAGAACGCGTAGAGCTTCTTGTCGTAGGAGCCGACGTAGAGTGCGCCGTCGGGGCCGATCGCAGGCGAGCCGTAGATCTGGCCGCCGGTCGCATACTGCCAGATCAAGTCGCCCGCGGGCGAAAGTGCATAGATATTGTTGTCGAACGAGCCGAAGTATATCGTCCCATCCGCGCCTATCGCGGGCGACGACTGCACCTTGTCCCCCACCCTGTAGCGCCACTTCAGTGTGCCGTTCGGGTTGAAGGCATACATATAGTTGTCGTCCGCGCCGACGTAGATCGTGCCGTCTGAGGCGACTGCAGGAGATGAACGGACGTTGAAGCCTATCCTGTAGCTCCAGCTAAGCGTGCCGTCGGGGTTGATCGCGATCAGACGGCCATCGGAGGTGCCTGCGTAAATTGTGCCGCCTGCGGCGACAGCGGGAGAGGAATCGATCCATCCTGAGGTATAATACCTCCACCTCAGCGTGCCGTCGGGCTTGATGGCATACAGGTACTGGTCTTCGCTTCCGATGTAGACGGTGCCATCTGAGCCTATCGCGGGGGATGAGGTGACGGGGTTGCCTGTCTGATACTCCCACTTCGGCGCGCTCGAAGGCAAGACCGCATGGACCTTGCCGTTCATAACGCCTGCGTACACCGTGCCGTCGGAGGCGATCGCGGGCGAGGAGCGTATCTGCTTGTAGAGCCCCTTCATCCATTTTATGGTGCCGTCGGGGTTGATAGCATAAAGGTAGAAGTTGTCCGCGCCGACGTAAATCGTGCCGTCGGAGGCGACCGCAGGCGAGGAACTGTTGGTCAACCCAAGCAGCCTCTGCCACTTCTGCGTGCCGTTGGGATTGAGCGCATATATCTTCTGGTCCTGGGAGACGAAGTACACCGTGCCATCCGGCCCGATTGCAGGGGAACTCGAAACCGCCGCCCCGGTGGTAAACGTCCAGTCAAGCGCCGCCTGAGACGGGCCGACGGAGGAAGCCTGCGCCGTGTTTCGCGCATCCCCCCTGAACTTCGGCCAGCCGCCACTCATCAGCTGACCCCACGACGCCGTGCACGCGCAAAGCAGCGCGGCAATCACGAAAACAACCCCTAAGCCTTTGCGGGTTTTCACTAGACTATTCTCCTCGACCCCACCGGTTTCAGATATCAGAATAGAGAACCGTCGGCTACCGAGCCTCACGCCGATAGCCGACGACTGATCACTCTATTCAGTTGAATGTCACGATATCAGCTGGCTTTCTCGCAAGCAACTTGCGCGCATAGCCACCAGTTGCGGCCTCGCACGAGCTGATTCCAGTTACGCCAACGGTCTTGCCGACAGTCGGCAGCGTCACGCCAGCCGGACAGGCGACTTTGACGTCGCTTGAGGTGCTGCCATCCTGCATCATAAAGTAGCCACTTCCGGTCGAGATCACCTTGCCGCAAACCCGGACCAGCAGCCCCAGATTGTTCAGGCCACCCCCGTCGATCACTCCCGTGATGGCAGAGCTCATCGTTCCGCCGCCAAGCGACGAAAGAACCAGGCCAAACGGCGCAGGCACCGTTCCCGTATTCGGCGAAACGGTAACAACGGCGTTTGTGATCTGACGCTCGCCGCCTACCGTAGCGAGAATGCCGGTCACATTGACGATCGCAGTCTCACCGGCAGAAACGGCAGTCGGAACACAGATGCCGGCGGTGCGGTCGCCGTCTTCCACATAGAGGCGACCGCTCAGCTGGGTTGTCCCCGCTGTGACGACCTTGCCGCTGAGCGTAATGAGCCTACCGTTCGGCGAAGTGCGGGTCTCCGCAACCGAAACAAGCGGAAGAGCCAATTGGTCTCCCATCGTGCGCATATACAGCTTATTCACCGGATACACCCACTTGCCGTAAAGCGCGAGCACCCAGTTTGTGCCCCCGGCGGCAAGCTTGGGCTTGATCTCGCCACTTCCGCCGCTTGAGACAAAGAACCCGCCGGAGTCGGTCACAGACCCCGCAGCGCTTACCCGCGCGGCATATATTTGATAAGCGCCGTTGCGGGCGTCCTGCCAGGCGACGAAGTAGCGGTCGCCCGCCCATTTGATCGAAGGCGACGACTGGTCACTTCCCGCCACACTGCAGATCGCGATGTCGGACGCGTCCACCCGGGCGCCTGTCGTGGTCATTCTAACGCCGTAGATGTCGGCTTTGGTCGTATCGTTTCGGTAGTCGGCCCAGGCAATCATGTATCTGGTACCGTCAAAAGCGACGCTCGGACTCATCTTCGCGCCTGTCGCAGTCGACACCTTTGCGCCGTTTACCGTTCCAACGACCGAACCCGTCGAGTTGAGTCTCGCGAAGTAGACATCGGCGGTCGTGCCGCGCATGTCCTGCCACACAACCAACCAGTTCGATCCATCAGAAGCAACCGACGGGTAGTATTGATCGTGCGTTTCGTTGCATACGCCCTCAACGGTCACGCCGAAGGCGGTGGTTGAAATTCTGGTCACCTCCCCGGTAGCCGCGTTGACGCGAGCGCCCATAATGTCGGTTTGGTTGGCCATGCTTGCCTGCTTGGTATCGGTCCAGATGACCATAAAGCCCGTGCTGTTTCCGGCAATCGACGAAGCATACTGAGCCCAGTCGCCCACACCGATAATGAGCGGCGTCGAGTCTATCATCGAGAGGTCGGAGTTCATCCTGACACCCTTGATGTCAGAGTCGCTTGTTGTGCCCTCTGTCCAGGTGACGAGAAACATAGTCCCGTTCCAACAGATCGCAGGTTCTTTCTGCTCCGAGGTTGAGGAGGATATCAGCACGCCGCCGGGAGTGAGCACCTCACCAAAGGGAGTGACCCGCGCCGCATAGACCGCAGACTTGGCCGCGCGCCGATCCGTCCAGACCACGACAAAGTTGGTCCCGTCAAATGCGGCCTGATATGTGGGCTGGTCCGTGCCGCCGACCGAGACGATTCTTTCAGCCGAAACCGACGCATCCGAGGTAACCATGCAGGAGTAGACATCAAGCACGGAACTCACCGAGACCGCCCAGAGCACGAGCGTTTTGCCGCCCAGGGACGCAGCGCAGGAGCCGCTCGCGCGGTCCGGAGCAGTAGTCGAAAGCGTGATGAAGGGGCTGTCCAGGACGAAGCCGTCGCGATCGACCCGGGTCCCGTAGAGCTTGGCGGGTAGGACCGCCCGATCGCGCCACGCGACCAGGTAGTTTGTCCCGTCCCAACCGACGCTTGGGGTTTCCTGGCTGCCACTTGCGACGTAAATCGGCAGGTTTTCCACATCATAAAGCTGTCCTGTGGCCGATACCCTCACACCATAGACATCGGTGGCCGTGTCAGTGTTTCGCGAGTCCTGCCATACGACCATGCACATACCTCCGGGGCCTGCGGCAACACGCGGACTGATCTGCGCTCCGGTCATCATGCTCGGGTTGTTCGGATCGATCGCTGGATCGGTAGATAACAGAAACGCAGGTTTGTATATTGCGCCGGAGCTTGTCACGATAACGCCGTACACATCGTAGTCGGCTTCCCCTGACTTCTGGAAGACTACCATATAGTAGCTGCCGTTCCAGACGATAGCCGGGGACTCATCGTTTCCGGAGCTCGTCGAAATGCCGACCACACCCGAAGCCACACCGGCGGCGGACACTTTCGCACCGTAGATATCGAGGGTGATACTGGTGTCTCGCTGCCAAACGACCTCCCAATCGGTCCCGTTCGAGGCCACCTCAGGACTGTATTGACGAAGTCCGGCCACGTTCGAGATCACAAGTCCGTTTGGATCGAGCACTGTCCCGGAGGTAGATACCCGAGCGCCATATATTTGATAGAACTGGTTACCGGCAACGCCTCCGCGGTTGTCCGCCCACACCACCAGGAAGTTTGTGCCATTGAAGGCAACAGACGGGGCGAGCTGATCGTTGGTCGCCCCCGTTCCGCCCGTTACGGTCGATATCACAAACGACTCACCAATCGGGTTGCCGTTCGCGTCGATAAAGACGCCGCAGACGTCGACATCCGTAACGCTTCGCTTGTCCTGGTAGACAGCGAGATACCCGCCCGGCCATGCGGCTACAGCGGGAGTGTCCTGGCTTCCAAGCTCAGGCGCGACAACCCCGGCAACCTGAGTCTCCGGGCCGATGTCGATCGCCGATACCGGGCCTGCAAGCGCAATATAGAGCCCCAACATGAGCCCAAGCGCCAAGCGCACATGCGATATTCCAATCCCAAACATCTTCATCTTCTTCATCCTTTCAATCTTCTGTCCTTTGTCTTCCGGCGTCCGCCCACCCGGGCATCGGACGAGACTGATCTCATTACTGGCACGATTCTTGCACATCGTACATCTAGCGGCTAAGCTTGTTGTCTTTCCCAGACAATCAATGTCAAGCCCAAATCACAAACCAACAATATGGCCGGATCTACCGGCAGTGCCTTTCTTGAAAAGGCAAATCACAGGAGGCGTAGTTCACAATGAAGTTCAAACCAGTCATCACACTTGCAGCGGCCGCCGTGCTTCTTAGCGCGGGAATCTCTTTTGCCGCAAACACATTCAACGTCACCGTAGATCAGGGAAGCATCGCCAACACCTGGGTCTACACCATCTGGAACGACGACTCTACCGGCCTGGTTCCAGTCGCGCTCGATCTTGAGTGGGATACAGACCCGGAGGATTACGATACGTCCGGTCTCGATGCTCCGGAAAACTGGTCTGCCGACTCTGTTTATAGCTTCTTCTACCCTGCGTGGAGTTACGACACCACGAGCAACCAGCCGCTCACCTTCGGGGAACACCTCACCGGGTTCGTAGTCTCCGCAAGCGAAAAGCCTACAATCTGGACGGTCTATCTCGAAGACGCGGACGGCGTCGATATGGGCGAGCAAGCCGGCATCATCTCAGACAACTCAGGAGTAACTCCCGAGCCCGGCAGCTTCGCTGCGCTCCTTGGCGGACTCGCCACCATCGGCGGAGCGTTCGCGAGAAAGCGCCGAGCCTAACTCCCATATTCACTTGTAAATGTTCAGGGCCTCCGGCGAACCCGCCGGGGGTCTTTTCTTTGGGTTGATTCGGCGCTAATGAGCGATCTGCTTCCACATCTTTTCGTATTCAAAGTCCGGGTTGAACTCCTCCGTGTGGCAGCTTCGACACGTTTCTTCGCCGATTGCGCCGTAACCCTTCGATGGAACCGCGGAGTGCCCCGCACCGGATCCGTGGCACGACTCGCACTGCACGTTTATGAGTTCAGGGGTGCTGTTTGCGTCACTGAAGCCACCGCGGTACATGGCCCCCGTGGAGTGGCACGAGATGCACTCGGGGTCAAAGTCCTGTTTGCGGTTCACAAGCGAGGCAAACGCGTTCGCGTGGCGCGACGCCTTCCAAGTGTCGTAAGCCTTCTCATGACACGATTTGCAGCTATCTGAGGTGACGAACAACTTCGGTTTCTTGAACTGCGCCGGGTCAATGCCACGCTTGGCAAGACGCGTGAGCACCTGGTCTTTGATCTGCTTCTGCTGGCGCACCACGAGGTCCTGTACCTTCGTGTTGTACTCCTCGTAGACCTTGACGATCGCCGGGCTTTCCTCAAACGACCGCCCGAGATAGATCAGACTGTTCTTGGCGTATTTCACCCCGCCTGGTTTGATCGTAACGTCGAGCCTTCCCAGACTCCAACCCATCCTTGAAAGGCTCTTCACGAGCAGACAGTTGCCGACCTTCTCGACCGGAGACTCCACCGTCATCTTGTCCTTTTCCGGCATCGGAACGGTCTCAGCCTCACGGTGCGCAATGATCACCACGTCGACCCCGGGCACTGCGGCAAGTGGCCTGCCGCGCTTGATCGTCGTATGAGCAACGACCACTACGAAGTCTGCGCCGCCCCTTACCTTGGAAAGCGTCTTTTTGAGCGAAGCCGCAGGGTCTGAGCCGGAAAACTCACTGTTGTTCCGAGGAAGCACTCCGGTGTCGACCAAGCCGACGACCGCAACCTTCAGCCCTCCGGCGGTGGTAACAAGAGTGTAGGGTTTGGAGAAAAGGGCGCTTCCTGAAGGAGCTTTCAGGTTGCCTGCGACAAAGGGGACGCCCGATGCGCTCTGGTAGGCCCCGAGCGCCTTCGCGCCGAAGGCGAGGTCCGCCTCGCCAGGGACAACCGCGTTGTAACCGATCAGCTTGATCGCTTTGACCGAAGCGTCGGCCTTGAGCTTGTCCTGATCGGACTCGGGGTTGCCGAGAAAGTCGCCGCCCTCCACCATTACAATGTCTTTAGCCTCACTGCGGATTGCGTCAACAGCCGTAGCCTGGCGCGAAAAACCGCCAAAGCGGAACTTGGAGCAGTTGCACGAGCGGATCTGCCCAGACTCGTCGCCGGTGTACAGAATCGTCAGTTTGCTTGGCTTGGGCTTGGGCCGGGGCTTGACCGGGGCCTTCACCACTGCTGCGGACATACCGCCGACAAACAACACTCCTATCACCGCAAGCGCGCACTGTTTCAGTCGCAACGGGCCGATCTCAAAGTATCCACGCATCACAATCCTCTTCTCCTCAGAAAAACCATTCCAAATTCCAGATTTGAGATTTCAGGCAGGACAGAGATCGGCCAACCTGAAATCTGCAATCTGATATCTGAAACTCACAAGCGTGCCCTAGCCCACTTTATTCGTGAATCGAATAAAGCTCTCGCTAGTGCTTGGGCGGTGTCCCTGCGTTGTGGTTGCGCATCGGGATGATCGGCACCCCCTTCGGAATCTCGAACTTGCTATCGGGGATGCTCACTCCACGCTTGTAGGTAACGTAAGAGACCGTCCGATGGAACGTCTTGCCACCCTTGACAGGATTGCTGATCAGAAGCTGCGCGGGGGTCTGGGTCTTCGGGTTCACCAGAAGCTTGCAGTCTGTGTTTGATGTTTTGTCCTTGTAAGTGTAAGCGTCGCATTTGATCGCGCCTACCTTTACCGGGGTGACTTTTTTGGCGTTCTGGGACTTGAGAAACGCTTTGACATCTCCACAGGGTCCGGGTATATAGGAAGTCGGGATATACCGGGAGGAACCCGCCGGATACTTGCCGATCTGCCTGCCACTCGATGGCAGAAGAAACGCGCCGTCCTTGTTCCTGATGGCGGTACTCTTTACTCGTGTGCCGGATTTTGCATCCCCGCAGTCGTAGTCAAACCGAAAATTGGCGCCCTTGACGTACATGTCCCGCGTTCCCTCGTTGCCGAGGCCCGATTTCACCTTTACCTGATAGTAAAGCGTGTCCGGTTTGTTCTGGGCGAACACCTGCCCAGGGCAGACCAAAGCACCGGCGATAGCGGCAATTGCAAAGACTCTCTTCATGTTCATCATCTTGATTCCCTCCGTGATAACCGTTATGGTATGCTGATTTAGAGTTGTGTTTGCGACTCAGACTAAGTTTTCCAACCTGTGCTGTCCGCTGTATCGCGGGCTTTATTTTGCAGTTTGAAAGACTCCAAACTTTTTTGCGATATACTCGACGTCGATTAGAAGTTTGCAGCACGCCGGGCTCTCGGCGCTCTGCGCGATCCCCGTGCCGTACCCACCCACTGCCGGAGCAAGCGGTGTCGCCGCAATGCACCTGTCAGCGGCTGCAAGCTCAAAATCTCCAAGCGCCATCCCGGCGCCTGTGGTATCACCAAAGTTCAGGCAGGCCTGCGCCAGAGCAACATAGCCCTGAAGCTGATAGAACAGCGCCTCGTCACTTACAAGTGGCGTCCCCGACAACCCAAACGGCATCTCGTGAAACACGTCGAGCGTGCGCTTCAAACTCGACAGGTCCGCGTCCAGCTTCCACTGCCACACCTCACAGTGCGCATAGGCGGGTTTGTTTGGGCCGGAGCCGTCGTCGTCCCATGCCTTGCAGGTGCCGTAGAGCAGGGTCAGTTTCCAGGTAGTCCCCGGAGCCTCGAAAAGAAGCGGCCACCATGTTCTGATGTTCGGCGTTCCGTGCTGCGTGATGGGGGTATCGACAAACACCTCCGAGCACTGGACCTCGGACGGCCTCTCCTTGACCAAAATGACGTTCTTGATCGTATAATAGAGCCCCAACGAAGCGGCGCCCACATAGTTTCTCCACATCTCGTTTGCAGGTTCGATGCAGCCGTTGCCGTTTACGTCCCTGTGTCCCGGATCGATCGCCAGGATCCCGGGCACCGCGCTTATGACCTCTCGGGATACCTTTGAGTATCCTCGAAAGTCCCTGTCACCCCGCTGTGCGCTCGTTCCGCTCTGTCCCAGGTATGCGTTATACACAGGAATGGCGGGCCGAACTGTGGCGGCGGCGATTCTTTCCCCGGCAGATGGCCGGGCCAAAACTACAATTAGCGCGGCTGCGAGAATGCAGCCGGTGGCGCTATCCGCGCCAGCCATTAAGAGACGGCGCGGATAGCGCCGTCGACTTGTTCGGTCTTTCACTGTGACGTCCTTCTGAAGGGCGTTGCGGGCAGCAATCACGCTCGCCTCACCCTCTATAAGCACTGTAATCGCGCACATATTGCTGCGTCACAATGGTGTGGGGAGACCGAACTCCCGAACGACCCAGGTTCGTCCGTGAAACTCTCTGTGACGGTGCATCCACCGAACTGTCGCGGATCCATTCCGCTTGATACCGTCCGGAGACTGTCCATCCTTGTGCACGTCTAACATGATTCCTGTTCTTTGCCGTAGCACTTGAGCCGCGTACAGAAACTCCGAAGAAGAGTTCATCAAAGACAAATAATCAAGTCAATCGGACACTAGAGCCAGGGGATGGTATTTGCGTTGGTTAATGCTTTTTCTGACCGGTATTACGGTGTATCACTGATCTTGAAAAAGTGGCCCCGGCCCGTTTGGACCGGGGCCACTCTATAGCCGTGCCGGATGAATCACTCCATCAGGCCGCTAACCTCTTAGGACTTCTTGGTTGCGAAGATACCATACTTTGCAGCAAGGAACTCCACGTCTATGAGAAGCTTGCATACTGCAGGATTCTCTGATGTCTGGGCGATACCAGTGTAAACGCCACCGGGGAACGGCTGGAACGGGCTGGTGCTGATTGCAGCATCCTGAACCTCGAGCTCGAACTCGCCGAGGAGGAGGCTAGCGCCAGCATAGTCCTGGGCACCGAGCAGAGCAGAGATCTGCTGAACCATACCCTGGAGCTGCACATAGAGTGCTTCGTTGGAGATAAGCGGAACCTCGTCCAGACCGAACGGAACCTGATGGAACAGCGCGAGCAAGTTGCTCAGGCTATCGAAGGTTACGTCCACGGACCATTTCCAGGTTTCCTGATGAACAGGGGAACCGGGGTTGATCAGAGAGCCGTCGTCGTCATAGTTGACAACGTCATTGACGCCGGGTCCGACGCGAAGCTGCGGGGTTCCGTAAAGAACGGTGAGGGTCCAGACTGTGCCAGGAGCCTCATACATCAGCGGCCACCAGGTCCTGATGTTAGCAGTTCCCTGCTGGGTGATTGTCTTGGCAGCATAAACTTCGTTGCACTGAACGAAGGTCGGGGTCTTCTTCTGAAGAACCACGTTCTTGATCGTGTAGCCAAGCTGCCAAATCCCGCCAAGGGAGTTCGCATTTGCTGCGCCAACGAAGTTTGACCAGCTTGCGCCGGGAACGATTGAGAACACGCCAGGAACGGCAGTGATGACGTCGCGTTCGGTTCCGGCATAGCCGAGGAAGTTAGTGTCAACGCCGTTGCTGTTACCAGCATACGCCTGGTAAACAAGGAAGTCAGTGCCCTCATGGACGATGGGAAGAACCTGGATTCTGGCAGCCATTGCCGGCAGGCATACGATGGCCAGAGCGATTGCGAAAGAAACTACGTACCTCTTTGTTACTTGCATTTGGATTGCTCCTCTCCTCATAAGCTTGAGCTTTGATGGAAACGATAATTGTGTGCTGATTGGTAGACTCGCTTTAGCTGTCTCTGTCCCAGACCGGCCAGCACGCTTCGGAATGGTTCGTCTCTGTCCGGGTGCCTCAAACCAAGGGGCGCCTCCCCCTGGTCGTTGGACAAAACTTCCTGGACATAGGAAACAGCCGTTCTTCTTTTGCTCTACGCTATAACATCACCCCCTGCGAGCCACAGATTTGACATCGGGTTGCCAGTTTGATAGCAATTGTATTCTCCCGGCCAATGTGGACGATTTTATGTCAGCTCGCCAACCACCGATCGCATTATACTGTCACTATTACGCGTTGTCAACAGCCATTCTTTATAAATCAGGGTTATTCAAGCAAAATCAGGTATTCTTACCAGTATTTGCAGCTTTTACCCTCTTGGAACTATGCCCAAAGTTGATTCAGACTCGGCCGAATCCAACGCTGTGCTGGTATTACCCAGCAACAATAGGAGGCAAACATAGTGCCGATAAAAAATGCTATTTGTGGGCGAATTCAGGTATTATTACCTGCTTTCTGAGGTGTAATTGGCATCTATTCGTTGTCACATGGTCCAATATACGACGATTTATGGCGTTTTTTGCTTAAGAGCTTGAATTACAGCCCTCGCCAGCCCCGGACGGGCAGATTCTCATATCGACCTCCGTTCTACTCCTTTGTCACATGCAGGTCCGACCCGTCCCCCGACGCACGTGCCTGATTGGCACGGTTTTTGCAAGTGTGACTGGTGGATGTACCAGCACTGGGCCAATCTGAATATATGGACATTGGAACCACTGGTGTTGGCATCCGGATTGAAGGGAGACGGACCGATGCATACCCTTAATTTGCGCAACATTCCCATAGCCGTGGGCGTGGCTGCCGCACTGGTGACGTGTCTTGCCCCACCAGCGCTCGCGCAGCTCGACGGCGAACACCCCGCTTTCAGAGTGGACGCCCGCCGCACTGGAAGATCTGTCTACGCAGGCGCTGATGACTCACTGATCCACTGGAGGACCGACCTCGGGGGAATCCTGTCCTCACCGGCGATCGATTCTGACGGGACGATCTACGCCGGCTCGTTCAACTCAACGCTTTACGCGGTAAACCGTGACGGCTCGGTAAAGTGGGAGTATCCGACCGCGGGCTGGATATCGTCGTCCCCGGCGATCGGCAAGGACGGCACAGTGTTTGTCGGCAGCCAGGACAACTACCTCCACGCGGTCAACCCCGATGGCACGAACAAATGGAAGTATTGGACGGGACAGCCGCCCAGCCTTCCCGCGCCTGTCTACACTTCGCCCGTGATCAGCCGTAACAACGTATTGCTCTTCACCTCCGATCGCGGGATGGTGTATGCAAACGACGCGGACACCGGAGCATCGCTTTGGACAGCGAACATCGCGCCCTACAGCCTGTCATCGCCGTCCGTTGGGGATGACGGCACAGTCTACGTCGGGGACGCAAACGGTGACCTCCACAGCATCAGAGCCGACGGCTCGACCGCCTGGAAGTTTCACACCGGCAACCGAATAGGAACCGCACCCGCGATAGGAGACGACGGAACGATCTATGTGACCTCGGCTGACGGCAATTGCTACGCGATAAACCCCAACGGCACACGGAAGTGGGCTTACGCCTCGATGGGAGCGATCGGCTCCTCGCCGACCATCGGCTACGACGGCACGATCTATTTCGGCTCAAACGACGGCTACTTCCACGCTGTAAACGCCGCCACAGGGACTCGCAAGTGGATGTTTATGGTCGGAATGCAAATATCGTCCTCGGCGACCGTCGACATTAACAACAACCTCTACTTCGGCGGCCAGGACGGCAAGGTCTACTCGGTCAACTCTTCTGGGCTCCTGAGGTGGAAGACGGATGTCGGCAGCAGAATTGACTCCTCGCCCTCCATAGACAGCCTGGGGACGGTTTACATCGGGACTCAGGGCGGCGAACTGATCGCGATAGGCGACGCCAACCAAGTCGTGGCGAACGCCCCGGAGCCCTCCTCGATCATCCTGGGACTCATCGCAGCCCCCGGAATCTTCGCACTGGCAAGGCGCAGGCGAACAAGCTAACGTAACCAATCAATCGGTCCGCAACAAAGAAGCGGCGTCCTTCCAATGGAGGGACGCCGCTTTTGGCATTTGGATTTGATCGTGACTACATAAGATCCATATCCCAGATATCCCTGGGGCGCACCGTCCGATAGAACTGTCCACCGCTTGAGATAAGGGAACTGATCCCCGTCACCGCAACAAACTGCCCCTCGTTCGGGGACAGGACGTTTTCGCAGTCGATTCGCACACCCTTGTAGGGGGAGTTATCCTGCGCGCCGGAGCCGTCGTCGATGTAGAAATACAGAGCAGTGGCCTTGGTGACCAGTCCGACGACGCGCACGAGCATCCCGATGTTGTTCAGCCCAACGCCGCCCGGTATCCCCCGCTGTCCTGCCCCTGTAGCGGCGTCAAAGAGGCCTCCGCCGCCAAGTGTGCGCACGGTCATCCCAAGGGGCTTAGGCACGGTCCCAAGCGTGCTTGCTGCGGTCAGAGTGAACGGTGTGATCTGCCGCTCGCCGTTTGGCGCAGTGCCAATGGTGCCCTGCAGCGTGACCACTTTGCCACGGGTCATGTTCTCGGTGCTTACGACCCTGATCCCTGATGACCTGTCGGTTTCCTGGATGTAGAAGTGGTTGCCAAAGTCCTCAACCCCGCCGGAGACAACCTTGCCCGCGAGCGAGACCTCTTCGTTGTCGCCGAGCGTCTTCACGTAAGCCAAGCTTGGCATTGGACCCGGGCTTGGCATTACACCGAGCAATCCGGCGAAATTCACTCCCTGTGTGCCGATCCCTCGCACGACGTTGACGGTCTTGGAGAGCGGGTTGAACGTCCAGTAGGGTTTGGCGGCGGTGACCACGTGCTTGCCTTCATCCACTTCTGAGACCAGATAAGTGCCGTCGACACCCGTCCGCGCCGAGGCCGAAATCCCGCTGACCGCCACGTTGATACCGGCGACGGGGTGCTGCCCGGACAAATACTCAATCTTGTCGCAGACAAAACCGTAGTCGTTGTCCATTTCATCAGAGGCAAGCTGCACAGTAAGATGGTCCCCGGGAATCCATGAGCTCCACATATCGACTAGGTCACCAGTGATCTCGTCGACCACGTTGTCGTTTCCATCAAGCACATAGACATAGTCAAACCCCGACTCGACTAGAAGCGAGGAGAAATGCACCCGCACACTTGGCGCGCCCACAGGGGCCTGAACGGCGTAGGGTATCGTCGCGTTGTTCGCATAGGGATGCGTGGACTGCACCAGGATCGACTGCTGAACACACGCGCTCGATGTAACCGTTCCCGAAACCGACCCAGGCGGAGAAGCTAGAAAGTCCACCCCGCCCGTCGCGCCGCCGCTTGGCACGGAGACGGTCCTGATGTCCGGGTTAAATATCCAATGCGCAAGAGCCGGAGCAACGGTGTAAGTGACGGGCTCAAGGCCCGCAAACGAGTATGTCCCGTCGGCCTGCGTGACTGCGCTGTGCCCGCCGGGTTCCGCTGTCACGGTGACGCCTGCAAGCGGCCCGTTGGCGATCGTGTTGGTCTCGTAACCGCTGATGTAGAACCCCCAAAATCCGGGCCCGACATAGCTTGCGTCAGGCACCAGCACGACCTTCAGAGTGTTGCCGCTCACCCAGTTGCTCCAAACGTCTGAAGCGTCGCCGGTGTAGGTGTTGACGATCGTGCCGTCGGGAGTTTCTACATAGAGGTAGTCGATATGCCCAAGATCGGTGTTGTTCAGAAGCGCTATCTCCTCGAAGTGCACCCTGATCTGGCTCGCGCCCGGATGGCCGGTGATCGTATAGACGATCGGCGCGGCGTCGGAATATGGGTGTTCCGTCTCAAGGATATACCCCACGCGACCACCGACGGCCTGGGTAATCGTGCCCGAAACGCTTCCCGGTTGCCCTGTCCCAACAAAGTCGACACCCGTCACGGGGTTCTCCGTAACAGTGATCTCCCTTGACGTAGGGTCAAACGTCCAACCCGTCTTTGATGGGGTGATGGTATATGTGCCGGGTGAAAGCGGCATGGTGTAGCTTCCACTTGCACCGGTGGAGATGGTCTGCGACCCCTCAGAGCCGGTTGCTGTGATCGTTGCCCCCTGCACGGGAGCGCCGCTTGCGGTAGTCACCGTTCCAGCGCCGTAGCCCGACGGAAGCATCCCCGAGATAGCGAGCGCGAAAGGCTGAGGGCCGGATGGGACGTTGGTTCCCGAAACGGTGACGGTGTAGCTACCTGAGACGGGCGAGGCGATGTCGACGCTTTCGACGTTGTTGGTGTTGTCGCTTGTCCCGTTGCCCCGGTAGAGCGTGCCGGTCGGCCCGGTCACGGTGAGATCGAGGTTGTTGACGAGTTGTTTGCCCGAAAGGGTCGAAGGCGCTGGGTCGGTCCACACAAGCGTCACGGCAAGCGGCTCTGCAGACCCTAGCACGTTGTAGACGTAGGTGCGGGATCCGCCCGTCGATATCCCCGCGACCTCATCGGCGCTTGCCAGCACGCGGGGAAGCGTCGGCACAGGGTTTGAGGCGAAGTTGAGAAGCCCCCACCCTTCGACGTTGTTTGGACGGCTGAACGGAATCTCTTTCTTGGTCCCGGAGCCGTACTGGCCGGGGAAGATGTCCTTTGCGCCGTTTAGCAGTGTCGCCTTGATCAGCGCCGCGCTCGGCTGGGAACCGCGGCTCTTCATGTAGTACTCTCTCACAAGCGCGGCAGCTCCGGCGACCATCGGGGTGGACATACTGGTGCCGCCCCAATACATATAGTTGGAGTTGATCGCCCCCCACCCCGTCGTCAAAGCAATATGGCTGCGCGCGGAGGCGATGTTCGTGCCGGGCGCACAGATATCGGGTTTGATCCTCCCGTCCTGGCAGGGTCCGCGTCCACTCCAGGCGACCATGCCCCGTCCGCGATCGGCGGAGCTTGGAGTATCGGAGATGTAGTCAGTCCTGATCGGGTCGGATGAAAAATCGTCCGGCCAGCCCGAGACGCCTCCGTAGGTGGCGATCTTGCCGCCGGTCTGGCGAACGCTTTCTGTCGCTCCGACTGTGATGCAGTTCTTGGCCGTCCCCGGAGAGTAGAGCGCACTGAGGTCGGTTATGCCGTCCTTGTTTGCGTCGCGGGCGTCATTTCCGGCGGCGAACAGGACGACAAAGTCCTTGTGGTTCCAGCAGAACTCATCCACCTGCTGGGAGTACATCGAGTATTGACCAGATCCCGGAGTGCCCCAACTGTTGCTGTGGATCCGTGCGCCGTCGTCATAGGCAGGAGAAAACAGGGTGGCGAGGTTGAGCGGCGGGTAGATAAAGCCGTTTGCGTCGCCGATCGACTGCATCACCAAGCCAGACTCCGGGGCGACGCCCGCGTAGGAGCCCGTGTAGGAATGGCTCGCGGGGTTGCTCCCCGAAAGCACGCCGGAGCCTGCGGCGATACCCGAGACATGTGTGCCATGTCCGTGGGGGTCGCCCCAGTCGGTCCGGCGCATCGCGTAGCCGTTCACCAGCCTGCCTGAGAAGTCGGCGGACAGGGTCCCGTCGCTTCCTGTGTCGAGCCCGGTGTCGGACACCGCGATGATCTGTCCCTCGCCATAGAACCCGGCACGGGTGCGAAACTCGGGAAGACCGACGAGTCCCTGGGCGACGTTGTTTGCGAGCTTGGGCTGTTTCCATTCTTCGATCCACTCCACGCTTTCGATTGCGGAGAGGCTCGCAAGCAGGCTGGTCGGAACAATGGCGCGGATGTAGGAGTCTGTCAGTTCGGATTTTCTAAATATCACGCCTCCCCCTAAACGGATCACCCGCTCAAGAGTGGCAGAAAGTTCGCCGTCAAAGAGTCTGATCACCACATCAGAGTAATCCCGCCGGGTCGCGCGCAGCCCCGAGTCTATACGCCTCTCAGGCGCGAGCTTATCGACAAAGCTCACAAAGTCGAGCTTGTGAACCCGTTTCGCCTGCGCGCGCGTCATCTTGACCACAAAGGCGTACTCCGGCACGTACTCGCCGATCTCCGCACCTTCGCCTGTGACGGCGGACTTCCACTCGTCGCTGACCGGCCCGTTGAACTGGACGATATAGTAGCGCGGTTTGTCGACGCCAACAGCAGTCGAGTCGGTCGAGAACTTCGCCTTGGGTGCGGGTTCGATCTCGCCGGTCCTCAGTCGAATCGGCGCTGCGAAGGCTGTGGCCGACGCGGCAACAAGAACAAGCAGGGTGGCAAGAATTCTTCTTCTCATTGTAGTTTCATCCTGTTCTCAAATATTGTGGTGCTGATCGATGGCGCTTGTTCCGCCTTCTTTGCGAGGCGTTCCTCGCCGTCCGAGCTTCTGGCTCAGCCATAAGGGGATTTTACCCCCTTTTGTAGTATGCCAAGCAAGCGAGCAAGAGTCAACCGGCAATTGTGCCGGTATGGGGCCTATAGCAGTGCCGGGTTAAGAACACAAATATTCATTACAGACATATTTCTTCTCTTTTTGCAGCAAGTAACACTTGACAAACACATGCAGTCAGGCATAGAATGCTGTAACTATTACCGGGTATTGGAGCACCCTACGACCTTGGCGCTAACTTCTCATCAAACGTGAATATTTAGTGACGTTTTAGCAAAATGAGAAAATGCAAACAGGGTCCAAATTAAGTTTAAGGTGAGCAGCAGGCGGGTAAGACCGTCCCGATGGCAGGATGCCAGCGGTATTAGTGGGCTGGAGACCTCCGCAGTATAAGCGGAGGCTTAAAAGGGTTTCGCATGTACGTGCACGTGCGCACCCGAATCAATCAGAGCGCAGGCCAGACAAACCGAGCGTTCCAGGGGCTACCGAGGATAAGCCGCGCGAACAATCCGCGCGCACACCTCTTTCACCTCTCGCACTAAGACAAGCCATGGATGGCGGCTGAGTCTCAATATTTTTGCCCTCGTTGCGGGCGGACACAAAGTTGAGACCAACGGCACGTCAGTACAAACAAACATTTCCACAATCTTCGAGATCCGGAGGAAAGGAAGGACTGGAATGAAAGCGCTAGACTTTCGCATGGCGGTGGTGGCACTTGTCTTTGTGACAATACTCACTGCCGCCAGCGGCGCACTCGCCAACACTTTAACTCTTACAGGGGACATCGACACCGATTTCCTCGGTAAACCGGGCGTGATCATCAAAGATGGCACGTTCTTCCAACCAAATTATACCAACGGAGGCGCTCCGTTGGCAGCCTTCAGGCCAAACGGAAGCCGCCTGATTGCAGAGGGGACACAAGTCCCATCAGGTTTTCACGTCAGTAGAGTCGCGGTAAACTACGACTGCAAGACCGACACCGTGTACGTTGGTTTTGATGTGTCAAACCCGACACTCGACGCTACTCCGTTGCCCACCGGGGAGATATCCCGGGCATGGGACGCGGACGGCGATGGTGACCCTTGCACTGTCACCAACAGCATGTTGAACGACACAGGCGAAATTGACACGGGTCTGCCGGGAAACGACGACATTCCGACAGCTGACCGAATCGAACTGAGCGAGAAGTACATTCTATTCCTCAAGTTTGGAGGACTGAATGTTACACTCAGGACCTACGACGACGGCACATCAATCGCGGATGACGCAGTATCTCCCAACTTCCTTCACAAGCACTACGGCAACCCGTGTCCAGAGAGCCCAATCATCCACGCGACACTGAGCGCCGTCAATGGAGGCGTGATATCGCTTCCGGGCAAGGGCGTAGACTTTGACGTAGTCTACGTCAACTCTGGCAAAGCCAACTATGACACACATCGCGACATTGAGTTCGTGATCAAGGGGCTGAAAAACGTGGTACCTGCAGGCACCAACCTACAAACGCTCTGCAGTATGAACCTGTCGACCTTCACCGACAGCGACTACGACGCATCCAGTGAAGCGAGCCTCGATTGGAAGACTTTCGACTTCGTGAGCACAGCAGCTCCAGTCGTGACCTGCGAGAAGAGTGTGGATACCCCACAGCTCAGCTCACTCCCGGCTACCGTCACCTATACACTCAAGGCGACGAACGAGAGCCCCGACGGCACGAACGAGAACATCACCATCTTCGACCCCGACCTCGGCGTCGACCAGACATTCACAGGCGTCGCCAAGGGCCAGACCAAGACCGTCACGGTTCAGAAGACCTTTGGGGCCGAGTTCTGCGGCAGCGCACCTTTTGTCAACACGATGTACGTGAGCGCAGTCCCCGCCGACTGCTGCTCGACAGGAGCCGCAACATCATCGTGCTCTGCCACCGTCACACCTCCACCGCCCGCGAACGTAAGCGTGAGCTGCACCAAGGTGGCCGACAAGACTAAGCTCTGCCAACTGCCGGACACCGTTAAGTATACGATCACGGCGCGAAACACTAGCTCCACTGACACTACGGTCACGATGAGGGTAGTCGACGCGAAGCTTGGAGTCGACCAGACATTCACAGGAGTCAAGCCGGGAGATGTTAAGACCATTGAGGTCAATAAGACTTTCGGAACCGACTTCTGCGGAAGCGACCCATACGTAAACACTGTAACGGTCTCTGCCACAGCCGAAGGATGGGCCTGCGGAGTCACCTCTGCTACATCGGCATGCACCGCGACAGTCAACCCGCCCGACCTTGCAAAAGTGAAGGTGAGCTGCACCAAAGTCGCAGACGCGGCAAGGCTCTGCACGCTCCCAACTACGGTGACCTACACAATTACCGCCAAAAACGACAGCGAGACCGACACGCCCGTCAAACTCTGCATTATAGACCCGCAACTTGGGGTCAACCAGTGCTTTGACAACGTCGTTAAGGGCGAGACCAAAACGCTTCAGGTGCAGAAGGTCTTTGGAACCGACTTCTGCGGAAGCGATCCGTTCGTCAACACTGTAACGGTGTCTGCAACTGCTCTGGGATGCGTCTGCGGAACCACATCGGCGACATCGTCCTGCACGACTACAATCAGCTCGCCTGAGATCGCAAAAGTCGTGGTGAGCTGCAGCAAGGTGGCCGACAAGACCACACTTTGCAGACTTCCTGATACGGTGACCTACACGCTCACCGCAACCAACAATTCCATCACCGAAACGCCGGTCACACTCTGTATCATCGACCCGGCGCTCGGCATCAACCAGTGCTTCACCGCAGTAGCCAAGGGACAGAGCAGAAGCCTGCAGGTCCAAAAGACCTTCGGGACCGACTTCTGCGGAAGCGACCCGTTCGTCAACACCATGACCGCATCCGGCGCCGCTGAGGGCTGCGGCTGCGGAACAGTGACGGCGATATCCACATGCTCGGCATCGGTCGCACCGCCGCCCACGGCAAACGTCCAGATAACATGCCTCAAAACGGTCGACAAGCCGAAGCTCTGCAGGCTGCCGGAATCGGTGACCTACACTCTGTCGGCGACCAACGTCAGCCCGACCAACACACCGGTCACACTCGTGATAAGCGATCCCATCCTCGGGGTCAACCAGACATTCACCGGCGTCGCCAAGGGACAGACCAAGACGGTCACAGTCCAAAAGACGTTCGGAGTCGACTTCTGCGGAAGCGCGCCGTTCCTGAACACCATGACCGCATCCGCTGGCGCTGAAGGCTGCGTCTGCGGAACACTGACCGCCGTAAGCACATGCACGACAAAGGTAGAAGCGCCTGACACAGTGATCCCCAAGGTCACCTGCCTTAAGACGGTCGACAAGGTCAAGCTGTGCACGCTGCCTGACACCGTGACCTATACGCTGCAGGCAACAAACGACAGCGAGACGAACACGGCTCTTACGCTTCGCATCGTCGACACCAAGCTCGGCGTCGACCAGACCTTCACCGGCGTCGCCAAGGGACAGACCAAGACGGTCACAGTCCAAAAGACGTTCGGAGCCGACTTCTGCGGAAGCGCACCGTTCCTGAACACCATGACCGTCAGCGGAACGGTTGAAGGCTGCGGCTGCGGAACGCTTACGGCCACATCATCGTGCTCGGCAAGCGTAGGTCCGCCCGACACCGTCAAAGTAGATGTCAGCTGCAGCAAACTCGTCGACAAACCGAGTATCTGCGAGCTTCCGGCGACTGTCGTTTACCAGCTCTCTGCTATGAACACCGGTGACACGACGGTCTCGATGCAGATCTACGACGCGGCGCTTGGGATCAACCAGATCTTCACCGGAGTCAAACCCGGCGAAACCAAGTCCGTGACAGCCCAGAAGACCTTCGGAGTCGAGTTCTGCGGAAGCGACCCGATCATCAACACGATGCAGGTGTCGGCTGTGGCCGAAGGCGGATGCGTCTGCGGAACCACCTCAGCGACATCGGCCTGCACCGCGACGGTCACGCTCCCGAGAACGAGCCTACTGACCTGCTCGGGACTCATCAACGGACAGGAGGAGATACACCTCCTCAAGTCCGACCTGCCGACGACTCTGCACTATCAGTTCCAGCTCTGTAACACAGGTCAGGTGAGTCTGGACTGCGAGCTTGAGCTGCCCAACGTTCCCTCGGGAACTATATTCGACACCCCGGGCGACGCTGACGGCAAATGGCGCTACACCCTGGCCGCGGGCGAATGCAAGACCATCCTCGGCGAGATATTCGTCACCCCCGATATGGTGCCCTGTCCGGGCCAGATCGAGTGGAACACGCCGATGATCATCACAGCTGAACCGTCACAGGGCGAGTGCGCTTGTCCGGTAGTGATGACGGATTCGTGCAGCCCGGTTGTTACCATCGGCTGTCCAGGGCTTTCTCAGGCATATCCTGCGACAAGCCTCGGTAAGGATGCCTCGTTTGTGGGTTACCAGGGCAGAGGCGGAGATGTCATCAACGCTATCGGTGGCATATTCAGCATCGTCCCGGGTAACAAGTGGAGCAACTTCATCAAGGCTGCGCGCGACGGTTGGGCCGGCGGCTACACTGTCAAGAACATAGTATTGAGGAAAGAGACTCCTGAGTTCATCCAGTGCAACGAGGTCTACAAGCCTCGGAAGGTCGTCCAGCAGGGAACGGTAAACATCCGCACCTGGTGGCCGCTTATGTATGAGGCTCCGGGAACCCAGTGGACGTTGACCATCCTTTACGGAACCGGTCAAGTCCGGGTCGGACCGAACGTAAACGACGTAACCAACTACGACTACGACGGCACAGGCCCACTGCCTGCGGCGACAGTTCACACCGACACCTGGGACTGGAAGGTCGACGCTGACCTCAGCACTCTGGGCAGGCTCCTTGACCTGTTCCACGAGATTCCGTTCGGGATGGACGAAGTCCCGCTGATCTCGGATGAGGTTCTCTACCCCGCACTGAAAGCTAAGCTTGCGGAGGTCGAGGCTTTCGTCAGGACCAACAACACCGCCGAAGCCGGGCTCGCCTTTGGTGAGTTCGAGCTTATGGTGGAGGATGCATGCATTTCCTCCTCGCCGGTGCTGCCGTATCCCACCAACAACGGGACGGGAATCGCACAGTCAAGCGAGAACCCGGCCTGCTGCAAGATACTGATCGACGTGGAGTATATTGCAAAGAAGCTGGGATTGTTCGTAACAGGTAAGTAAGCTACGGCGCGGCCCGGATCAACGATGCTCCCTGCCGCACACCACAGGGCCCCGAGAAATCGGGGCCCCTTTTAGTTTATAGACCCCATAAAACCCCACCCATCGAGCAGTGAGGTATGGATTGCGGCGGGCGAGCGCCGCTTTCACGGATGATCCGACAGACGCAGACTGTATGCTGCGCGAACACCTCATACCGCAGACTGACGGCCTGCGCTCACCCGAGTTCCCGCAGCCCACACATCTTCTCAGCTTGCGATAAGCGCCCCATCTGGGCCTTCGGTAGTAATGGACAACTGTCCCGTCAGGTCCTGTTTCTTCAAGGACGGCGGGAACTCCTCCTGTTATGTCAATAGACAAAGCAGAGGCCCCGGAAGTGTTCTTCCCGGGGCCCAATTTGCATTCGGATGGATAGTTCGGCTACTTGGTGAACACCCCAATACCGGACTTGCTGTCGGCGGTCACTATCAGATCGCCGCCCACTGCGATGTCCTGGCAGGATCCGGGGCCGTTGTAGGTCCCGACTATCCTCGGCATCTCGATGTTCTCGATGTCGAGCACCTTCATCCCCATTCCCCCGCCCGCGATGTAGAGGAAATCCCCCTGCAGCACGCACGACTGAGGAAGGGTGTTGATCAGGCCAGTCTGATACTGCGCGACGATCCTCATAGCCGAGGGGTTGGCAATGTCTACCACAAACATCCCGCTTGCGTCAGCCGAGAGAAACGCGTAGCCACCGGAGATGGTCACGTCAAAGGCTCCGTTGCAGGGATAGATCACGCCAAGCACTCTTGGAGAAGAGGGCACCGATATGTCCACTGAGACCAGGCTCACTGGGTAGCTTGTCGTAACATAAGCCGTGTTCCCTGAGACTGCGGCCTTCCAGGCTGTCCCCACAAGCTGGGTGTTTCCCAAAAGGCGGGGCGCGTAGGGGTTGGAGATATCTACTACAGAGACCCCTTTGGTCGCATCGGCTATAACGGCTCTGTTGCCTGACACCGCCACTCCGTAGGCTGAGCCTGGAGTGATCACAGTGCTTGTGACGTATGCGCTGTAGGGGTTGGTGATATCCACCACCTTCAGGTCACCACCTGAGGCAAGATAGGCGAAGTTGCCAGAGGTCGCTACGTCCGAAGAGCGTTCGGTGAAGGTCTTGGCGACCCTCGGATAGTCCGGCGTCGAAAGGTCGATGATCTCGGTCCCCCGAGTCGTCCCCGCGATTACCGCGGCGTTTGCGCTCGTAGAGTAGCCGATCTTGTAAGCGTTCGATGTCTGGACCGCACTACCGACAGGTGACAGGCTCGCGATGTTGGACAGGTCTGAGATAAACAGCCCCATCCCAAAGCTCGCCGTGTACAGCTTGCCGTTCTTCACGTCGCACCCGTTCGGCAGGCAGCGCACCTGACTTGTGTCGTACTGCGCGACGATCCTCATAGCCGAGGGGTTGGCAATGTCTACCACAAACATCCCACTTGCGTCAGCTGAAAGAAACGCGTAGCCACCGGAGAGAGTCACGTCAAAGGCTCCGTTGCAGGGATAGATCACACCAAGCACTCTTGGAGAAGAGGGCACCGATATGTCCACTGAGACCAGGCTCACTGGGTAGCTTGTCGTGACATAAGCCGTATTCCCTGAAACTGCGGCCTTCCAGGCTGTACCTGTGAGCTGCACGTTTCCCAAGAGACAGGGCGCATAGGGGTTGGTGATATCTACTACAGAGACCCCTTTGGTAGCGTCAGCTATAACGGCTCTGTTGCCTGACACCGCCACTCCGTAGGCTGAGCCTGGAGTAATCACAGTGCTTGTGACGTACGCGCTGTAGGGGTTGGTGATATCAACCACCTTCAGGTCACCACCTGAGGCAAGATAGGCGAAGTTACCAGAGGTCGCTACATCAACCGCGTTGCCGCTGATTGAGGTAGCCACCCGCGGGTAAACGGGGTCGCGCACGTCGACGATATCGGTTCCCCGAGGAGTGCCGACCGCAACAGCGACTCCACCGGACACTGCGATCTGCGAGGCCGGTCCCGCCGGGTGCTGAGAGCCGATCACATAGGGCGCGGCGGGGTTGGTAACGTCCACAACGACCACACCAAACGGGTCGGAGGCGACATATGCCATGGTTCCTGCAACCGTCACGTCGCCGATGGAACCAAGATCGCTTAAGAAACCGACAAGCTCAGGGTTTGGAAGCGGCTTGGAAAGCGTCTGCACCGGAAGGGTGTTCGAGTAGTCCGAAACCGAGCCGATCGCCTTCACCCTATACTCATAGTAACTGTCATGAACGCATGTCTTGTCGGAGTAAGCCGTGGTGTTTGCAGGCAGAGTCACAAGGACCGACCAAACACCGGCCACGCTGCGTTCCAGTACAATGTTGGTCTCCATCACCGAGTTATCGACCCACGCAAGGTCAATCTCAGTGTCGGAAATGTGCGTCGCGGTGAGGTTCGACGGCGCTTTCAGCTTGGTCGTGCCGAAAGTCTCGGACGCAGATGAGCTGCCAAGCGAGTTGTAAGCCGAAACCCGGTAGTAGTAGGTCGTGTCCTCAAAAAGCCCCGCGTTTGAGTAGCTCGGAGAGGTCACAAGCGCGATCTGGGAATAAGGCCCCAAAGCGGCGCTTGCCCTCTCGATCTTGTAGCCGTCGATGCTCGCCTGCACCGGGTTCCAGACCAGGTTGAGCGAGTATTCGGTGCGGCTTATGACCGTGAGCCCCGCAGGAGCCGGAATAGCGGTATTCGCTCCGACGACGTTGGAATACGCCGAGTCACCGGTCGAGTTGTGTGCTTTTACTCTGTAGAAATAGCTCGCGGGAGCGGCCCGGCCGGTGTCCGACCACGATACCGTTCCAGCGCCAAGAGTCGCGACCTCGACAAAAGGCCCACTCACTGAAGATGAGCGTTCGACCCTGTAATCGGACTCGTTGGTCGCGTTGTCGGCCCAGGCGAGGTTGATCTGGCCTGCTGAGACGGCCACGGCAGAGAGCGCAGTTGGGCCAGCCGGAAGCGGGATCTTGGTCATCGCGCTCGCGGTGTTGGAGTAAGGCGAGTTGCCGCCGCTGTTGTAGGCGCAGACCCTGTAGTAGTAGGTCGTCCCAGCGACAAGACCTGAATTGGTCCACTCCGAAGTGTTCGCGCCGACGTTTGCGACCTCGACAAACGGGCCGGAGGCGCTGGCGCTTCGCTCGATCTTCATCCCCATCTCTCCAACCGCCCCATCAAACCACGCAAGCTTGATCTCGCTTGTGGAAAGCGGGGTTGCGACAAGTGAGCTCGGCGTGATCGGCGCAGGAGTTATAGTCGAGACAGTCACAGTGTTTGAATAGTCGGAGTTGGCGACGGTGTTGTAGGCGCAAACCCTGTAGTAGTAGGTCTTTGAAGCGGTCACATAAAGGTCTGCGTAGGTGGAAACCCCAGCGCCGACGCTTGCGAGATAGGTGAACGGGCCGTTCTCGGCCAGGGATTTTTCGATCCTAAAGCCGGTCTCGTTGCCCGAGTTGTCCTTCCATGACAGATCGACGCGCGTGGCGGAGGCGGGTGACCCGACCAAGTTGCTTGGAGCAGCCGGGCCGACGCCCGAGGTCATCGCCGAAGCGGTGTTGGAGTAACCCGAAACACCCGCCGCGCCGATGGCGCAGACCCGGTAGTAGTAGGTCGAAGCCGACACAAGGCCCGTGTCCGTGTAAGCGACTACTCCTGCGCCAAGTGTCTTCACCTCGACAAAGGGCCCCGTGGAGCTGGTCGCGCGATCCACCCTGAACCCCGTTTCGCTTGATGAGTTGTCCCACCAGGAAAGGTTGACCGAGTTTGCAGAGACTCCCATCCCCGACAGATTGCTCGGCGCAGTTGGAACATTGGGAAGAGTCGTCGCGGAGGCGACGCCCAAATATACGGAGTCACCGCAAGCGTTGGTCGCTCGGACACGGTAGAAATAAGTAGTCTCAGAAGAGAGCGCTGAGTCAGTGAAGCTTGTTACGCCCGCGCCCACTGTGCTGATCTGGACAAACGGCCCGCCCGCGTTTGTGCCGCGTTCCACTTTGAACCCGGTCTCATTGGGCGAGTTGTCGCTCCAGCCAAGCAATATCTGAGTGGTCGAAACAGCGCTCGCCGACGGACCTGTCGGTGCATCAGGAACCGCGCACGGAGTCGTCGCGCTTGCCGTGTTGGAGTAGGTCGAGCGCCCGACGGAGTTCTCCGCTGCGACTCTGTAGAAATAGGTGATCCCAGCAGCGCACCCGGTGTCCGTGTAGCTCATGACCCCCGCGCCTACATCTGCGACAAACTCGAATGGTCCACCCGAAGCGGCCGCGCGCTCGATGCGAAAACGGGTTTCGTCTGACGAGTTGTCAAGCCACAAAAGGCCGATCTGGCCGGGCACGGAGGCGCTCGCAGAAAGTCCGCTTGGAGCCATCGGGGCCGTCTGGCCCGTCGAGGCGCTGGCGATGTTGGTGTAATCCGAACCGCCACCCGCGTTGACCGCGCGCACCCGGTACCGGTAGGGAGTAGACCCGGCAAGCCCGGTGTTGGAATAGCTCGATACTCCCGCGCTGACGCTTGCAACGAGCGCAAACTGTCCGGTTGTCCCGATCGCCCGCTCGATCTCAAACCCGGTTTCGTTGTTGGAGTTATCCGACCACACAAGGTTGATCTGGCTCGTCGAAACAGCCACCGCCTGGAGGCCGCTTGGATCAGCCGGAGGCAAAGCCTGGGTGGTCGCGTTGGCGACGTTGGAGTAGTACGAGCTGCCGCCCATGTTGTAGGCACAGACTCTGAAGTAGTATCTGGTCCCGGACCCGAGCCCGGTCACAGCCACGTTCTTCGACCCCACAGGCAGATCGGCGACCTGAGTCCACGGGCCGATCGCGACGGCGGACTGCTCCAGCTTGAACCCTGTCTCATTGTTTGAGGCATCGGTCCAAGTGAGGTTCACCTGACTTGCGGAGGCCGCAGCGGCGATCAGGCCAATCGGCGTCGCGGGCTTGGCAACATAGGTGATTACGGTCGCAACGTTGGAATAGCTTGAGTTACCCGCGGAGTTTACGGCGCGGACTCTGTAGTAAGCACTCGTCATAGAGCCGATTGATGCGTCAATGTAGCCCTTAGAGTCAGCGGCAATGGTCGCAAGCTGTGCCCAGGGGCCAAGCGATGAACCCGCGCGCTCGACTTTGTAGCTTGCCTCATTGGTTGCGTTGTCTGCCCACGTGAGAGACACCTGACCGGCTGCGACAAGGCTCCCCGAAAGCCCGGTCGGGGTCGCGGGCGGGCCGGAAAGCGTCCCAATCGCGACTGTATTGGAATAAGATGAAGAGCCGATGCCGTTGTAGGCTGCAACTCGATAGAAATACACCGTCGCCGATGAAAGAGCGGTGTCGGTGTAGCTTATGGAATTGGTCTTTGCGGCATATATCTGCGTCCAGGGGCCGTCAGCGCTCGGTGCGCGTTCGACTCGGAACCCCGTTTCAGTTGAAGCGTTGTCTGTCCAGGCGATCTTGATGCTGCTCGCCGAAAGCGCCGAGCCAACGAGCGAACTAGGGGCTGCGGGAGGGGTGGTTGGAGAAAACGCCAGAGTTGTCACCAATCGCGCAGTTGAGTCAACCTGCCCACCGGCGTAGATCGCCCTTACCTTTATATAGTAGGTGGTGCTGGAGGAGAGCCCGGGCACCGTAGCTTTGGAGTTGCTCGCAGGGCAACTCACATAGTTGTACATAGAACTCGACGACCAGCCGTAATAGACACGATACTCGGTGACGCCGGAAAGGCCAAGTGAAGTCCACGACACCGAAACAGAGTTCGATGCGATGGAATCAACAGCAAGATAAATACCAGGCGCGGCCTGCGCCTGAAGTGAGGTAAAAAGCGATCCGACTACGAAAAGCGCCAGCAAAGCCGCCCGCGCAACCATTGACTGACAGGCGTGTCGAGTCAACAGAGCGCCGACGCAGGCTTCTCTTTTCCCATTCATCATTTGTAAGTGCCTCCTTAAACTACCATTGAGCCACTTAGCTTCACGAAGTCTGGCTTTGCCAAGTACGTAGTAACACCTACGGGGATCGTGTGCGCATCCTTGCGGCTTCTCAGTCGTCGCCAAAAATCACATCCGGCCCCATTTCCAGCAAAGCGCTGGATGGAGCATCTTTGGATGTCCGGCATGCGACCATTTTGTGCATTATAACATGGAGACTTGAACCCCGCAAACTAGCTGTGCTGTATGCACCCATCCTGGATAAAACGACTTCTTCAGCTTCCATTTGTGGCTTTTCGCCCGGAAGATCCCAATCCCGTTGTGTTAGTTCGCGCTATAATGCGCCTATTGCATGGTCTTCCGGTTTCTTTGTTCCACGCACGTCGACGCGCGGTGTCAGTAATAAATACCGGTTTGGGGCAAACACGGTAGCTGTTGGCCGCAATTTTGCCCAATATGCGCTAATTAACATAACTATAAACTCTTCTGGTCCGTTATGTCAACATGTGGCATCCTCGTTTAAACCAGGCGACAAAGAAACCCCGGCGCCCTCTGCGACAGGCGTACGTAAAAACGGCGGGCAACCAGTGAATATTCACTGGTTGCCCGCCGTTCTGGTATTGTTACGGCTTACTCCGCGGTAAACGGCAGCAGGCAGATTTCCCTTGAGCGCTTGATTGCGCGGGTCATCGCCCTCTGGTGTGAAGCACAGTTTCCGGTCGTTCGGCGCGGGAGAATTTTCCCACGGTCCGAGACGTATCTTCTGAGCTTAGAGGCGTTCTTGTAATCGATGAACGTTACTTTATCGACGCAGAACGCGCACACCTTCCGCCTAGGCCTCCGGAACTTACCGGGTTTTCTTGGTGGCGGCATTTCGCGTATCCTCCGTTATTATTCCTCGGCGAACGGGTCGTAGTCCGCCTCACTCTCGTCCGTCGCGGCAGGCACGGGTATGTCACCCACACCACCGGGATGCTCGGCTCCCATCTGGTCTTTCGGTCTGTCGAGACCGGTCACGCGTTCTGCGACCACTTCGACAGTATTTCGCTTTGTCCCATCCTGTGCAACCCAGCTTCTGGCCTGCAATCTTCCTTCAACGGCAACCAGCCTACCCTTGCCGAGATAATTCGCGGCAAACTCGGCAGACTGCCTCCACGTAACGATATTGAACCAGTCCGTCTCCGACTCACCAGTCTGCTGAGACTTGAACGGCCTGTTCACGGCAATGCTAAACGTCGCCACTGCGACGCCACTCGGAGTATATCTAAGCTCCGGATCCCTGCCGACTCTTCCAATAAGTACCACTTGATTCAACATTATCTAATCCTCCGGATACCAAGTTTATCGCGCACACAAGTGGCAAACAAGTGCATGCACTCGTTTTCGAGCACCCCGGCGCATTCGCCGACATGCCCACTTGAACACTCAGGTTCATACTAAGAATGGGTAAAACACCGACCTGATGAGACTTCGAGCCTCAAGCTGGTTCGGGGTGGACTTTCTTATCAAAAATCGTCAACCCAGTCAAACCGCGCGGACGGCAACTACGTGAAACCAGCGCCTATTCTTCAGGGGCGGGTTCCTCGGTACTTTCGGCGGCCGGAGCTTCCTCTGCAGGAGCTTCAGCGACCTCGGTTTCAGGGGCAGCGGCTTCCTCCGTAGCGGGAGCCTCAGGGGCTTCAGGAGCCTCTTCTTCTGCAGCCGGGGCCTCAGCCTCGACAACAGGAGCCACCTCAGCAGGCGCTGGCGCCGGCGCGGGTGCAGGTGCGGGCCTGTTCGCTCGCTCCCTGGCCGCCTCGGCCTGGTGGTTCTCCTCCAGGGTGATCAGATGTCGGAAAACATCTTCTCCGATCTTCATCATCCTGTCGACTTCTGCTACAACACCCGCCTCACCGCTGAAGTACATCAAAATATAGACGCCTTCGCGCTGACCCTTGACCTCGTAGGCCAAACGTCGTCTGTCCCACCGCTCAGCGGAAATTACCTCACCACCAGTTGCAGTCACGACTCCACGGTACTTATCCATGGTAGCCTGAATCTGCTCATCAGTGAAGCTGGGGTCGACGATGTAGAGTGTCTCGTACGTTCTTACGATACCTATCTCGTTCACCTCCCTTCGGGCTAAATGGCCCCGGTTATGCCGGGGCAGGGAGGGCAATCGCGCGGATAGCCCGCGCCATAACCCTAATTGTGCGTCATTTGTTGAAATGACAGAGTATTATACCACCTCCCCAACAAACGAGCAAGATGTTTTTCGGAGCGTTATTTCGACAAATGTCCCTTTACTGCAACGTGTTTGCATGGTACACTGTCTTTACCACGTAATTTTGCGAGGATACTCTTTTGACCTCAAACCGCCGACCAAAAACCAGAAATAAGGGAGCATCGAAGCTCACAACATTCATCGCTATTGTGACGGTGGTGGTCGGGTTCAGCTACTTCAGCAGGTCCGAAGGGAAGACCAGGCACACCGCGACCCAGTACCACACAGCAGGGACACGGCTCATCAAGGTGATAGAGGTCGACCCCGCACTTGTCGACATCCGTGTGGCGCTTGCCAAGAAGGACGGAGTCTACGGCGAGTCGTTTTCAGATATGATGGCAAGACTTCACCCCACAGCCGCGATCAACGGCACGCTCTACGGCAAAGACATGCAGCCGCTTGGCGATGTGCTTGTAGACGGCAAGATCGAGGTGCGCGGCGGGTACAAAAACGCCCTTGCGATAGGCCGTGACGGCAAACCGACTATTCTCAGGCGCACCCGACGCACCCGTTTCCCGTGGTCGAACTACAAATACGGAGTAGCGTCTGGCCCAAGGCTCGTTCACGGGGGGAAGATCATGCTTGACCCGGTGGGTGAAGGTTTTTCCAAGAGGAGTCTATCTATTGAGGCCTGGCGCTGCGGAGTGGGGCTTACAAAGTCCGGGCACGTAGTCCTCGTCACCGCAACCCGTAGCCTTACCCTTGATCAGTTCGCCCACGTGATGAAGGACCTCGGAAGCGTCGAAGCGATGAACCTCGACGGCGGCGGCGCGTGCGCGCTCTACCACCGCGGCACAACGCTCGTATCCCCCAACCTGCCAATGACGAACGTTATCACAGTATTTGAGAAGAGATCAAAGTAGAAGAAAGCCCATACGTGGGTAAGGGGCCGGATAAATCCGACCCCTTGCATTCGTAGCCGCTATAATCTACCAGCGGTTTCGTCCGCCGGAGTTTCTATCGAAACCACCACCGCCGCCGCCCTGGTCGGACTTCTGCGACTTGCGCACGTCCCGGCACGACTTACAACGGATTGGTTCGCTGAATCCGCGCTCGACGAAAAATGTCTGCTCACCTGCAGTGAACGTAAATTCTCCGCCGCAATCGCGGCATACCAGCGTCTTGTCCTCGGCCACTTGCTCACCCCCTGAACTGATTGTGAATACCTAACACACCGGACAAAATCGGGCAAGTTCAGAGTGGGGGGTTGGCTCGTGTACCCTTGGGGACTTGTTACCTTCCGTTTCTCCATTTAAGCCCGAGCTAAAGGGATCTTAATCGACCATCGCCCTTCAGCACATCCGGCGGTCAAATCTATTATACCGCGTAATCAAGCAAATAAACATGCTTATTTTGCAGAAAAAGGAAAAAATAAAAAATAGGGAGCAAGCGAGAGGTTTGACTAGCTTCTGGAGTCTGTAGTACGTCCTAAGATTTGTGCAGCTCACCCTTCGAGAGCCTCAGGGGGATTGGTATTGGCTTGGGTGGATGTATGTGTGCGACCACCAATCTCTCAACTACAGACAAATCCAAAACCCATCACGTTGAGGCTCTCGAAACGTGCGCTCCACCCAAACCCTCGACACAGGCCAATCTCCCCGTAGCTAATCCCAAGTCCCCAACAATCAACCCCTGAGCCTATAAGGCTTATACGCACAGTAAGGCTCTTCGGTCAGGAAATTCCCCGTCTCCGCGAAAGCTCGAGCCCTGCAGCCGCCGCAGACACCCTTGAACTCGCACGGGCCGCACTTGCCTTCAAGCTTGTTCTCGTCGCGCAGCACCCTGAAGAGCTCCGAACCGTTCCATATCTGAGGAAACGGGGTCTGACGGACGTTGCCCGCGCTCACGGGAAGGTAGCCGCAGGGATAGACGTCCCCCTTCTGGGAGACGAAGCACACCCCGGTGCCCGCAAGGCAGCCCTTGGTCATCGCCTCGAACCCGTGGGTCTCGGGGGTGATCTTGACCCCTTCCTGGGCCGCGCGCTGTCTCATAATCCTGAAGTAGTGCGGCGCGCAGGTGGCTTTGAGGCTGAGCGTCGTGGTCTTGGACTGATCGTAGAACCAGTTCAGAATCTCTTCGTACTGGGCCGGGGTGATCATCTCCTCTTCGGCTATCTCCTTGCCGCAGCCGGTCGGGACGAGCAGGAAAATGTGAAGGGCGACCGCGCCGATCCACTCGGCCAGCGCCTTGATCGATTCGATCTCGCTGAGATTGCGCTTGGTGATCGAGGTATTGATCTGAAACGGGATCCCCTCGGCCTTAACGTACTCTATGCCCTGGAGCGCCGCTTCAAACGCGCCCACCTGACCACGAAAGATGTCATGGGTGGCAGCCGACGCGCCGTCCAGGCTCACGCTGATGCGCTGGATGCCGGTTTTCTTCATACTGCGGGCAATCTCAGGGGTGAGGAGCGTGCCGTTTGTCGCGAGCACCATCTTGAGCCCAAGGTCCGTGCCGTGCTGTGCGATCTCGAAAATATCGGGCCGCACGAGAGGTTCGCCGCCAGAGATCACGATCACGGGCTTGGCAAAGCTTGCGATCGAGTCGAGCAGGTGCAGCGACTCAGGCGTCGTTAGGTCGTCGGGCGAGCGGAAACCGACCGCGGATGCCCTGCAGTGGATGCACTTCAGGTTGCACGCAGCCGTTGTCTCCCAAAATATCAAACGGGGGATGAACTTGTCAGGCATCCCACCGGGCTTTGAGGCATGTTCGTGTGAAAGCTTATGTTCCATACAAATAGAATACCTGTTTTCTTCAGATTGCTCAACCGGCCGACACCGGCAGAGCCTGTGCAGCGGCATATAACTAAATTACCCCGTAAAGAAGAGCCTGAATCAAGTCATCAGCCGAGTAAGCCCGATAGTAACAATCGCAAGAAAAACAGCGGCGACGCCGATCGCGATATACTCGTCGCGAGAGAGCCGAAAGTGCCTGTAGTTGGCGATGATGACGACCGGCCCCATCAGCACAAGCGCGGGCAATCCCATAGGGGGAAAGCCGGTGATGACCGAGAGCATCCCCAGTGTAAGCGCGGGGACTATCAGCCAAAACGTCCGCGCTGGGTTCATCTTCAGCCGGTAAACCGCGCCGAAGAACATCCCGAGGAATATAAAGTCCGCCGGGCCGATAGTCGCGATCGACCCAAAACCCGTAAGCGACGACGCCGTATCAGGCAGCGACACCGAAACCGCGCTCACTACGTGGGGGATCTTCTCAAGCGCCCTGGAGGTCGGGCCGACGAGCACCGTCCAAACGTCGATATAGGCCGCAAGCGCCCCAACTGGCAGCACGATGTTGGGATGGCGCAGGATCAGCGAGACAATGTAGCCAAACGCCGAGGCCGCGAATATCATAAAGAGGTTGGTCGCCGTGCGGACGCGACCGGCGGTTTGGTCAAAGACAAGCATCTTGAACCCTATGCTCGAAGGTCGAAGCTCGCCGGTCAGTTTAACCTTTTGGACCTTTGTCACGTGGCCTTTTTTGTCCCGGATGCTCTTGTGAAACGTGAGATCGGTCTTCTCTGGCCGCGGGCCGGGTTTCACCTTGACCGGGACAGGACCGTACCCCTTCACATCGTAGCGGGCATATCCAGATGTCGAAAACCCGATCACAGCCGCCCACCCCACAAGAGAGACAAGCATAACAGCGACCGCGACAGCGGGCCTTGGTGTGAGGCTCGCAAACCAGCGACTGATCCCGATCTGGACGACCATAAACGCGCCGATAAGCCCCGCAAGAGCCAAATACCCCGGCACCCGCAGATACGGCGCGGCAAACATCAGGCCAAGATAGGTTGTGCAACTTAGAACCAGGTAGACGATTCGCCGGTCTTTCATATCCCCTCCGAGTGCTCGGGACTTTGACAATATTATAGCACTATAATAGAATAGACGCGGATAGCGCTCGGCAGATAACGTCGAGACGGTGGCGCAGCTTTTTCTCGTTTGGCGGAGGTTTACATAAATGTCGCAGTTGAAGATTGTCATCGCGGATGACGAGTCGATTATTCGGCTTGATCTAAAGAAGATGCTTGAGGATATGGGGCATATGGTTATCGGAGAGGCCTCCGATGGGCAGAAGGCGCTCGAAATCACTCGTGCGACCAAACCCGATGTGGCCCTGCTCGACATCAAAATGCCTGTGATGGACGGCCTCGACGCGGCAAAGATCATGAACGAGGAGAAGATCGCTCCGGTCGTTCTGCTCACCGCCTACAGCCAGCAGGACCTGATCGACCGCGCCAAAGAAGCCGGCGTCTACGCTTACCTCGTCAAACCGTTCAAAGAAAGCGACCTGCTTCCGGCAATCGAGATCGCGATTTCGCGCTATCTTGAGGCCCAAGACCTCGAAGCCCAGCTCGGCGACCTCACAACCAAGCTTGACACCCGAAAGATCGTCGACCGCGCCAAGGGGATACTGATGGACAAATACAACCTCCGCGAGACTGAAGCGTTCAGGCGCATTCAGCAGCAGAGCATGAACACCCGAAAGAGCATGCGCGAGATCGCAGAAGCTATAATTATAGCCCACGAAGTGTGAAACTATGGACAAATCCGCAACCAACACACCAGACATCAACGAACTGCAGGCGAAGATAAAAGAGCTTGAGTCGAGGATCAAAGAAAAGGAACTCGAAACCTCAGCGCTGCGACAGATCGGGCAGGCAATGGGCTCGATGCTAAACGTCGAGGAGATGCTTCGGCAGGTCGCAGATATCGTCGTGCAGGTCACCGGGACCGACCTCTGCCTGATCTACCTGCTGAACACCGCGAAAGACGAGCTCATCCTGATGGCTGCGAGCAGACCATCAACCGGGGTCATCGGCAAGATTCGCTTGAAGGTCGGCGAAGGCATCACGGGCTGGGTAGCAAAAGAGCGTAAACACGTCGCCGTAGGGCGCGAGGCCTGGACCGATGCGCGCTTTAAGAGCGTCCCGGGGTTCCGCGAGGACGCCTATCACTCGATGCTTTCCGTGCCTCTTCAGGGAAAAGACAGCCTGGTCGGCGTCATCAACGTGCGCACCAACCCGCCTCACGAGTACACCGAAACCCAGATCAACCTGCTCTACAGCATCGGCGACCAGATCGGCGGGGCGATCGGAAATTTCCAACAGTATCAGCGCATGGAGAAGCGCGCCAACCAGCTAACGACGCTCTCCGAGATCAGCAAGACGATCACAAGCGAGCTTTACTTAGAAGAGGTGCTGCAGCTCATCGTCGGTATGACGGCCGACAGCATGAACTTCAAGATTTGCTCGGTGATGCTCCTTGACGAGGAGAAAAACGAGCTAATTATCAAAGCCACGCAGAGCAAGAGCCGGGCTTATATAAAGAAACCGAACCTGAAGGTCGGCGAAAGCGTCGCGGGACGGGCGATATCCGAGGACACCCCTGTAACCGTCATGGATGTGCGCAAGACCCCCGAGTATCGTTTTCCCGATATCGCTCGGCGTGAGGGCCTGTGTTCCTTGATCGCGCTTCCGCTCAAGGTAAAGGGCAAGAGCATCGGCGTCCTCAACTGCTACACGGACAAACCCCACACCTTCACCGAAGAAGAAACGGCGCTTCTTTTGGCGCTTGCGAGCCATGCTGCAATCGCGATCGAGAACGCCAAGCTTATGGTGCGCTCGGCGATCATCCAGGAGATGCACCACCGGGTAAAAAACAGCCTGCAAACAATCGCGAGCCTGCTTCGGCTTCAGATCCGCTACGGCAAGTTTGACTCGGTCGAGCAGGTGCTAAACGAGAGCATCAACCGAATCCTGGCGATCGCAGCCGTCCATGAGATGCTCTCAGGCGAGAACCTCGACAACGTGAGCATCAAGCACGTCGCCGACCGCATCATCGCCGCGACCGGCCAAAGCCTGGTTCCACCCGACAAGAAGATCGACATGGTAGTCTCAGGCGACGACATAATGCTTTCTTCCCGCAAGGCGACAAGCGTCGCATTGATCCTGAACGAGCTCGTGCAGAACGCGGTCGAGCACGGTTTCAAGACCGTAAACGAGGGCAAGATCGACATCACGATCAAGGGTGACGATGCAGAGGTGCGCCTGTCGGTAGTCAACAACGGCGAGGCGCTTCCCCGTCACTTCGACCTCCGTCACCAGCGAAACCTCGGCCTGCAGATCGTCGAAAACCTAGTTCACGACGACCTGAACGGCTCGTTCGCGCTCCTCAGTGACCGAGGGCTGATCCGTGCGCAGGTGTCATTCCCGAAGTAGGTAGCAGATTGAAAACCAAAATACCAAACACATCCACTTGCACCGTATGCGCGAAACAGATGAGCGCCACCGAACTCTTCCCAGGAGCTCTGGTCAGGGATACGATCGCCAATGAGATACGCACAGACCACCCGGACTGGTCCGACACCAGTCTGATATGCCGCGACGATTTGGAGCACTACCGGGCTCTTTTCGTGCAGCACACCCTGGAACAGGAGAAAGGCGAACTCTCAGATTTGGAAATTGAGGTCGTCCGCTCCATGCAAGAGCAGGAACTGCTGACAAAGAACCTCAACGAGCAGTTTGACAGCAACCTCACGTTCGGCCAACGCATAGCGGACAAGGTAGCTACATTCGGCGGAAGCTGGAACTTCATCATTTCATTCGGCATCGTGCTGGCGTTCTGGATAACGATGAACTCCATCGCTATGGTCCGCCATTTCGACCCGTTTCCCTTTATCCTGCTGAACCTGGTGCTCTCCTGCATCGCTGCAATGCAGGCTCCTGTGATTATGATGAGCCAGAACCGGCAAGAAACAAAAGACCGTCTACGCTCCGAGCACGACTACCAGGTGAACCTGAAAGCCGAGCTTGAGATACAGGGCCTGAGCGAAAAGATCGACCACCTTCTTCAGAAGCAGTGGCAAAGGCTGATGGATATACAGCAAATCCAGACCGACCTTATGCAAGACATAATGAATGATAACCACAATCACACAGGCGAGAAGTGATGAGCACACCACTGGTCACCGAAAAAGACCGAGAAATGGCCCAGAAGTGCGTCGAGTGTCCGGTATGCTCCCACGCCAGACGCAAACAGGGGGGCATAATCTACTGGTTCGTCAAGCGAGTCGAGGGTGGAGTCTGCCCTTACTGCAAGGCCTACGAAAGAGTCTATGGGCGGAAGGCGCACGAGCCGGAGGGGTAGAATGATCCACAATCAGCAGGGCGACCTCAAGAAGTCGTTCCCACGTTGGACGCGCGAAAGTCGAATACAGGGTACAGTGTTCTTTGGCGTGATGTTAGAGGTAATGTGTGTAAGCGCCTGGCTGCTGCCATTCCTTCTTCGGGGCCGGAACATACCGGTTGAACGAGCGGTAATTACCAGCGCTGGTGCTCCCATCGCGGCGCTCTTTTTGCACTGGATTTCTGGACTGCAAAAGATCACCGTCTCAGACAAAGGCATCAAGATCGGAGACAGCGGACTTGTTCGTTGGCAGAGCATCGAAAGTATCGAAGAGGGATTGTCTCGACGGAAGCCCCCACGCAAGATGTTCACGATCAACTTCCGCAGGCGAAACATCCCGTGCAAACACGAGATCATCACCTATCCGGAAGTGATGGACGAGATAATGGCCCTGATGGAGCACTTCATCCCGGAAAAGGTTCGACGTTCATCACCTGCTGCATCCGGAGAGTAGATTTCTCAGGCGAAACCTGTCGCGCGCGTCGTGCGATGTCGCGTTTGTCGCGATTCAGCAAGTGCGCATCGGGACGAGCCACCCCGCCCCGACGCGCTAACCGGCCTGACTTACGCCAGAAATTTCCCCTTCAAATACTCCACAAACGGCCCCGCCTGAAGCTCTTTGCCTGTAATTTTCTTGATCAGCTCCGGCCCCTTGTAGCGCATGCCGTGGACGTGGACGTTTTCTCTCAGCCACGATAGAAGCGGGTCGAAGTCGCCGCGCTCGATCTGGCTGGAGAGGTTGGGGATCGCCCCCTGGATCGTCTCCATCATCATGGAGTTGTAGAGGTTCCCGAGCGCGTAGGTCGGGAAATAGCCGATCGCGCCGTCATACCAGTGCATATCCTGCATCACGCCGTCTTTGTAGTCGGTCGAGGATACCCCGAGATATTTCTCATACATCGCGTTCCAAGCCTCGGGCAGATCCGCGACCTTTAGCTCGCCTGCAAGAAGCCGCTCTTCAAGAAGCATCCTGATCACGACGTGCTGAGAGTAGGTAACCTCGTCGGCCTCTACTCGAACCAGGCTAGGCGTGACACGGTTAACCTTCAGCCAGAGGGCGTCGGGGTCGGCAAGCTCGCTTCCGGGGAAGAACTCAGCGATCACGGGCGCGAGGTACTCGCAGAACTCGCGACTTCGCCCGACCAGGTTTTCCCAAAGCCGGGACTGTGACTCATGAATGCCGAGCGACACCGCGCTTCCCATCGGAGTCCCTGCCCACTTCACCGGCAGCCCGAGTTCATAGAGCGCGTGCCCGGTCTCATGGATCACTCCGTAGAGCGACGGCAGCGGATTGTTCGCCTCATATCGCGTGGTAATCCTGAAGTCGCGCGGCCCAAGCGAGGTCATAAACGGGTGCGGCGCGGTGTCGAGCCTGCCCGAATCAAAGCTGAAGCCCAAATCAAAAGAGACTTTTTGATCAAGCTCATACTGTGCTTTGGGGGCATACTCACCGTTTGGCTCTTCGACTCCGGCGAACCTGTCGGTGATCGCGGGGATAATCTCCCGCAGCCGCTCCCCGAGGTCCAAGAGCAGCGGCTTGACGGTCGAAGTCTTCGCGCCGGGCTCGTAGATATCGAGCAGCGCGTCGTAGGGGTTCTCTTCGTAGCCGACATACTCCGCGCGCCGCCTGGAGAGCTCGACCAGCTTCTCAAGATACGGTTTCACCGCCGCCCAGTCGTTTTCGGGACGAGCCTTGGCCCACACGCTAAACGATAGCGCGCTTGTCTCGGCCAACTCTGCCACGAACTCAGCGGGGAGTTTGCGCTCGCGGTCGAGTTCGCGCTTCATCTCTCGGACGTTTACGAGGTCGTCCGGTGAGAGGCTTTCGAGGTTGGCTGCGAGTTCGTCGACTGCTTTTAGAAACGCAGTGTCGGTCGCTCGTGCGTGTGAGGTGGTCGCAATATACTCAAGCTGGGTTGCGCGAGCCTGAGCTGCCTGGGTGGGCATATAAGTCTGCTGGTCCCAACCCAAGAGCGCCCCGATGCAGCCGAGGCGGTAAAGTTCGGAAAGCCTATCATAAAACAACTTCAGGTCGTTCTGATTGTCCATTTGCTCCTCCGGAAATATCTCTGTAAGGAAGCCTGCAAGCGGCCCCGTGCATTGTATTCCCTGAAGAGGACCGGAGTCAACCAGAAAATCCGCAGAGTTCGTTCTTCTCGACAGATTCGTCGGTTATTCCCTCAAAATGAAGCTGATAAGCGTTCGTCGCGTCGGCGATGGCCTCTTCGTAAGTCTCCCCCTGCCCGACAACCATCGCGTCCCGCCCTTCAGCAACCGCAACGCAGCCAGATTCGTCACACTCGATAGTGATCTTGAGTTGAGTCATAGTGTTGTGTTCCCCTCTAGCCAAACAATACTGGTAATAATCACAGCCCCGAGAATCTTACTCCCCGGGGCTGCGTTTCGTCAAGTCGAACCAAACAGATGCTTTAGTCTAGCCATCTATCTTTGTCACAGATTCACTGCAATCACAATCACGACAGGATGCAGGAAAATAATGTGTTAGTTGCGTGCAATAATGGGGAATTACTGATTGACGAATGATATCGCCTGTGATATCATCCATACATGGCTAAGGCTGAGGAAGTACTTCGAAAATGGAAGAGCTATTGTCCTCCAGAAGTTGACCTTGATGACTTCGAAAAGGTCATACGAGCTTACCTGGGCAATTGGCTCAGGGAGAAGACAGGCACTTCACATGTGTTCATTGTTGAGCACCCTGCCTTAGCATATGTTCCTGCATTCGGTGGCAACTGCACCTTGGCAGTGTCTTTGTAGTCCGGTCGAAGAGTCAAGGGCGTATACGTTGATCACATGCTAAAGGCTATTGAATGTATTGAACTATATGAAGACGTAATGAACAACAAAGGAGACCAGTCATGAAGCCCGGTACACTAGATTACTACATGACTCTGGATTACCCTGTAGAGATTCGTGCAATCCCTGATGAGCTAGGTGGCGGATACTCAGCGTCCATTCCCTATTTGGGCAGATGGGCATTTTTCGCTGAAGGAGATACAGCGCAGGAAGCACTTGAGGCTCTGCAAGAGCTTAAGGTTACACTCTTTGAAGACATGATCAGTAGAGGTAAGACCATTCCTCTGCCGCCACCTATTCCGGAGCAAGAGCTGGAGGAATATAGTGGCCGCATCCTCTTGAGGATACGCAAGGAATTGCACAAGGATGTTGCCCGCATGGCTGAGAAAGATGGTTGCAGCGTCAACCACTACATATCTGATATTCTCACCCAGCACGTAGGTGGCGCACAAGTAGCGGAGTTGTTCGCAAATAGAATCGCATCGACCTTTGCCGCCTCGTCGTTGGAGCAAGAACGCTTGAAGGGCAGTTATGAGCTAGACACGCAGGCCAAGCCGTCACTACAATTACTGTCGCGTCAGTATGATATGCGGACTTTTGATGCAGCTTCTTAGCGCGACTTAAGGATTTGATGATGAACCAAACAGAATTCGATGCAAAACCAGCGATATCACCAGAAGAATACGGCAAGGTAATTCGAGGATTGGAGCTCCGAAGTATCTCCCTTCTGGAATGCGATGTCAAATCGGACCCCGAGACTTCGAAGATTGCTTTTGCTGAACTTGGAAAAATACCCGTAGACACTAGTGAAAACGCTAGCTTCGCTGTCATTGACGGGACAGTAAATGTCACACACAGTTATTTGCTGCAATCCCGGTACAAACGAAAGAATATTCTCGCAGTTAAAGCAAATTACTTGCTGACTTTTGCCAGTAGTGAGGAGTTCAGCCCAGAGTTCTTTGAGGTTTTTCAGCAAATAGCCCTACCAATGTTTACTTGGCCATATTTTCGAGAGTTCGTAGCATCTATGACAGGGCGTATGGACCTACCAGAACTGCAATTAGGGCTAAAACACCAGCCTCATTTCTGACGACTTTCAAGTATATATCTAGCAAGAAGCCCCAGATTACCTCTGGGGCTTCTTGCTTCTGTGGGCTAGTTCTCTACCGGCAGTCCATTCTTCTCCCGAATATACCTGTCGATACCCTGTGCGGCGACCTTGCCTGCGCCCATCGCGGTGATGACGGTCGCGGCTCCGGTGACGGCGTCGCCTCCGGCGAAGAGGCCAGGTATGGAAGTCATTCCGGTCTCATCGTTGATGATAATCCCGCCCCACTTCTGCACCTGCAGCCCGTCGGTGGTGGAGCGAATGAGCGGGTTTGGGCTCTGGCCGATTGCGATGATCGCTGTGTCGAGCTCCATCACAAACTCGCTTCCAGGAACCGGGACCGGGCGGCGGCGACCCGAGTCGTCGGGCTCACCGAGCTCCATCCTCAGGCACTCCATGCCGATCAATTGGCCCTTTTCGTCGCCGATAAAGCGCGTGGGGTTGGTGAGGAGCTTAAACTCGACTCCCTCGTGCTCGGCGTTTTCGATCTCCTCTGCGCGAGCGGGCATCTCCGCGCGGCTGCGGCGGTAGACGATCGTCACGTTCTCAGCTCCCACTCGAAGCGCGGTGCGGGTGCAGTCCATAGCGGTGTTCCCAGCGCCGATGACTGCGACCTTCCTGGGCTTACGAAGCGGAGTCACATACTCGGGGAACCGATTCGCGCGCATCAGATTAATTCGGGTCAGCCATTCGTTCCCCGAAAGCACGCCGTTCAGGTTCTCACCGGCAAGCTTCATCATCTGAGGAGCGCCAGCGCCTGAGCCGACGAACACTGCGTCAAACCCCTGCGCAAGCATCTCCTGGATCGTCACGGTCTTGCCGATGACGACGTTTTTCACAATCTTCGCGCCAAGGCTCTTTACGTAGTCGATCTCCCTGTCCAGGATATCGCGCGGCAGGCGGAACTCGGGGATGCCGTAGCGCAGCACGCCGCCGGTGTGGTGCAGCGCCTCGAAAATCGTGACCGAGTAGCCCATCTTGGCGAGGTCACCGGCAACCGTAAGCCCGGCTGGGCCGGAACCTACTACCGCTACCGCGTATTTGTTAAGCGACGGGTCGGCAGGGCCTTCGACAGCGTCGAGTTTGCCCGCTGAGTTCAGCGCCTCGTAATCGGCGACGAACCGCTCGATGCGGCCGATCGCGACCGGCTCACCGGCTTTGCCAAGCACGCAGAGCTTCTCGCACTGCTCTTCCTGAGGGCAAACGCGCCCGCAGACCGCGGGAAGGCTGTTTGTCTTCTTCAGAGCCGACGCGGCCTCCATGAACCTGCCCTCTGCGGCAAGCGTGACGAACTCGGGGATGTCCACCATCACAGGGCAGCCGAGCATGCAGGGCTTTTTCTTGCAGCCGAGGCAGCGCTTGGCTTCGTTTAGCGCCTGCTCTTCGGTGTATCCGAGCGCCACTTCGTAGAAATTCTTCACGCGCTCAGCGGCAGGCTGCTGAGGCATATCTTCGCGCGGTTTTATGTTTGCCATTGTTACTTAGCCTCCTTCGCCAGCTGCGATTTTGACGTCGACTCCTCGGGCTGGTAGTAGACCTTGCGGAGCTTCAACTCTTCCCAGTCTACGAGGTGCGCGTCAAAGTCCGGGCCGTCTACACATGTGAACTTGGTCTGTCCGCCGACCGTCACACGGCAGCCGCCGCACATCCCCGTACCGTCGATCATGACCGGGTCAAGCGAGACGACAGTCTTTGTGCCGAAGGGCTTGGTGACCTCGGAGCAGACGCGCATCATCGGCATCGGGCCGATCGCGTAGACGATATCGACCTTGCGGCTCTCCAGAAGTTCCTTCAAGACGTCGGAGACGAACCCCTTGCGCCCGTGGGTGCCGTCGTCCGTCGTGACAAATAGCTCGTCGGAGATATCTTTCATCTCGTCTTCAAGTATCAGGAGGTCCTTTGTGCGCGTGCCGAGGATGGTGATGACTTCGTTCCCCGCGTCCTTCAGCGCTTTTGTGATCGGGCGCAAAAACGCGATCCCTACCCCGCCGCCAACTGCGACAGCCGTTCCGAAGTTCTCGATCTCAGTCGGCAGCCCAAGCGGGCCGCAGACGTCCGGGACGCACTCGCCCTCATTGATCCGCGCAAGCTCCATCGTGCTTCGTCCGACGACCTGGACGATAATCGTGATCGTGCCACGCTCCTTGTCCGAGTCCGAAATAGTAAGCGGGATGCGCTCGCCACAGTCGCTTGGCCGCACCACAACAAACTGCCCGGCCTTTGCGCCGCGCGCGATCAAGGGGTTGTCGAGCTCAAAGAGAACGATGCTCTCGTTTAGCTGCACCTTACGGATCACACGGTTCGTCGCGCCGGCCTCGAGTATCTCCCGCAGGCTGCGCTCTTGTTTATCAAGCCTACAATCGTGCACAATTACCTCCCAAATTGGGGTTAGGGGCCGGGGGTTGGGGGGTTGGTAGACGTTGGGCCGGATTTGCAATCCGGGCCCTTCCAGCCTCTAACCTCTATCCCCTGCCGTTAGATTTTCATCATTTTGCCGGTGGCGGAGGCTGCGACCTCGCCCGCCGGATCAGTCAGTTCGGCTGAGCAGGAGATTATCCTGCGCTCTTCAGAAAGAATACGTCCGGTGATGGTGAGTTCCACGCCTGTTTTCGCCGGTTTCTTGTATCTCACGGACATCTCTACGGTCATTGCCCGGTGGCCTTCGGCCCATACAAACCGCGCCATCGCCTCATCGAGGAGCGTTGCGACGATCCCACCGTGGGTTATCCCGAAGTAGCCCTGGTGCTCGCGCTTCGGAGTAAATTTTGCAAGATGCACGCCATCGACTGTTTCCCATTTCAGTTTCAAGCCGATCGGGTTATCGACCCCGCATGCAAAGCACCATTCGTCGGAAACAAGCTCAAGCTCGGGCAAAATAGTCACAGACCTCCACAAAACCGGTTGCAAACATAGTTACGTTATCCTTGTTCTATTATATCAGGGAAACAACTGGCCCGACAATGCTGCTGAAACGTTTGCATCAGGCCATTTCCAGAAACGCGGCCGCCCGTAGTGTGGTATTATATCTGGCGAAACACATTATATGGAGAGTCACTGTTGAAACAGCTTATTATAATCGGCGGAGGTCTCGCAGGCTGCGAGGCCGCGTGGCATGCGGCGGAACTCGGGATCGACGTCACCCTCTACGAAATGCGACCCGAAAAGATGACCCCCGCGCACGAGTCCGGCAGGCTTGCGGAGCTTGTCTGCAGCAACTCGCTCAAGAGCGAAGGGACGACCGGGCACGGCCTGTTGAAAGAAGAGATGCGGCGGCTGGGCTCGCTCATAATCGAGTGCGCGGAGGCGACTCGCGTTCCGGCGGGTCAGGCGCTTGCGGTCGACCGAACGCGCTTCGGCGACCTCGTCACCGAGCGCATCGAGCATCACCCCAGGATCACGCTCCGGCGGGAAGAGCTAACTGCGATCCCGACCGGTCGCCCAGTAATCGTCGCAAGCGGCCCGCTTACATCAGACGCGCTTGCCCTGGACATCGCCCGGGTCACCGGAGCTGAGCACCTGCACTTCTTTGACGCGATCGCCCCCTCGGTCGAGACAAGCTCTATCGACCGCACCAAGTGCTTCGACGCCAGCCGCTACGACAAGGGCGAAGGCTACATCAACTGCCCATTTGACCTGAAAGAAGACTATTTCGCCTTCAGAGAAGCGCTCGCAAACGCCGAAAAGGCCCCCGTGGCCGAGTTCGAAAAGGGCTCCAAGTTCTTTGAAGGGTGCCTGCCCGTTGAAGAACTAGCCGTGCGCGGGCCAAAGACGCTCGCATTCGGCCCGATGAAGCCAGTAGGCCTGGTCGACCCCGCCACCGGCCGCCGTCCCTACGCAAACGTGCAGCTCCGACAGGAAAACGACGAGGCGACGGTCTACGGCCTCGTGGGCTTCCAGACGCGCCTGAAGTGGCCCGAGCAAAAGCGAGTATTTTCGATGATCCCCGGCCTTGAGAACGCCAAGTTCGTGCGCTACGGCCAGATGCACCGCAACACGTTCATCGACTCCCCGCGCCTGCTCGACGCGACGCTCCAGCTTCGCACAGACCCCGAACTCTTCTTCGCCGGACAGATAGTCGGCGTCGAGGGCTATATGGAAAGCGCCGCGTCAGGCATAATCGCCGGAATCAACGCCGCGCGGCTGATCCGGGGCGAGACCCCAATCACGATGCCCCGCGAGACAATGACAGGGTCGCTCCTAAACTACATTGCCACCTGCGAGCTCAAGCGCTTCCAGCCAATGAACTCCAACTACGGCATCCTCCCGCCGCTTGATGAGAAAATCAGGGATGACAAGGCGCGCAAAGAGAAGATGTATCAGAGGGCGATAGAGGCAGTGGAGCGCACGTTTCGAGAGCCTCAGCAGGGCTCAGGGTGGCGGTTTTAGCATGTCAGGGGGATGCACAATCTTCTCACACATCCACCCAAGCCCAACCCCTCACCCTGAGGCTCTCGAAGGGTGCGCTCCTCCAACTTCAGGGCGTACTACAGCAAATGGGAGCTATGAGCAGGAACACCTACTCATAGCTCATCAACTTCCGACTCTTAGGCTTCCTCAGCCGGAGCATCCCCAAATGCCCGCTCGATGATCTCTTTTGAGGGCGGGGTAGTGAAGAGGCTCACTACAGGAACGACGATCACCGGCACTATCATCGCAACAGCGCCAGCGATTGGAATTGCCGGGTTGCCGGGGGCTTTGAATATCTCGCAGATCGCGATCATCGTTGCAAGCCCAGAGAACATTCCCGCAATCGCTCCGGCTTTGGTCGTTCTCTTCCAGAATAGGCCGAAGCAGTAAGGCGCAAGGAACGCGCCTGCAAGAGCGCCCCAGGAGAGCGCCATCAGGTTTACGATAAAGTCGATTTGCCTGAGCGCGATGAAGAGTGAAATCCCCACAAACACCGCGCAGAGCACCCGCATCAGGGTCATCACCGAGCTCTTGCTAGCGTTCTTCTTGAACCCACCGTAGAGGTCTACCGCGATAGATGAACTCGACACCAGAACAAGGGACGACAGGCTCGACATCGAAGCCGAGAACACGAGCAGCATAATCACCATCGCAACCCAGGAAGGGATGAGACTCGGGTCGGTCAGAAAGTCAGGCATTAACCAGTCGAGCGCCTGGTGCGGGGTCTTCACACCTTGAGCAGCATATTTGTGCATAAGCATCACAGGAGCGTTTGCGGGATAGAACAGGTGAGTGATCGCCCCGGTGAAGTAGGCTCCAAAAGAAATAAACACGGCAAAAACCGATGCGACGACCATCGCCCGCTTGATATCAGCCTCACTCTTGATCGAGTAGAACTTCTGCACCATCTGAGGAAGCCCCCACGGGCCAAAGCTCGTCAGGACCACAAGCGAGGCAAGCGTGAGCCACCCCGGAAACATCGGAGCCGGAGCGCCGGGTTTGGGATGAAGCGCAGGAGACGCAGAGGGCAAAGCAAGCGCCTGAGTGACCGAGTGGAACCCGCCCGCGATTTTCACGAGGAAAACCACCATTACGATAACGCCGATAAGCTCGATGATACCACGCACAAAGTCGGTCACAGCGAGCGCTCGGTAGCCTCCGGCGACGAGATACACGCCGGTAAACAGCGCCATACACGCAACAGCCAAGCCATAGGACTCGATACCCAGCGTCGACTTAAACAGCAGCGCAAGCCCCTGATAGACCGATGCGCTGTAGGGCACTAGAAAGACAAAGATAATCAGCGCGGAGGCGATCTTGAGGAATTTGCAGTCAAAGCGTGCGGACAAAAACTCCGGCATCGTAAGCGCGTTTAGTTTCGCAGTCATAACGCGCGTGCGTCCGGCAAAAATGTACCACGCGAGGAAGCTTCCGAAGATCACGTTTCCGGCAGCGATCAGAAGCGACCACGGGCCAAACCCCCACCCCAGTCGTCCCGCGTAGCCGACGAAGATGACCGCCGAGAAATAGGTCGTCCCGTATGCAAACGCCGACATCCACGGGCCAAGGCTCCTGCCCGCAAGGAAGAAATCGCTTATGGTCTTGTTGCGCCGCATACAGGCGAAACCGATCCCAAGCATCACTAACACATAGGTGATGACTATGGCAAACTTGATATGCATGATTGTGCTCTGCCCCTTTTTATGGTTCCCCCCCGGGCAGACGAGCACAGTCGCCCCGTCGCCGTCGGCGGGTGTACGGCATTATTATGCACCCAACAGGCCCATCAGTCAAGCAGTAACACCCAGCTTTCTAACCCGCATTATTCACGAGTAGCGTGAATAATGCTCTGTTAGCGAAAGCTTTATTCGCTTCACGAATAAAGCGGGCTAAGCTATTGACATAGCAACCTCACGCAGGTATAGTAACCCCATAATCAACATGCTCTCACCCTAACCCGCATTATTCACGAGTAGTGTGAATAATGCTCTGTTAGCGAAAGCTTTATTCGCTTCACGAATAAAGCGGGCAAAAGGATGACTCGACAGCCATGCAAGTAGATAAGCTCACGTGCGAGTATTTGGCAGACCCAACCGGCGTCGAAAACCTTGCTCCCAAACTCAGCTGGACGCTTCTTTCAGAAAAACGCGGAGATATGCAGACCGCCTGGCAGGTCCAGGCAGCGAGCAGCCCGAATTCACTCGATTCAGGCGAGCCCGACCTCTGGGACAGCGGCCAAATCGATAGCGAAAAGTCGCTCGACAGAGCGTATCAGGGCATAGAGCTTGGCTCCGGGAAAAGAGTCTTCTGGCGGGTGCGAGTCTGGGACAAAGACGGCGAGAAAAGCGCATGGAGCAAACCCGCACATTTTACAATGGGCCTCCTAGACCCTTCGGACTGGAGCGGTGAGTGGGTCGGAGCCGAGATTGGCGAGTCCTCGGAAGACGCAGCCCCGGCCGTCACGCTTCGCCGTGAGTTCGACGCGCCAAAACAGGTAAAGCGCGCACAGGCCTTTATCTGTGGGCTCGGGTACTATGAGCTCTATATCAACGGCCAAAAAGTCGGCGACCACGTGCTAGACCCGGGCTTCACAAACTACGACAAGCGAGCGCTCTACGTCGCTTACGACGTTACCGAGCACATCAACGACGGTCAAAACGTCATCGGCGTGACCCTCGGGCGGGGATGGTTTGATATGGCGGTCCCGGACGTCTGGGGTTACGAGGCCGCCCCCTGGCGTTCCCAGCCGAAGATGATTCTGCAGCTCAACCTCGAATATACCGACGACACGCGCCAGTCCATTGCAAGTGATAAGCTCTGGCGCACCTCAACCGAAGGGCCGATACGCTACAACACCCTCCGAGGCGGCGAAACCTACGACGCGCGTATGGAAACCCCGGACTGGAACGTCCCCGGATTTAACGACTCGGGCTGGAGCCGGGCAATCACTCTCCCCGCACCAAAGGGTAGGCTCGTCTCTCAGAAGTGCCCGCCGATCAAGGTCACCGAGACGATCACCCCAACAAGCGTCACCGAACCCAAACCCGGAGTCTATGTGGTTGACCTGGGGCGAAACATTGCCGGCTGGACGCAAATCAGGATCAGGGGCAAGGCCGGAGAGCGCATAAAGCTCGTCTACGGCGAGCGACTATCCCCCGACGGCACAGTCAATCAAGACGATATCAAATCTCTAACCCGCGGGCGCTTCGCAACCGACGAATACGTTCTACGAGGCGACGGCGAAGAGACTTGGGAGCCAAGGTTCGCCTACTACGGGTTCCAGTATATCGAGGTTACAGGGCTTTCCTACAAACCCGGCACTGAGGACATCCTCGGGCGGGTAGTGCACTCAAGCGTCGCCGACACGGGCGAGTTCTCCTGTTCAAACGAGCTCGTGAACCGGCTGCAGCAGGTGTCGAAGTGGACGCAGCTAAATAACCTCCACAGCATCCCCCAGGACTGTCCGCACAGGGAGAAAAACGGCTGGATGGCCGACGGTCTCGTCTCAAGCCATGAGGCGATGATGAACTTCGATATGGCCGCCTTCTACTCCAAGTGGGTCGACGATATGGCCGACACGCTGCTTCCTACCGGTGCGATGGGATCTATCGTCCCAAGCCCCGGCTGGGGAATCGACGGGATGCCCGGCGAGGACTACACCTGTCCCTGCTGGGGAAGCGCCTGCGTCATTCTGCCCTGGTATCACTACGTCCAGTACGGCGACAGGGAGATACTCGAGCGCAACTTCCACATGATGAAGGCCTACACCGACTACCTCGGCACCCGTGCAGAGGGCCACATCGTGGAGTTTGGCCTCGGGGACTGGCTGGAGGAAGGAACATCAAGCACACCGAAGCGCACCCCCATCCCCTTGACCGGCACGGCGTTTTACTTCTACGACGCGACGGTGCTAAGCCGCACGGCAGAGATTCTCGGGCACGACGAGGACGCGGAGCGCTACGCAAGGCTTGCCGCTGACATCAAGCGAGCCTTCAACGCCCGGTTCTTTGACCCAAGCGATGGCAGCTACGGAGCCGACTCCCAAACCGCAAACGCACTGCCCATCGCCTTTGGAATGGTTCCCGAGGAGCTTGAAGACGTTGTGCTGATGGCGCTTATGAGATCGGTCCGAGAGGAGCGCGACGACCACGTAAGCTCGGGAATCGTCGGGACCAAGTTCCTCCTCGACACCCTCGCAGACCACGGGTTAGCCGAGCTCGCTTATGTGATGATAACCCGCGAAGGGTATCCAGGCTGGGTCCATATGCTCGAAGATGGTGCGACTACGTTTTGGGAAGCCTGGGACAAGGGAGGCTCGCTCGATCACCCCGCGTTTGCCTGCGTGAGCGGCTGGTTCTACCAAGCGCTCGCCGGCATTCGCCCCGACGAAAACCATCCCGGCTTCAAGAAAACGATCATCAAGCCCCACATAGTCGGCGACCTCGACTCGGTCAAGGCAAGCTACGATTCCCGCTACGGCAGGATCGCCTGCCAGTGGAAGCTCGACTTTGAAGAGCTGACGGTCGACATTGAAGTGCCCGCCAGCACCTCGGCGACCCTTTACCTGCCTGCCGGGCTCGGTGCGCAGATCACCGAGTGCGACCGGGCTGTGCTTGAGAGTCCCGGCGTCGTCCACGTGGGCCGCGACGGCGCTTACCAGGTGTTTTCAGTCGGCTCGGGCGAGTATAGCTTCCGGGTCGGAATATAAGTTCCCATAACAGGAGACTACCAGACGATGTTTGATCACAGCACGTATCCTAAGCGCAAAAAGCGCGCAGAGAGCTTTCTTGGCATTCATTTCGACTTTCATGCAGGGCACGACTGCACCGAGGTCGGCAAGAGCGTGACCCGAGAGATGATCGAGGGGATCATCGACAAAGTGCGCCCCGACTACCTGCAGTGTGACTGCAAGGGCCACCCCGGCATTTCGAGCTATCCGACCAAAGTGGGCAACCCTGCGCCTGGGTTCGTGAAGGACCAGCTTCGGATTTGGCGGGAAGTGACGGCCGAGCGAGGGGTCGGGCTCTTTATGCACTACTCAGGCGTGTATGACATCGAAGCGGTCACCAAGCACCCGTCCTGGGCGCGAATCGATGAGAAGGGCAAGCGCGACAAACAGAAGACAAGCGTCTTCGGTCCCTACGTCGATAAGCTTATGATACCTCAGTTGAAGGAGCTCTGCGACGAGTACGGCGTCGACGGCGTCTGGGTCGACGGAGAAAGCTGGGCAACCGAGCCCGATTACGGCAAACGCGCCCGGGAGGCATGGAAAGCGCTGACCGGCAGCGATGAGCTTCCGAAAAGCCCCGAGGACCCACAATACTGGGAGTTTCGTGAGTTCTGCCGCGAGGGTTTTCGCCGTTACGTACGTCACTACGTCGACGAGATGCACCGGCACAACCCCGGTTTCCAGATCGCGAGCAACTGGGCGTTCACCTCGGACATGCCGGAGCCGGTGAGCGCGGACATCGACTTTATCTCCGGGGACTACCCGCTGCAGGACAGCGTGAACGTCGCGCGTATGGTCGCGCGCTGCATCGCCAGACAGGGCAAACCCTGGGACCTGATGGCCTGGGCGTTTTCCGGACGATTCCAGTCTGAGAACATTTGGTCCACAAAGACGCCTGTGCAGCTTTGCCAGGAGGCCTCCGTCGTCCTTGCAATGGGCGGCGGGTTTCAGGCATACTTCACCCAGAAGCACGACGGGGCGATCAGTGAGTGGCAGATGGACCTGATGGCCGAGACGGCGAAGTTCTGCCGGGCACGCGAGGAGCTTTGCCACAGGGCAGAAGTTGTCCCGCAGATCGGGCTCGTGCTCTCCACCGCCGGGTACTATCACCACAAGGCAGGTTCGCTTTTTGCACCGTGGGGCGGTGAGCTTGTTCCAATCTCAGGCGTGCTGAACGCGCTCCTTGACGCTCAGCAGTCCGTTGAGATACTTATGGAGCACCAGCTCCAGGGGAGGCTCGCGGAGTATCCGCTGATAGTCATCCCGGAGTGGGATTACCTGGCCCCTGAGTTCGTTCAAGAGCTGAAAGACTACGTTTGCGACGGTGGAAACCTGCTGCTCGTCGGCCCCGGGCCTGTCAAGCTATTTGCCGACGAGCTCGATATCACCCTGCAGGGTGAGCCCACGGAGAAGAAAGCCTGGGTCGAACAAGACGGCTGGCTTGCGGGGATTCTTGCGAACTACCAGGCCACAGAGCTTGGCCCAAAGGCGCAACAGTTCGGCAAGCTCCACGCCATCAACGACCGCGCGAGCGCATCCGAGCCCGCCGCCGTGATGACCCCCTACGGCAAAGGCAAAGTGGCCGGCGTCTTGGTTGATCTTGGCCGCCGCTATCGCACCAGCCGCACTTCGGTCGTTCGGAACTTCCTCTCGGCCATCGCGCGTGAGCTCTGTCCCGAGCCATTGGTCGAAGTCACCGGCTCGCACTTCGTAGATGTTGTCCCGACGCGACAAGACGGCAAACTGATGGTGAACTTGATCAACACCGCCGGCCCTCACCACGACCCAAGCGTCTACACCTACGATGAGATTCCGCCGCTCGGGCCGCTCTCTGTCACAATACGCACCGCAAAGCAACCAAAGAGCGTTACCATTCAGCCTGCGGATGAGAAGCTGGCGTTTAGTTTCCAAGACGGCAAGATCAAGCTTACTGTCCAAAGAATCGCTATCCATGAGGTGATTGTCGTTGAGTAGTAGCAGCGGAGGAATCGTTATGAGCAATAAACGCATCGTTCAGGTCGGGCTGGGTGGCAGGTCGTCGCTGTATTTCCAGGCGCTTGCACAGGAGTATTCGGCGAATTGCCAGCTCGTCGGCATCTGCGATAAGAACCAGGGCAGGATCGATCTGGCCGACCAGTGGCTTCGCGAGCACGGGGTGGAGGCAGCCAAATACCTGCACACCGACTTCGAGACGATGATCACCGAGCAGAAGCCCGACACGGTCATCGTCACCACGATGGACTCAACCCACGACCAGTACATCTGCCGGGCGATGGAGATGGGATGCGACGTCATCACCGAAAAACCCATGACGATCGACGCCGAGCGCTGCCAAAGAATAGTCGACACCCAGAAGAAAACGGGCAAGAAGCTCACCGTCACCTTCAACTACAGATATTCTCCCCCAAGAGCCCAGGTAAAAGATCTCCTGATGTCGGGGGTAATCGGCGACATACTATCGGTCGACTTCCACTGGATGCTAGACACGACCCACGGGGCCGACTACTTCAGGCGCTGGCACCGGGACAAGGCCAACTCCGGCGGCCTGTTGGTCCACAAGTCGACGCACCACTTTGACCTCATCAACTGGTGGCTTTCGACTGTTCCCGTCCAAGTCTACGCCCAGGGCAAGCGAAGCTTCTACACGCCTGCGACCGCCGACCGCTACGGCCTCACCCAACGCACCGAGCGCTGCCACACCTGCCCGCACAAGCCCGACTGCGCCTACGCCCTTGACATGGCAGGAAACGAGGGCCACCGCACGCTTTACCTCGACTGCGAGAAATACGACGGCTACCTGCGCGACAAGTGCGTATTCTCACCCGATATGAACATCGAGGACACAATGAACGTCGTAGTTGAGTACGCCTCTGGCGCGACGCTTTCTTACTCCCTTAACGCCTTCATGCCCTGGGAAGGCTATCACGTAGTATTTAACGGCGCCAAGGGAAGGCTCGAGCACAAGTGCGAGGAGACTGTCTACGTAAACGGCGACGGCACAGTCCCCGGAGCACTGAATAAGGAAGGCACGTGGACCCGCATCTACCCCTACTTTGAGCCCGCATACGAGGTCGACATCTGGGAGGCCGAAGGCGGTCACGGTGGAGGCGATGAGCTGCTTCTGGCCGACGTCTTCCGCCCCGGAAGCGAGCCCGACCCCTATCTGCGCGCAGCCAATCACCGCGCAGGGGCCTACTCGATCATGACCGGGGTCGCCGCAAACAGATCGATCCAAACCGGCGCACCGGTGCGCGTAGACTCACTAGTCCTGGGCCTTGAGATGCCCGACTACGCTCCGATGCCTTCTCCAAGCGAGCCGCTTGAGATGCCGATCCGTCCCGAAAAACGCGGATAGCAAGTAGAAGTCGTCACGGTCAAGAGTAAGCAGCTAAGAGTCCGGCCTGCCGCGCAAGCTCCATCCCAGTCTGCAGCCCGAAGCCGAGGTGCTCGGGCTTGTGGGAGTCCGAGCCGATAGCAACACGTCTGCCACCAAGCTCTTTGTAAAGAAGAAGCGTGTCAAGCGCGGGGTAGGTCTCTGATGGGGCCTGCCGAAGTCCCGAGGTGTTGATCTCAATCAGCATTCCACGGGAGATCACGGACTTTAGAACGGCGGTCATCTCGCCCGGAAAATCGTCGAGCACAAACGGCCCGAAGTAGCGCGAACCGTGGCGTTTGCAGAGGTCTATGTGGCCAATAGTGTGGAAAAGCCCCGTCTCTGCGGTAACCTGCATGGCCTCGAAATACGGCAGATAGGCCTCGCGCACGCTCTTGCCGGGGAAGTAGCGCTCGTGGTCCTCCATTATCACGCCATCGATATAGTGGGCGCTTCCGAGCACGTAGTCAAACTTATGTGAGGCGAGGTAGTCTTCGATCTCACTGTGATAGCGGGCCTGGTAGTCGACCTCAACCCCGGTGCGAATAGCAAGTCTCCCGGCGAACTCATCTCGGGCGGCAGCGATCTCTTCGATCCAGCGCTCATAGACAAACGCACCGTAGGACATATCCGTCGGGGTGAAATCGAGGTGCTCGGTAAAGGTGATATCGCTGATCCCGACTTCCACCGCGCGGGCGCACATCTCCCTGAGTTCGGCGGGAGAGTCGCCAGAGTGTACGGTGTGGACGTGGCGGTCGATCACTTCTTTTCAGCGGGCTCGGAATAGACGACCGAGGCGATCACATCCCCAACGATCTTGAGCGACTTCGCACTGCACTTATCAGCCGTGTCATCGAGGGTATGCCACGGAGCATAATCGAAGTCGATCACGTCGATGCACTTGATCCCGGCCGCCAGCAGCGGCCAGTGGTCGTCCTGAATCGAATAGTCCGCGCGGTCGACAAACACCTTGTCGTGCCCGAGCTTCTTTGCTGCCGACCAGACCTTTGCGACGACCTCTGGAGCGGCAGCGACGGAACGGCGCTCCTTGGGAATGACCAGATCGCTGTCGCCGACCATATCCAGGAGAATCCCGTAGTCGTAGCTGATCTCGCGTCCCGCCGGGCGGACGGCTGTCTTGTGGTTTTCGGCAAAGAACTTCGAGCCAAAGAACATGCGGGTGTCGTCGGGGCCGTAGTCTTCGCCGTCAAAGAAAGCCATCACGACGCCGACCTTCGGTTTCTCCGCCTTGAACGCGCGGGCAAGCTCTAAGAGAACTGCGACGCCTGAGGCTCCGTCGTTTGCGCCGACTATCGGCTTTGCGGCCTTGACTTTGTCGATCTCCTGGTCCGCCATCGGGCGGCTGTCCCAGTGGGCTGAGAGCAGAATAAAGTGCTCAGCCTTGGGGTTAAAAACCGCGTAGACGTTGGTGAATCCGAGCATTTTGCCGTCGAGCTTCACCCGAAACGGCTGTACGACCACCTCGTCCGCACTACTTTTCAGCTCGGAGCTCATCATCTCGACCATCGCCTTCTGCCCCGGAGTCCCGGAGTAGCGCGGGCCGATGTCGCACTGCTTCTTGAGTGAGGAGTATGCGCGGTCGCCATCAAACGATGAAGCGCTGCCGAGCTTCTCTCCGCACCCCACGGACACAAAAACAACCAGACCCAGCGCAAGAGCGCGACTGAGTCTGGTTCCAAAACTACGCAATTCGAGTCGAGATTTCCGCAATTATCTACCCACCAATTGTAATCCTGCTCTGCGTCGTATAGTCCACCCTGTCGCGCCCGGTGAAGAACGACTCGACGGCCTCCGGAATCGTAATCTGCTGCGCGGGCTCTTTGATGTCGCCCTTGCTCCAAATCTTCCAGTAGCCGAGAGCTCCGTTTGCGAGGCTCGAAGTCATCGCGACCGAGTAGGTATCGCCGTCCGAGAGGCTTGCACCGGACTCCGTGCGAACCGATGTCACGCGGCTTTCCTGGGGCTTGCCCGAGTCAAAAGCGAACCGAATCCCCGACACCTGCAGGAACCCGAGGTTCTTCTGCGGGTAGATCAGCACACCGCGCTCAAGCGCCAGCCTGATCTGCTTGCCGGTCAGGTTCACCCGAACCACAGGGTCGTCCGAGTAAGCGACGTAGGCCGCAACGTCTGCAGCGGTCACTTTGCCTTTGGCGACTGTGCTGTCGCGATCCTTCAGCTCGCTTGCGCTCACAAACGCGAGGTCCGTGCCAAGCGCCGAGCGAATGGCGTCAGCCACGAGGTCGCCGAGTGAGACTTCCTGCTTGCCGACCCCAGCCGTCCCGAGCGGGCCTTCGGATGTCACCGATGCGGGAGCCGCAAGCGCCGCGCACGCCGAAATCGATATTATCAGAGCTATTCCAAGTATAAATGCTTTTTTCATTTGTCCCACCACCCTTGGAGACTCGTCCAGAAAGCGTCTCCAAGGGTATAAGACGCACTTTATCTGCCGTTGTCGCCGTCTTTATCCGAAGTTAAATAAGCTCGAATAAAATCGTCGATGTCGCCGTCCATCACTCTATTTACGTCGCCGGCTTCGTGGCCCGTTCGGTGGTCTTTGACCATCGTGTAGGGCTGGAACACGTAGGAGCGTATCTGACTCCCCCACTCTATCGCGCGAAGGTCGCCCCGGATCTCAGCCATCCGGGCTTCGTCGTCGGCGCGCTGGAGCTCCATCAGTCGAGACTGAAGCACCTTCATCGCCATATCTCTGTTCCTGAGCTGTGAGCGCTCATTCTGGCACGTTACGACGATCCCCGTCGGGATGTGCGTGATGCGAATCGCTGTCTCGTTCTTTTGAACGTTCTGACCACCCGCGCCCGCCGAGCGATACGTGTCGATCTTCAGGTCGTCGGAGTTGATCATCACCTCGTCCACATTCTCGACCTCCGGGATCACATCAAGCGCGGCAAAACTGGTATGCCTGCGCTTGTTTGCGTCGAACGGCGAGATGCGAACGAGCCTGTGAACCCCCCGTTCGGCCCTCAGATACCCGTAGGCGTTGGCCCCTTGGACAAGCACCGTCGCCTTTTTGCTCCCGGCCATATCGCCCGGAACGTTGTCGATGATCTCCGTTTGGAAACCCCGGCGCTCGGCCCATCTCAGATACATACGAAGGAGCATCTCTGCCCAGTCGCAGGCCTCTGTTCCTCCTGCACCCGCATTGATTTCGAGAATAGCGCTAGCGCTGTCGTGCTCGCCCGAGAGCATCCTGGAGAGCTGGAAATCCTCGAACACCCGTCTGATATCGGCAAGTTCGGTGTCGATTTCGCGCTCGTCTTCGGCGCTGCCCTCTTCTTCAGTAAGCTCGGCGAGGACTCCGAGGTCGTCGAGTCGCCTTTTCAGTTCATAATACGGCTCGACTCCGCCTTTCATCTGGTTCAGCTCCTGCAACATGCTCTGCGCCTGCGCGGGATCGTCCCAGAAGTCGGATGCAGCGGTTCGTGCTTCTAGTTCGTCTATCTTAACCTGGCGCTCGGCCAAGTCAAAGATATCCACCCAGTTCTATCAGTTTGGCCGTAAGCTGCTCAATTTCTCTTCTTGCATCAGCGATCAAACCGTTGATCACCACCTTTTGATTGTAGTCTTACTATTATATACGGAAAGCCGTCACCTGTCAGCTACCGATCGCGCCGTGTCTCCAGACGCGGCACGATCAAGATCAAGCCTGGCTCTCACCGGCGAACGCAGCCTTCAGGTTGTCCTCTGTCATCGAATGCATGTCACTAGATCTTTTCTTAACTGACCATTTACTGCCGAGCTTCTACCCACAAGCTCAACCATTAAACCCCGCCTGCAGAAGCTATTGCTCTAAATACTCGAACCAGTCAAAATCAGCGCGTGCCGACTCGCCGGTTGCGTAGACGCCGAACATCGCGCCTGTGTAGGTGTGGGCGACCTCCACTGCCAGATAGTTCGTGCTCCCCTCCGCGATTTCTTTGATCTCGCCCCCGCCCACGGCGTAGCCGAAGTGATATTTCAGCTTTTCTGCACGAATCTGGAGTGTGATCGGCCCCTCCGGCACCGACTCCTCTGCGACGACAGCGACGAGGTCGCCGACCCTGCGCCGCACGATCACCACGCGATACCCTCTGCGCGTGACAGCGATCTCGTAGTGATGCCCCGCGTTTGCAAGCACCGTCAGCCCCGCTTCTTCGCCCTCACCCGTGTCAAAGTCGAGCAGAGCAGTCGCTGTGCAACAAAAATGCTGCTGGCGTTTAAACACAGCCGTCGGGGAGGCCTCGTCGTCGAGCGTGACCTTCGAGCCCCTCAGCCGCAGCCACCCCGGGCGCTCAGAAAGCGAGTAGTTCGACGCCACCGGGTTTCTGACGTAGCTCCAGGCGAGGTCGAGATGATCTGAACTGAAGTCGTCGCGCGCGGGTTCGGCAGGCCAGGGGTGCAATGGAAGCGTCTCAGCGTCCATCTCAAGCGTGACCGGCCTGCCGCCGTAGACCAGCGGCCAGCCGTCGACCCAGGTAACCGGCGCAAGGTAAGTCTCGCGCCCGAGGTGCTGTGTCAGCCGATACGTAGTTCTAAAGGCAAGAAACACCATCCTCCAGCTTCCGTCGTGCGCCTCTACGAGGTCACCGTGGCCCGCGCCGTGAACCTCGCTCATCGGCTGGGTGCGAAGCGTGAGAATGGGGTTGTGCGGGCACTCTTCCCAAGGGCCGGATGGCGAGTCGCCGCGCGCAATCGTTTCCATGTGGCCATAGTAGGTGCCACCCTCGGCGATCATGAGATAATACCGGCCCTCGATCTTGTAGATATGTGGCGCCTCGGGCCAGGGGCCGCCCGATCCGCTCCAAATCATCCGCGCATCAGCGAGCTTCGAGCCGGTTTCGATGTCGATCTCGCTCTGATAGATGCCACCGGAGCCGTTGCTTGTGAAGTAGACCCGCCCGTCGTCATCGAAGAACAGATCGGGGTCGATCCCGCACTGCTCGACGTAGATAGGTTCCGACCACTCGCCTTCGATATCGTCGGTCCAGACATAGTAATGCCGCTCAACCGGAGGCTGGCGCACGACCATATAGAACCTGCCGTCGTGGTAGCGAAGTGTCGGAGCCCAGACTCCCATCAGGTTCGGACAGCTTGAGAGATCAAGCTGGCTCGGGCGCGTCAGGCAGTGGCCAATCTGTCGCCAGTTGACGAGGTCGCGGCTGTGATATATCGGCACTCCCGGAAAATATTCAAAGCTGCTCGTGACGAGATAATAGTCCTCGCCGACTCGGCAGATACTCGGGTCCGGGTTGAAGCCGGGAATGATCGGGTTTCGGTAGCTCATGGGGAGATTATAGCAGATGGACGCTCTCTTCGTTAAATAATGTCACAACTTTGCTCCGATACCCTAAAGATTACCAGGTAGACAGCCTATAGACAGTATGGAACCACGTCAACACCGCACGCGCGGTGATTCCTGAGGTATTCGCAATGATTGTCGAAACAGCCAGATTCGGTTTTGTGAACGTTGACCCGGCATCGGTGATATCGATGCCGAGGGGGATGTTCGGCTTTGAAGAGGAGATGGAGTTTTGCATATTCCGTCACCGGCACGATTCTTCGTTTCGATGGTTCCAGAGCACGACCAGGCCCGAGCTTGCATTTGTTGTAGTGGACCCGAGCCTGTTCTTTGAAGACTATTCATTTGTGCTATCCAGCGTTGAGTCGGAGTATCTGGAGCTTGAGTCCCCCGGCGACGCTATGGTGCTTGTTACGGTGAGGATGATCGGTGGCGACTTTGAGCCATCGGCAAACCTCGCCGGTCCCGTTGTGATAAACAGTAAGTCGCTTCTCGGATTGCAGGTCGCACTCGACGACGAGCGCTGGGGCACCAGCCACCCGCTCAAAAAGTCGAACGACGCACACGAGAAACTGCCTAAGGCGGCTTGAAAGGAAGCTTGCAATGTTGGTCCTAGCCAGGAAGGTCGGCCAATGTATCGTCATAGGCGATAACATCACGCTCACGGTCATCGAGGTCCGCGGCGAACAGGTGAGAATCGGGATCGAAGCCCCGAAGTCCATCTCAGTCCACCGCAAGGAGCTCCTTGAGCAGATCAAGGCCGAAAATATTCGAGCGGCTACCCAGAACATCACCGAGGATCAGGTCCCGGATGTTTTGAAGAAATAGTAGACTTTTCCTCGTGTTGGGCGATGTCACCAAGTCACCGCCCAACGCGATACTACCACGTGCCGGACTCCCCCGTCCCAGGCGCGTTTTTGCTGTACCCCATAATCACACTTCCGGAATTGACTCAGGCGACCACTACGTTGGCCCGGATTTGCAATCCGGGGCCTGTTGGCAAGAGAGGGATCTGTGATCCCGTTCTGTCGACTTTGCCCGGTCAACCGGCATCACAGATGCCTATTCGGCCCAGACGTCCCGGATCACAGATCCGGACGAACGATGGGCAAATTTGGACGAACAATGGAGCAGACGTGCAAAGGGGCGGACCAAAAGCCCGCCCCAAAGAAAACTACGCTCCGAACTTGTCCTGAACCCCCATAAGCTGGGTCAGAATGTTCATAACGTCGATACCGCGGATGCGCAGCACGCCGCCCTTGGCGCACGAGCGCTCGTCGTATTTGATGACTTCGTCCGTGCGGACTCCCGGGCCCCAGAAGGCGATCGCCACGGGGTCGCCGGAGTGATCCTTGAGCGCGACCGGAGTCGAGTGGTCGGCTGTAACGGCGATGTAGGTCTCGTCGCTCGTGTTCTCCATCAGGTAGGCGATCATCTCATCGAGCTTTTCGATCAGTTCGACCTTCACCTGCGCGCTTGCGTCATGTCCACCCACATCGGCGGCCTTGACGTTGCAGAGCACGAAGCTGTGCTTGTCGAGCGCTTTGACGATAGCTTTCGCCATCGCGATCAGGTCCGAGTCGAGCCCACCGGTCGCCTCGGGAACGTCGATAATCTCCATACCCACGTACTGGGCGACGCCCTTGATCAGCCCCGTCTCAGCGACGCAGGCGCTTGAGATGTTGAATCGGTCGTTGATCGGTGTAAGGTGCGGCGCAAGCCCTCCGCCTCTGGGCAGCACGACGTTTGCCGGATGCTTGCCTACAGCCGCGCGGGCCTGGTTCACGGGGTGGTTCTTCAGGATCTCATAGGACCTTTTGACAAACTCGTTGACGATACGCGCAGTCTTGGCGCTTGCTGCGTCACCGGGATCGATCGCATGCGACTCATGCACCTTGGCGTTCTCAACATGCGGGTCGGTATCGGTGATGTCCGCGCCGAGCCCTGGCCCGCGAAGCACCATCGCGCAGCGGTGGGCGACCGACTCTTTGAAGAAGACGGTCACGTCCTCGATCATCATCCCGTCGATCGCGACTGCGAGGTCATGGGTGCCCTCGTTGATGCGCCCAGCGCGCCGATCGGTGACTACGAAGTCGTCGCCCATCGTGGTAAAGTTGCATCTAAAGGCGATATCACCCTGCTTGACTTCCATCCCGATTCCGGAGGCCTCGAAGGGCCCACGACCGGTGTAGTATTTGTAAGGGTCATACCCCAGGAGCGCGAGGTGCGAGGTGTCGCTTCCCGCGCGAACGCCGGGGGCAATCGGGTCCATAATCCCGCACTCGCCCTCTGCGGCAAGCTTGTCCAGGTTCGGTTTATTGGCCGCTTCAAGGGGGGTCTTTGATCCAAGTTCGGCAACCGGGCGGTCCCCCAGCCCATCGCCGATCAAAAGTATCGCTTTAGGTCCTTCCATCTGTTTCCTCCGAGTTGTTTCTATTGAGTTTCAGGTATTAAGATCAACAAACTGATTCTTAAAGTATAATACCAGCCGGAATCGTGACCATCTCGCCCTTGAGCGTCTCGATCACAAGCCCGCCAGTTTCGTCTATCTCCACTGCCCGCCCGACGGCGACTCCGCCGGACCAGCGCACGGTAACGTCTGTTCCTGTTGTCTCCTCAAGAGCCCGCCACGCGTCAAGCGTCGCGGCAAAGCCGTCGGATTTGTAAATCTTGTAAGCGCTCTCAAGCTCGCCCGAAACTGACGCGACCGCCTCATCTATGTCGGTCAACCTGCCAAGCTCGATGCGCACGCTCGTTGCGCTCTCGGCTATTTCCTCGGGAAGCTCCATCAAGTTCAGATTCAGCCCGATCCCGACAACCGCCGCTCCGCGGGAGACTTCAACCAAAATTCCCGCGATCTTTCTGCCTCCGACTCGCACGTCGTTCGGCCACTTGATCCTCGCGTCCAGGCCGTAGCTTGAACGAACAGCACGCGCGACGGCAATCGCCGCGACAAACGCAAGCTCGCCGACACGCTCCGCGCCCACCTGTGGGCGAAGAATGACCGAAGCATAGAGGTTATCCCCGGGCGCACCAAGCCATACACGCCCACGGGTTCCCCGTCCCATCGTTTGTTCGGCGGCGACAACCGTAGTTCCTTCCCCCGCGCCGTCACGCGCAAGCTCTTTGGCGGTGTCGCTCGTCGAGGGGAGAGTGTCAAAACGCAGGACCGGCCCAAAGGTCACTCGAAGTCCATCCCAATATCAAGCGCCATCACGGAGTGAGTAAGCGCGCCGATGCTGATCAGGTCAACCCCGGTTTCGGCGATCGCCCGCACGCTCGACTCGTTCACCCCGCCCGAAGCCTCAAGCACTGCGCGGCCAGCGGTGATCTCGACCGCCCGACGCATCGTGTCGCAGTCCATGTTGTCAAGCAAAATGATATCGGCCCCAGCCTCGATCGCCTCACCGAGTTGACCCAGCGACTTCACCTCAACCTCGACCTTGAGCGTATGAGGCGCACCGGCCTTGGCCGCACGGACAGCCAGTCCGACCCCACCCGCCGCGGCGATGTGGTTGTCTTTGATCAAAATCCCGTCGTAAAGCGCAAACCTGTGGTTGGTCGCGCCCCCGACCTTCACGGCGTATTTCTCGAACGCCCTAAGCCCCGGAGTGGTCTTTCGGGTGTCGACGATCCGCGCGTGGGTGCCTTCAACGATGCTCACGTAGCGCGCGGCGGCTGACGCAATCCCCGATAGCCGCTGCATAAAGTTCAATGCCACCCGTTCGCTTGAAAGCAGCGACCTGCTCGCCCCCTCGGCCACAGCCATCACCTGACCCGGCACCAGCGCATCACCGTCGATCACCTTGCGCTCAAACTTGACCAAGGGGTCGACGAGCGCGAAGGTCATCTCCGCAACATCAAGCCCTGCGGCAACACCGGCCTGCTTGGCCTTGATGATCGCACGGGAAGTGGCGTCGGCGGGGACTGTGAGAAGCGAGGTAACGTCACCCGAGCCGATGTCCTCAGCCAGAGCCGCTTCAACTGTTTTCTTCAGAATAATTCTATCTATCATAACTTGACCCTACAGGGCAGATAACAGAAAGGCGGCGAGCTACACCTGTGTAGCTCGCCGCCGTGACTAACGCACTACTTATTACTTCTGGGGAGCAGGCGCCTGCTGCATCATCGGCATGCCGAACTGCGGCTTGGGCGGGTTCTTGAAGTCCTTCCCGACCTGCTCAAGCGCCTTCAAGGAAACTGTGACCTTGGCCTCCTTGCGCGCGTCGTTCATGGTCTTCTCGAAGTCCTTGTCGCCTGCTGACTTCTCAAGATAGAGCAGCCCACGGATGATCGGCTCGGCTTCCTTCTCACTGATCTTGACGGCGGGAAGCTCGGCGGTCGGCTTCATGATAATGAAGCGGTCCTCACCAACATTGATCTTGAGCGGCTTGCTGATTTTGCCGATCTCGTTCGCAAAGACGGCCTTGGCAAAATCGGCAGGAATGCCGGGTCCACTCTTCGGGATCGCCTGGGTCATCATCGCGCTGTGTTCAGCAGACTGGGTCTCGCCGATCTTCTCAAGTGTCGCGCCAGCCTCAATCTCCTTTGAAGCCTTGTCCGAGGATGCCTTGTCGTTGAAAACGATCAGGTCAACGCGGCGTCGCTCAGGAAGCTCGAACTGCAGAGCCTTGCGCTGGTCGTAGTAGGCCTTGATTTCCTTGTCGGATACCTTGGTCTTGGACACCTTTTCGATCAGGTTGGTGCGAGCCTGCTGGAGCTTGAGCTGGGCCTTGACATCATCAATGGACAGCCCGGCCTGCTTCAGCTGGGAATCGAGGTCAGCGGTCTTCTTCAGGAACTCGACACGCTGAGTCACCTGTTCATCACTCGGTGCGACGCCGTTCTTCTCTGCAAGAGCAAGCAGCATTCGCTCCTCAAGCATCTGGGAAAGAACCTGCTGTGCCATAGGGGTCTGGGCCATCTGCTTGGCAAAATCCTCGTAGGACACTGCCTGCCCGTTGACCTCGGCGACGCCCGTGCTGGCGCCCTTCTTGCCGCAGCCCGCGATAAAAATCACGGGGACCATCACCGCTACTGCGGCTACAAGTGCGTATTTCTTCATTATTGACTCCTCTCGTTAGGTTGATTCGGCCGATCTAGCGACCAAGTCACCTGGTTTGGCGAAGGCTATTTGGCCTCCTCCAAATTCTGTTTGATAACGTTTGCAAGGTCCTTGCCGTACCTCTTGACGCAAATCTCAATTGTCGAAACCTGCCGAAACTCGCTGATCTTCGCCATAAGCTCGGGCTTTCTCGTTGCCCGGCCCACTGCGATGATCTCGCGAATACTCTCCTGCACTTCAGCAAGCGGCTTGGGCGACGGCGCTTTTCGCTCAAGCGCCTTCAGGATCACCCACTGCCCCTGCACAAGTATCGGTCCGCTCATGGCGCCTGTAGAAAGCCCCATAGCTGTGTTCACGATAGCTCCGGGAACGCCTTCCTGATTGGGCCACACCCATCCAAGCGCGCCACCCTCGATCTTGGTTATGGGGTCGTCTGAGAGATCTTTCACGACCGCCCCAAAGTCCGCGCCCTGCTTCAGCCTCGTGTCGGCGATCTCGATTTTGCTTTTGGTCTGTGTGACGATCGCCCCGACCCTCACCCGAATCGGCAGGTTAAACTTGGCCTTGTTCTTGTAATAATAATCAGCAATCTCGCTTTCGGTAACCCCCGCGTATTTGGTCGCAAGGTTCACGTAAGCGATCTGTCCACGAAGCTCCCGGCGCAGGTCCTGAGGCGTCATACTCCTGCCCTGAAGCAATATCTGCAGGTTGTTCTGCGATTTCATCTCCGCGACGCGCTTTTCGACCATCTGGTCCGTGACCGCAACTCCCTCTTTTGAGGCAAGCTGCACGAGCAATCTCGACCCTACCAAAAGTTCAAGCGCCTTAGCTCCCGCAGTCCTCGTTTCGCCTGGCTTAGCGACGTTAGCAAACTGCAGAGTCTCCAGCACCGCTATATAGTCGTCGTACGAGACGCTCTCACCGTTAACGACCGCAGCAGGCGTCGGCGTGGCCGTAGGAACAGTAGATGGAGCGGCCGAAACCCCTACGGTAACGGCGATTCCGAACGTAACAACCCACAACACTGCTATCCGACGCATACGAGAGCCTCCTGCTCCAGCCCGTGTTACCATAGTTCACTACGGCAGAGCCAAACAAAAAGTTGCCAAGTCTTCAAAAGAGTCTTTGAACATTATAAGGCTTGTTAGCTACGGACGCAACTACCGGACGCCTGAATAATCGGGAACATTACGGAGACTTTTGAAGTCATTTATATAGGTTTGCTTTATCTGTGAAGCGATTTATTCTCTTGCTTGGATATCGAGGCGAAAAAATACCGTTGACACTGTGCCAATTACGGTGATAGTATAGCATTCGGGCACTTCAGACGGAGCGTCCCGTATGCCTGGAGGTGATGTAAGCGACAGCGCGAGATAAAGTTATTATTTATACATCTTACGTAACCGACCCGTTCTTGCGCGACCCCAAAAACATCAGGCACGACTTCTCAGCACTAGTGTTGGATTAGGCTGAACCTGGCAGATTCCACACTTTGTCTACGAGGCCTCGCACGCGGGAACACCTGCTGCGGTATACGCGCAGGATTAAGTTAAGCGTGCACTAGTGCTAGACACCACTCGGCAGCGGGTTCTCCGTTGAGAATACCTACCGTGGAGGCCCCTGGCTGTCTTTCTATCGAAAGAGAAGTATCCCTCGCTAGGACTTCAGAACAAGCGCCCGTTTACGGTTGCCCAAGACAAAACAAGTATGTTCGCACAGAAGTGCAAGAAAAAGAATACCACAGGAGGTAAAGTTCAATGTTTGCAATCAACAAAAAGAGAAGCGGTTTTACGCTGATCGAGCTGCTGGTCGTCATTGCGATTATTGCTATTCTAGCAGCTATTCTGTTCCCGGTCTTCGCAAAGGCTAGAGAGGCAGCTAGGAAAACTACCTGCGTCAGCAACCTGAAGTCGCTCACAACATCGATGAACCTGTATCAGACCGACTACGACTCCACCTACCCAGAGGGGGCAAATACCAGTGGGGCCGACAAGATTCCGCCTCCCGCGAACGCTGTCATCGACACCTGGACAGAGATGCTTTACGATCACATGAAGAGCAAAGATATCGTCTGGTGCCCTTCTGATCCGATGTCCGCTACCAACCCCGCTAGCGGCGCATCTTCCTATCACTTGAAGTCGGTGTTCCCAAACTCATCGGGTAATCCCAATACCAACCCTCCCAAGAAGGAGAGTGATTTCGAGTATCCCTCAGACCAGATCCTTATGTTCGAGTGGAGAGGTTGGCACTGGGGAGACTTGTCCAAAGAGATCGACAACACCGTCACTCTGAACATGTCCTTTATGGACGGCCACGTTCAGGCTAGAAGACTCAGGGACGTGCAGTCCAAGAACTCCACCACCGGTGAGCCTTTCTTCTATAACTATGATGCTGGGGCTGATAAAATATCTGCTACTGCAGCGACTGCAAGCCATAGCAATCCGGCCCTCTACTACGACAAGCTGGACTAATCCAGGTATCAGCTAAAAAGAAGTTACAGGCGGCCCCGGGAGATATCTCCCGGGGCCGCTTTTTCTGTTATACTTGTAGTCGTTATGGCTACAAACACACGTGATGATTTTGACGTATTGGTCGCCGGCGGCGGGATTGCCGGAGTCGCGGCGGCGGTTGCGGCGGCGAGGCTCGACGCACGCGCACTGCTCGTGGAGCGCTACGGGTTTCTCGGAGGGCTTGCCACCGCGGGGCTCGTCAACCCGTTTATGTCCCACTATACCTCCGACCGCACCCCACTGATCGCTGGGTTCTTCGATGAGCTGCGGGATCGGCTCACAAGCCTTGGCGGGCTGATGCAAGGCTCGTTTGACCCCGAAGCGATGAAGTTTGCACTGCAGGAGCTCGCCATCGAGTCCGGTGTGACGCTTCTTCTGCACAGTCTGGTCACGGGGGTCGAACTCCGGGACGGCGGCGTCTCTGGGGCAAAGATCACAAACAAGTCAGGCGAGAGGCTCTACTGCGCCAAAAGGTTCATCGACGCAACCGGCGACGGCGACCTGGCTGCAGCTGCCGGGGCGGCGTTTGAGACCGGAGGCAAGGACGGGCTCCCACAGGCGATGACCCTTATGCTCGACGTAGCAGGCGTCGACCTCACCCGCGCGATGACCTACGTCCGCGAAAACCCCGACCAGATGCGCTTCCCCAAGCTCCCTCCTGAAACCGATATCGAACAAACCCTCCAAAGCACGATCGCGGTCGCGGGCTACTACGACCTCGTCACCCGCGCAAGAGAAAATGGCGACTACCCGCTTCCGGGGGACCTGATATTCTACATAAGCCGCCCCACTCCAGGCGAGGTGGTGTTCAACACTACCCATGTAGGAGAGGTCGACGGCACCAGCGCAGAGGACCTCACCCATGCGGAGATCGAGGGCAGACGTCAGGCGATGGCGCTCGTCGGCTTCGTCAAGAAATACGTGCCGGGCTTTGAAAACGCCTCACTTGCCCGGACGGCGACGCAAATCGGCGTGCGTGAGACCAGGCGCGTGACCGGCGAATACGTCTTCAGCGCACGCGATGTGATCGACGCCCGCAAGTTCCCCGACGCCATAGCGCGCCTTGCGTACCCCGTCGACGTGCACGCAGGCAAGGGCGACGGCTACACCCGCGAAGAGGAACACTCAGGCCCAGTGGTCCCGCCACCTGGTGACTGGTATGAGGTCCCCTACAGATGCCTCGTCCCGCTTATGGTCGAAAACCTGCTAACAGCGGGCAGGTGTGTGTCAAGCACTCAGGAAGGTCATGGGGCGATTAGAATCATGCCCTGCTGCGCCGCGATGGGTCAGGCCGCAGGCGCTGCGGCGGCGCTTTCGATCAAAGCGGGAGTCACCCCGCGCCGTCTCGAAATAGACACGCTCGCGCGGTCGCTTCGAGATCAGGGAGCGCTCGTATAGCTCCGTTATGTCACAAGAGGGCCCAGGTAAGCGCCGTGGATGTGCGCATCGCGTTTCGCATCGAAGAAAGACTGCGCGAGGAGCACCACGACCACGAGCACACCCAAAAGGCGGCGATGGAGCCCACAGCGCGCTACACGAGCCCCATTTTCAGCTTCACCTCGGCCATCGTCTTTTGGGCGATGGCCTTTGCCTTTTCCGCCCCGTCTCGCAGGATGTTGTGGACGCGCTGGGGGCTTGCGGCAAGCTCAGAGGCGCGGGCGCGGATCGGGGCCAGGGCTGCGATGATATCTTCGACAAGCGTGTTTTTCAGGTCTGAGTAACGAAGCGTGCGACTCGCATACGCGTCTTCATACTCCCTCACCGTGTCGGGCGCGGAAAACTCCCGGAGCATGGTGAAGAGATTCGCGACGCCCGGAGTCATATCCGTCTCGGGACTTGGGCCGGTGTCGGTCACCGCGCGCATGACAAGCTCGCGGATGCGCTCCGGCGGGTCGGTAAGCGCGATATAGCTTCCGGGGAGGCTCTTGCTCATCTTTTTGGTCGGATCACCGAGCGCCATTATCCGCGCCGCTTTCGAGAGCTGCGCGCGTGGGCTTGGGAAGGTGTCGCCGAAGGTGACGTTGAACTTGCGGGCGATGTCACGCGTGAGCTCGATGTGCTGCACCTGGTCCTGACCCACAGGTACCAGGTCGGCTTTGTAAAGCAAAATATCGGCCGCCTGTAGAACGGGGTAATCGAACAGTCCCACGTTCACCTCACCCGAGATCTGGCGGGACTTTTCCTTGAACTGCGTCATGTGCGAGAGCCTGCCCATCGGGGTAATCGTGTTGAGAATCCACGCGAGTTCGGTGTGCTCGGGGACGTGAGACTGGACGAAAATCGTCGCGACCTCGGGGTCGAGCCCCGCGGCGATGTTGGCGACCGCCGCATCAAAGATATTCTGCTGCATCAGGCCGGGTTCAAAGGGCACGGTGATCGCGTGGTAGTCGACGATGCAAAACAGCGACTCGAACCTGTGCTGAAGATTCGCCCAGGCCTTGATAGCTCCGAGGTAGTTGCCGATATGAACCAGACCAGTGGGCTGGATTCCGCTAAATACTCGGTTGGGCACGCTTTGCTCCATAGTTCGCTTTATACCCAGTTGGACACAGGGAGGGTCCACAGGCATGGATAATTCGTATGATAACGCAGCCCGCGCGCTTGCAGGGGCCTGCCGGGTGTTTGTGTTTACAGGCGCGGGGGTCAGCAAAGAGTCGGGGCTTCCGACCTTCAGAGAGATCGACGGCGAATGGAAGCACTATGACCCAATGACCTTTGCCACGATGGAAGGCTTCAACCGCGACCCCGTGCTCGTCTGGAACATGTACAGGCTCCGTCAGAAGCAGATCGTCGAGGCGAAACCCAACCCCGCGCACCTCACTCTTGCCGCTATAGAGAGCCATTACCCAAGTTTTCTTCTCGCGACCCAAAACGTCGACAACCTCCACGAACGCGCCGGGAGCACAAAAATCGCGAAACTCCACGGTGACGCGGGTGAGCTGCGCTGCCTGGACTGCGAGGCGGTTCTTGACGCTTCCCTGTTCGATCTACCCGATGAGTTCTCCACCGAAACCCTCCCGAAATGCACCAAGTGCGGGAGCCTATGTCGCCCGAACATCGTGTGGTTTGGGGAGATGGTCCCAATGGAGCCGATGAGCGCCGCCGCGACAGCCGCATCACTCTGTGACCTGATGATAATCGTCGGGACATCGGGCGAAGTGTCCGGCGGTTATGGTTTTGCCGAATATGCGCGGGCAAACCGGGCGACAATCATCGAGGTGAACCCCCATAGGGGACACCTGACTCGATTTGCCGACTATTGGATTTCCCAGCCCGCCGGCGAAGCCCTGCCGAAGCTTTGGCACGATTCGGCGCAGTTCTTTGACCAAGAACGATAAATCAGCTAAAATGTAATGGCTGGGGCGTTTGCAGGAAATGCGGCCCAGCACACAACAATGAGAAATTACACGAGCAAACAGACGCCGAATCAGCGAAACATACTGGGCTACGCTGCCGCCGCGATCGCGTGCGCGCTTGCGCTGTTGGCCGTCTACGCAGTCGACAACGGCCACACCCCCTATCTTGTTCGAGACATCTTCCCGGGCGGGGGCGGGCGCCACCACATCCCGACCAAAGTCTACCTCCCTGTCCACTCCGTCTTCGAGTTTGCAAGTATCGTCGTAAGCTTTGCGGTTTTCACGATCGGTTATTACGGCTACAGGCAGACCAGAAACCGCCAGGACCTCTTTATAGCGGTCACATTTATGGTGGTCGGAGCCCTCGATTTTGTCCACACGCTTTCGTTCAAAGGGATGCCGAACTTCCTCGGCACAAACAGCGTGGGCGGCGCGGCGGCTTACTGGGTGACTGCTCGGCTCATCGGCGCATGCGCATTGCTTGCCGCAGCGTTCATCCCGCAGAACTGCAAGAACAGGCTGCTTACCCCAAAAGCGCTCCTTCCAGCGGCCACCGGGCTTGTTATCGGGATTATCACCCTGTTCACAGTTTACGGAAAAGTGGTTCCAGGGCTGATGTATGTCGTGACGGATCACGGCGGACACCTCACACCGCTCAAGGTTGCGCTTGAGTATGCCGTGGTGGCGCTCCTTGCGACTGCGTTCTGGGCGTTTAGAAGGACCGGCAGATGGCACTCGGGCTCCGCGCGCCTTATCAGGATATCGATCATCATAGCAATCGGCGCGGAGGTCTGTTTCACTCTTTACAGAAGCGCGTTTGACGGCTACAACCTGGTAGGACATATCCTCAAGGTCGCGAGTTACTACTTCATCCTGCAGGCGCTTTTCGTGTCGTCGCTTCGCAGACCGTATATGGAGCTTTCCCTGACCAAGGAGCAGCTTCGGCAGTCGTTTACACGAATCGGGGATGCGCTTGCGTCGGGGCTTCGCAAGGACACGACTCTCAAGCTGATCTCCTCGCTTGCGATGGAAATGCTCGGGGCCGATTTCGCCGCGATCGGGGAGATCAAAAGGCGCGACCTGATCCGGGTCGACTCATTTTCAGGGCTCTGCCCCGAGCCCTTTGAGCTGCCGGTCAAGCATAGTCTAACGGGTAAGGCTATCGAAGCTGGCCGACCGTTGATTGTGCCGGACCTCAACAAAAATCCACTAGCCCGCCCGGAGATCCTCGCGCTTGGAATCAGAAGCTTTCTGTCGGCCCCTATCCAGCACGGCAGCGGGGCCAGCGGCGCGATCTACGTCGGATCGTTTGAGTCTGGGAGGTTCACCGAGGACGACGCCGAGGTGTTGACGGCCTTTGCCCGCCAGGCGGCGCTAGCCCTGCAGGACGCCGAGCACTACGAAAGAGAGCACCGCATCGCCGACGAGCTCCAGCATGTCCTCTTCCCGCCAAACAGCATAGAACGCGACGGCTACACGATCACGGGGCGCTACCAGCCCGCATGGGAAGAGGCGCGGGTAGGCGGTGACTTCTACGACTACTTCGATCTCGGCGACGGCAAGCTTGGAATTGTGATCGGTGACGTTTCAGGCAAGGGACTGCACGCGGCGGTCCATACGGCGATTGTGAAATACTCCTGCCAGGCGTATCTTCGCGAAGGTTACGGGCCGGCTAACGCGCTGAAGCGGATCGATCAGACCTTCAAGGACCGCTCCAGGCAGGAGATGTACCCGGACACCGTGTTTGTGACTATGTTCTGCGCAGTGCTTGATACAGCGACCGGCCACCTCACATACGCAAACGCCGGGCACGAACCTGCGATCAATATCTCAAAGACCGGCGAGAGTCGTGATCTGGACTCGACAGGCCCGATTCTTGGCCTCGGCATCGGCATTGAGGTCGAACAAAGCGAGGACACAATCGAGCGTGGCGGCACGCTGGTTATGTATACGGACGGCATCACCGAGTCGCGCGTCGGCGCAAACATCTTCGGGTTCGATCGCTTGAAGCAAACAGTGGAGGGCTGCGTGCGGTGGTCTACTGAAGACATGGCCGACGCGATCTGCCAAAAAGCGCTAGAATACTCTTACAACCACAGCTTCGGTGACGACGTGGCGCTGGTGCTCGTGCGTAGAAAAGACGAATAATTGCACACAGAGAAGAAGTATTGACTCTCCAGTGAGCCCGTCGGAATGCGTAATCCGCCGGGCTCCACACTTTTGTAGGAATTGTCGGAGCACCGGCGAAGTATACCATGGGCAAGGCGACGCTCTATGTGCCCAATATTAGGAAAGCGACAGCTATTATGACAAAGTATCAAGAGTATCAGGACAAGGTTTTCGGGGTTTTGCGACAGATCCAGGAGACGCAGAACGAGCCGATTGAGGCAGCGGCAAAGATCGTCGCCGAGCACATCGCAAGCAACGGCGTTCTTTTCATCCTGGGAAGCGGACACTCGCTGATTTCCGCACTTGAGGCGTCGGGGAGAGCCGGGGGGATGGTCGCAATCGACATCATCTTCGACAAGACCTACGGCAAGATCGAGCGGCTTCCGGGCTACGCAGAGTTTCTACTAAGAGACTACGATGTCGACAACGGCGTAGTGATCGTCGTATCGAACTCGGGCCGAAACTCCCTTCCGATCGAAGTTGCTATAGAAAGCAAAAAACGTGGAGCCAAGGTGATCGCGCTTACGTCGCTTGCACACTCCAGAGCGACCACATCCCGCCACCCGAGCGGCAAGCGTCTCTTTGAGATCGCCGATATCGTAATCGACAACTGCTGTGAGGCTGGTGACGCGGCTGTCGAGATCGAGGGCTCACCCGCCAAGACGGGCGCGACGAGCTCGGTATCCTGCACGTTTATTATGAACTCGATTCTGGTGCAGGCGGTCGAAGACATTGCAAAGATGGGTATCACCCCGCCCGTATTCAAGAGCGCGAACCTCGACGGGAGCGACGAGTACAACCAGGAACTCCGCAACAGATACAAGGGACGTCTGAAAGGGCTCGTGTAAGCGTTATGTGCGAAGACTTCTGCACCGTCGGCATCGACGGCGGCGGATCAAAAACCGAGTGCGCCATTGTTAACAGCCTGGGCGAAGTGCTTGGGATCGGTATCGGCGGCTCCTGCAACACCAACTATGTCTCCGCTGAGGAGATGCGAGAGTCGATAGAAACCGCGTGCACCCAGGCGAGTGAGGCCGTGGGGCCCAACAGGCCAAAGGTCGTAAAAGTCGGCGGCGGCGTGTTCCGCGCGCGACATATTATCCGCAAGTCCCTCCCCTCTCCAAGCTGGGTGCTTGAGATCGAGGAGTTCGTCAGGGGCATGTTTGAGAGTGATCTCGAAAGCCTGTCCGAAGGGGAAGTGGCTCTCGGGTGCATCGAGGAGTACGGCCGCATAGGAATCGCGTGCGTTGCGGGCACAGGCTCAAGCTGCTTTGGGTTCACCAAGGAGCATGACATGATCGTGCGCGGCGGCTGGGGGGCTCCCCTTGGCGACGAGGGTTCAGCCTTTGACATCGCGCTACACGGGCTGCGGGCTGCGGGCAAAGCATATGAAAAGCGCGGGCCTGACACGTCGCTAGTTGAGCTTGCCTCTGCGTTTTTTGAGCAGGAACTCAATGGCCGGTTTTTGCGGGGAATCGGCCCCCGTGTGCAGACCAGACGCCGAGAGGTCGCAGCATTTGCAAAGGTCATCTCTCAGGCTGCGGAGGACGGCGACCGAGTCGCCGGTCAGATTCTTGGTTCTGCCGCAGAAGAGCTTGGTGAGCTTATCAAGTGCATATCAAGAGCCATTTTCACGCCTGAAGAAGCCTTTCCAGTCGCTCTTCACGGTGGAGTGTTCAACAACAATCGCGTTGCAGAGCGCACAAGGGAGACCGTCCTTGGGGAGTTCCCAAACGCCCGCATCACCCCACCGCTTCACAGCCCTGGGGTCGGGGCGGCGCTTCTGGTCGCACACGACTACAGAAATGGGGTTTGCTAGCCTGC
>JBBRAE010000011.1:0-84368 GCA_038207085.1 Armatimonadota bacterium
TGAGATGGTTATGCCTGGGGATAACATCTCCATCATCGGCGAGCTGATCGTGCCGATCGCAATGGAAGAGGGTCTTAGGTTCGCTATCCGAGAAGGTGGACACACCGTCGGAGCTGGCGTTATTAGTACGATTCTTCAGTAGTTATTGGTTATCCGGTGTCAGGGGTGGGGTAGGTTGGGAATATCCTGCATGCCCTTCCCTGACGCAGGAAACCTATTTATCACGGAGTTAAGAATGGCAAAGTCTGGTGGTGAAGTCAGAATAGTAATCTCTCTCGCGTGCCAAGAGTGCAAGAGAAAGAACTACTCGACTACAAAGAACAAGCGGAACGATCCTGACCGTCTTGAGCTCAAGAAATATTGTCCATGGGACGGCAAGCACACAGTTCATCGTGAGGCGAAATAGGTGTTTGCACGGGTGTAGGTTGTGAAGTGTGATGTGTAAAGCGTAGGACTTTAGGGCTGAGGCTTTATACTTCTCACTTCGCGGGTTACACTTGTTTCACTCTCTTTGCACGGCGTCGTCATTGTGGTATAATACCAGAGGCGTATGACGCCATATTAAGAGTTGTTCCACGCAGGCCCATAGCTCAGTTGGTAGAGCGCTGGTCTCCAAAACCAGATGTCGTCGGTTCGAGCCCGGCTGGGCCTGCCAATTTTTTGATTAAGAGGACAGTGAATCGTTATGTCTAACGATGTTGTAGCGAAGGGCGCGGCTAAGTCTAAACCTGAGAAGCCGAAAGGCGACAAGTCAAAGGTGGAGAGAGGCGGCGAGGGCTTCTTCGACAAAATAACTAAGTTTGTGCGTGAGTCGTACGTCGAGGTTGTCAAGAAGGCTTCGTGGCCGTCCTGGCCGGAGCTTAAGAAGTTCACTACGGTTGTTATTATTGCCGTTTTGATTGTGGGCTTCTATATTGGCATCTTGGACTTCGGATTGGGCAAGCTGACCGCTCCGCTGCTTAGGGGCGGCGGCGCACCCTAACGAGTGAGATATAGATGGCAGAGAAACATTGGTACGCAGTACACACGTACTCGGGCCATGAAAACAAGGTAAAGACGAATATCGAGCGACGGGCCGATTCAATGGGCCTGAAGGAGAAGATCTCGCGTATTCTCGTCCCGACGGAGCAGGAGCTTCGCACTAGGGCTGGGAAGAAGCAAGAGGTCCAGCGCAAGGTGTTCCCGGGGTACGTGCTCGTTGAGATGATTCTCGACGACAGTACGTGGCATCTGGTGAAGAGCACGACGGGCGTAACCGGGTTTGTAAGCTCGGGTAATAAGCCTGTAGCGCTGCAGAACTCCGAAGTGAAGGAGATTCTCGATAGGCTCGAGTCTCCGGAGCGCAAGGTCAAGGTTCCGTGGCAGCGAGATGACGTCGTACGGGTCAATGAAGGCCCATTCTCCGACTTTACTGGTAAGATAGAAGAGGTCAACCCTCAGAAAGAGACTCTGAAGGTCCTCATATCAATTTTTGGCCGCGATACTCCTGTAGAGTTGGAGTTTACGCAGGTTGAGCGACTGTAAGAGTTCGCGTGGGAGGCAAGGTTTTAGATGGCTAAGAAGGTGCTCGGGGTCGTAAAGCTCCAGATCACGGCGGGAAAGGCTACACCCGCTCCGCCAGTTGGTCCGGCGCTCGGTCAGTACCAGATCAACATGATGGAGTTTATCAAGTCCTATAACGAGAAGACTGCTCCACAGATGGGAACTATTATTCCCGTGGAGATCACAATCTTCGAGGATAGGTCTTTCACGTATATTCTGAAGACCCCTCCGACGGTTGAGCTTTTGAAGAAGGCCGCCGGTGTCAGCAAGGCAAGCGGAACACCGAACAGCGTCAAGGTCGGCAAAGTGACCATGGATCAGGTTCGTGAGATCGCTCAGGTGAAGATGCCGGATTCAAACGCTTCTACGATCGAAACAGAGATGAAGTCTGTTATGGGAACTGCTAGAAGCGCCGGGATCGAAATCGCAGATTAGTTTTCCGGTCAGGTATTTAGGAGTCACGGGCTGGGAGACCGGCTTGTGACTCTTAACTTGTGACCGGTAATACGCAGACGGCAGGCTTACAGCCGATATCCCACAAGGGACCTGCGAATCGTGATAATTGGAGGAAACCAATGTCAGATAGAGGTAAAAGATACCTCGCAGCCGCCAAGACCGTTGGCGACGGGGCTCCCAAAGAGCCTTTGGAGGCACTGGAGCTTGTTAAGCAGGCTGCCAATGCAAAGTTTGATGAAACGGTAGATATCGCTTTCAGGCTGGGTGTAGACCCGAGGCACGGCGACCAGATGGTTCGCGGTTCTACCAACCTGCCCCATGGCACCGGCAAGAGCAAAAAAGTTGCTGTCATTGCCAAGGGTGACAAGGCTGAAGAAGCAAGCGCCGCCGGAGCCGATGTTGTCGGGGCCGAGGAGCTTGTTCAGCAGATTCAGGGCGGATGGGGCGAGTTCGACGTGCTTCTTGCCACACCCGATGTGATGGGTATGGTTGGAAAGCTCGGTCCGGTACTTCGAGCTAGAATGCCTAGCCCTAAGGCTGGTACCGTGACGATGGACATCGGTCGAGCCGTTAAGGAGATCAAGTCCGCTTCCCGTGTCGACTATCGCGTCGAGAAGGAAGGCATCGTACATTGCCCGATCGGCAAGGTGTCCTACACCGCCGAGCAGCTGACAGAGAACTTTTTGGCGCTCACTAGCGCTCTACTTCGCGCAAAGCCGTCGGCTGCCAAGGGAAGGTACTTGAAAAGAATCACAGTATCGTCTACAATGGGTCCTGGTGTTGATATAGACACGCAGCGTGCCCAGGGAATTGCCGAGAAGGCATAGATTTTGTGAAGTAGGCCTCTGAATTGAGGACACTGCGCTCTAAACTTAATAGTCCGCCACAGACAGCTGGTATCCGCAAGGATATAATGTCCCGATAGGGGACGCCACCCGAGGCGAGTAAGCTTGCGTTTTGATGGGTTCTTATGATCCCAATAGGCGTATGTGAAGAATACTCGGGCTTGTCATCTGTCGGTGGCAAGCCCGTTTTGCTTGTTAACGTAAAGACTTTGACCCAGAATGGTGGTGAGATAGTATTGGCAGCAACAAACGAAAAAGGTCCGGTCGCAGAAAAGATAGCTGAGATTGAGTTTCTTCGAGATATTCTCGAGAGTTCAAAGGGCGCTATCATCGCTGACTACCGTGGTCTCAACGTGAAGAACATGTCCATCCTGCGCAGAAGGCTTAGGGATACCGACGCCGGCTTCAGGGTTGTCAAAAACACCCTCGTGAAGCGCGCGGCTGCTGGGCTTCCTGTTGAGAGCCTCGTTTCCGACCTTGAAGGTCCGACCGGTCTTGCTTATACGTCTGGCGATCCTGCGGTCGTTGCAAAGACGATCACGCAGTTCGTCAAAGAGTTCAAGCTTCCTGTTATTAAGGGAGCGATTGCCGAAGGCTACATTATGGGGCCTACGGAACTGATTGCATTTGCAGCACTTCCGCCGAGGCAGGTTCTCCTTGCACAGGTTGTTGGTGGACTCCAGGCCCCGGTTTCGGGACTCGTGAGCACGATGCAGCAGCTTTATGGACAGCTCGTATACGCCCTTCAAGGCGTCGCGGATCAGAAGGCATAGGCTTTAGTCCGTTCAGTTGGTAAGTAACTAATCTATAAATAGTTTATTTGAGTGAGGTATTGGGTATGGCCTCTAATAGTGCTAATATCTCACAGTCATGCGCCGCGCAGGTCCGCCATAGCTAGCGGCATTGACGGAAGGTGAGATTCACATGGCAACAGTTGAGGAAGTAGTAGGTTCTGTACTTGGGCTGTCGAGCGAAGATCGTATCGAAGCTCTGACCCAGGTCGTTGAAGGAATGTCGGTTCTCGATCTTAACACCCTTGTAAAGGGCATGCAGGATCGTTTCGGCGTGTCGGCCGCTCCGATGGCTATGGCTATGCCTATGGGCGGGGCCGCTGAGGCTGCTCCTGCAGAAGAGGAGCAGACCTCTTTCGACGTTATTCTTACGGGAGCTGGCGAGAAGAAGATCAACGTGATCAAGGTTGTCCGCGAGCTTACAAGCCTTGGACTCAAGGAAGCGAAGGATCTCGTAGAGGGAGCCCCGCAGCCTGTGAAGACGGGCGTTGGCAAGGAAGAGGCAGCAGCTCTGAAGGCCAAGCTCGAAGGCGAAGGCGCTTCAGTCGAGATCAAGTAAATAATCCTTGCTTTCATTGGAGGATTGACGAATGGGCCTTGTGCCCGATCGGCGGGATATTAGAAGTTGGGGGCTTTTGGCCTCCAGCTTCTAAACCTCCTACCCGCGGACCCGTGGAGGATCAAAAGATAGAAGCGTGACGTACGTGGAATTGCCGCCCAAGGGCAGCGCCTGTTTTGGCCTGTCCCTTTTTTGCGTGTACCTCGTATTATTTCTGGGGATTTTTTACTGTTTCCTGCAAACGCTCTTGACCCGGGGCCACTGACCTGCTATTATTATATTTTGCGTGTTTTGACTCACCAGGAGGACCAGATGAAGGAAATTCAGCATAGAGCCAAGCGTACCCCCCAGGTACAGGAGCTTCCAAACTTGGTTGAATTGCAGCTTGATTCCTACAAGTGGTTTCTAAGGGAAGGGCTACGGGAGCTTTTCCACAGTTTCTCACCTATCCACGATTTCACAGGCAATCTTTCGCTGGAATTACTCGATTATACCCTAGGGGAACCGAAATATTCAGTCGAAGAGTGCCGCAACAGAGACATGACCTATGAGGCGCCGATCAAGGTCAAGGTCCGTTTGCAGACCAAAGAAGGCGAGGTTATCGAGAGCGAAGTGTATCTCGGCGACCTCCCGCTTATGACCGAGAAGGGCACCTTTGTTATAAATGGCGCTGAGAGAGTCGTCGTCAGTCAGTTGGCGAGATCTCCGGGCGTATATTTCAAAGACACACTCGACTTTTCGGGTCGAGTGCTCTACTTCGCTACGGTTATTCCGAGCGAAGGCGCTTGGGTGGACATTGAAAGCGACGCCAGCGAAGTAATCAGCGTGCGAGTGGGCCAGACTAAGAAGTTCCCCCTCACTACGTTGCTTCGGGCGCTGAGCGCGTTCCCTGAGGCCTGCCCTAACACCGAAGTTCTTTCGATCAATGGTTCGCTCGGGCGAACGCTTGCTTATCCGATCGTCAACAAGAAAACCGGCGAGGTGCTGGTTGATGTTGGCACGGTTATGGATATGGACGTGGTTGCGAGACTCAAGGGTAAAACTGTCGGCGATAAAGTCGAGGTTGATAGCCCATCCAGTCCGTGTGATACCACGGGCGATATTCTTGAGATGTTCTCGACCAAGTTCAAGATCGATAATCCGACCCGCGAACAGCTTCGTGGGCGAAGGCTCAGCCACGAGATCATCGATCCGAAGACCCAGAAGGTCCTCGTAAAGGCTTACACCAAGATTACCGAAGAGGCTGCAAAGAAGCTTGAGACATTGAAGCTTCCCGAGGTCGAGGTGCTTGCTGTCAACCGCTACGTTGAAGCTACTATCGATCAGGACGGCAGCCACAGCAAAGAAGAGGCGCTGATCGACATCTACCATAAGGTAAGGCCTGGCGACCCGGCAACTGCCGACAGCGCCCGCAGTCTTATCAAGTCGATCTTCTTTGATACTCGCCGCTATGACCTGGCACGGGTTGGACGCTATAAGCTGAATAAGAAGCTGGGCCTCAACCTGCCGGAGTACGTGCGCACGCTTAGCACAAGAGATCTGCTAAAGGTTATCGAGTATATCATCGGGCTCTCCGAGTCCGGTTCGTTGATTACCCACTTCGACATGCCGAAGTTCTACTCAAGGCTCCCTGAAATCGAGGCCGCTTTTGCTGAGGCCGAGAAGACTGCGAGCGACGAGGACAAGGCTCCTTGGGGCAAAATCGAAACCATGAATGCGCGGCTTGAGAAGCTTAAGACTGCAAAGCTCGGTTCCATGTGGACCGAGGGCGATCTTAAGGGGATGCGCGAACTGCTCGACCTGATTCCTAACGGGCGCAGGCTGATTGCGGAGACACCGGCTGACCTGTTCGCTGAAACGGCGATCAGGCTTTCGCCGTGCCAGACCGACGACATCGACCACCTTGAAAACAAGAGGGTTCGGTCGGTCGGAGAGCTTCTGCAGAGCCAGCTGCGAATGGGCTTCCTCCGAATGGAGAAAGTCGCAAAAGAGCGTATGACGAGCCTTGACCCTGAGAGCGTTATCCCACAGGTCGTGCTTTCGGTGAAGCCGGTTTCGGCCAGCATCAAGAGCTTCTTTGGCTCGAGCCAGTTGTCTCAGTTTATGGACCAGACCAACCCACTAGCCGAGCTTACTCACAAGAGAAGGCTATCGGCTCTTGGACCGGGTGGTCTTACCAGGCAGAGCGCAAAACTCGAAGTCCGAGACGTCCACCACAGCCACTACGGCAGGATATGTCCGATCGAGACCCCTGAAGGTCCGAACATCGGTCTTATCGGTTCTATGGCTGTGCACGCGAAGGTCGACGAGTATGGGTTCCTTCGTTCACCGTATCGGGTTGTTAAGAGCGGCAAGGTTACTCACGACATCAAGTGGCTTTCAGCCGATGAGGATGACGAGGAGTATCTGGCGCCGGCGAACACGCCGATCGATCAGAAGACCGGCAAGTTCCTGAGTGACTTGGTGCTTGTTCGCCACAAGGGGCAGTATCCCCAGGTTCCGGCGGACAAGGTCACATACGTCGACGTATCGTCGATGCAGATTATGTCTGCCGCGACGTGTATGATCCCGTTCCTTGAGAACGACGACGCAAACCGAGCTCTTATGGGTTCGAACATGCAGCGCCAGTCGGTTCCGCTGCTTCGTGCGCAGGCTCCGTATGTGCGGACGGGCGTTGAGAAGCGAGCTGCACGGGATTCAGGAGCGGTTCTCATCAACAAACGCGACGGTGTCGTCAAGAGCGTCACTGCTGAGCGGATTCTTGTTGAGGCGCTCGAGAAATACGCTGACGGCTCACCGATCATCGACGAGTATAGAATGCTGAACCTGCTTCGTTCGAACCAGGCGACCTGCATCACGCAGAAGCCGATTGTTAAGAGCGGGCAGAGGGTTCGCGCAGGACAGGTGATCGCTGACGGTCCCTGCACCGAAAACGGCGAACTCGCACTCGGCCAGAACGTGCTTGTCGCGTTTATGCCGTGGCACGGTTACAACTACGAAGACGCGATCCTCCTTAGCCAGAGGCTGGTAAAGGATGACATATATACTTCTATCCATATAGAGAAGTTCGAGACGGAAGCGAGAGACACCAAGCTCGGACCTGAAGAGATCACCCGGGACATCCCGAACATCGGCGAGGATATGCTGAAAGACCTCGACGAAAACGGGATCATCCGAATCGGTGCGGAGATTCGACCTGAAGATATTCTGGTCGGAAAAGTCGCACCGAAGGGACAGGGTGAGCTTACCGCCGAAGAGAGACTGATCATTGCGATCTTCGGTAAGAAGGCCGAGGAAACCCGCGACGTGTCGCTGCGAGTCCCTCACGGGGAGAGTGGCAAGATCGTCGATGTCAAGGTGTTCTCAAGGTTCAAGTATAAGTGCGCACGCTGTGCTGCGATATATAACTACTCGAAGAAGCCTGAGCGCACGCTCTGCGATCGGTGCGACGGCGAACTTCAGAGAGAGCCCGGAGATGAGCTCCCGGCCGGCGTAAACCAGCTGGTTCGCGTTTACATCGCCCAGAAGCGAAAGGTGATGGAAGGCGACAAGATGGCCGGACGCCACGGCAACAAGGGTGTTATCTCCAAGATTCTCCCTGTTGAGGATATGCCGCACCTGCAGGACGGCACTCCGGTGGATATCGTTTTGAACCCGCTCGGAGTTCCGAGCCGAATGAACATCGGGCAGATTCTTGAGACACACCTCGGGCTTGTTGGAAGCCACCTCGGTGTTGGTTTCAGAAACCCGATCTTCGAAGGCGCAAAGGAGCAGGAGATCGTCGCTGACCTCAATATCCTTGCCTGGAAGCTGAGACTTGAGTCGCTTGAGAATTACGTCAAGAGCGAGCTCAATCTCGACATTCCGTTCGTTGGCGGAACAAGGATGAAGGCGCTGATCGATAAGTGTCTGAAGAACGTTCAGGAAGTCTGGACTGAAGAGGACCTTGAAGTAGCGGTGAGTCCGCTTGCCGACGAGTGGGACCAGTCGATGAATCGCATCCAGGAGGCCATCAGGGCGCTTGATGCAAGAGGACTTGAGATTCTGTCCTCTCTGGTTGGAGCGCCGCCTGCGGTTGAAGACCCGATGGCGGTCTATGAGTCGAGGATTCCTAAGAAGAACTCTGATGAAGAGACTGATGAGGAGTCCGAAGAAGAGACCGTCGAGGTTGAGGTCGAGGACGAAGGTCCCAAGCCTTACGAGGGCGAGACTCCTGGCGAGTATGACATCACGGATATTATGGCCAGACTACTTTCCAACGTGCACAAGCGCGTGGGGATGGAAGAGGTCGAAGAGATCAGACCGGACGGCGCCATCAAGCGTCACCTCAGCGGCAAGATGCAGCTCAGGGACGGACTGACTGGTGTGCTGTTCAACCAGGCGGCTACGGTCGGAATGATCTATATGCTTAAACTCGCGCACTTGGTAGAAGACAAGATCCATGCGCGCTCTACCGGACCTTACTCGCTTGTCACCCAGCAGCCGCTTGGTGGAAAAGCGCAGTTCGGTGGACAGAGATTCGGAGAAATGGAAGTTTGGGCGCTCGAAGCTTATGGAGCGGCTTATACTCTCCAGGAGATTCTTACGATCAAGTCAGACGACGTGCTCGGAAGGGTCAAGACCTACGAATCTATAGTCAAGGGCGACAGCATGCTCGAGCCGGGTGTGCCTGAGTCGTTCAAGATACTTGTTAACGAGCTTCAGAGCCTTGGACTCAAGGTCACTGTCGAGGACGATCGCGAAAGAGCTATCGACCTCAAGGACAAGGACGACGAGTTCGGCGAGAGTGAGGATGGTCGCATCAACGCCCGCCGCAAGAGGCAGGCTCTGGAACTCAGGGAGGACTTCTAAATGGCTGACGCAAGAACCTTTGATAAGATTCGTATAGGGATTGCATCGCCGGATGAAATAAGGGGATGGTCCTGCGGCGAGGTTAAGAAGCCGGAGACCATCAACTACCGAACGTTCAAGCCGGAAAGAGACGGTCTGTTCTGCGAACGGATCTTCGGCCCAGTCAAGGACTGGGAGTGCCACTGCGGGCGCTACAAGAAGGTCAAGTTCAAGGGCATCGTCTGCGACCGGTGTGGTGTTGAAGTCACAAGAAGCAAGGTCCGCCGCGAGAGGATGGGACACATCGAACTCGCGGCACCGGTCTCTCACATCTGGTATCTTAAAGGTGTGCCGAGCCCGATGGCGATGCTACTTGATATCAGCCCGCGACCACTTGAGCGAGTTCTGTACTTCGCTTCCTATATCGTGACTCATATCGACAGGCAGGGTATCAACGAGCGGATGGAAGAGATTCGCCAGGCGGTAGCCGCTGAGATAGAGGCGGTTGAGGAAGAGAAGAACGAGGCAATCGCAAGGGCACGTCGCGAGGCTGTGAGAGAAGAAAAGGTCGAGGAGGTCGCTCCCGAGCCTGTTGAAGGCGAGGAAGAGGTCGAGATCGTGCCCAAGGTCGAGATTTCGCCCGCTGCTGCCGCAAAGGCGCTCGCGGACAGAATCAAGGTTGAAGAGCGCGAAGCTGTCGACCGGACTGAAGAGTTGCAGAATACTCTCAAGCTGCTGGAAACGGTTCAGCGAAGAGAGCTTATCAACGAAGATCAGTATCGGGCGCTTCTAAGACTGCTTGATATTCTCACGGAGAGGCTGAACTTCGACTTTGCAGAAGCGATCAAGGCCGGTATGGGTGGCACAGCGATCAAGGAACTGCTCGCGGAGGTGGATCTTGAGAAGCTTGCAAGAGAGCTTCGTAAGGAAGTCTCCCAGACGCAGGGACCGAAGCGCGCTCGCGCCATCAAGAGGCTTGAGGTGGCGGAGTCGTTTATCAACTCCAAGTCCCGGCCTGAGTGGATGATTCTGGACGTTGTCCCGGTCATCAGCCCCGAGCTTCGTCCTATGGTGCAGCTCGACGGCGGCCGCTTCGCAACAAGCGACCTGAATGACCTCTACAGAAGGATCATCAACCGGAACAACCGGCTGAAAAAGATCACCGACATCAGAGCGCCAGAGTCGATTATCAACCACGAGAAACGGCTTCTTCAGGAAGCCGTCGACGCGTTGATCGACAACGGACGGCGAACGAGACCGGTAGTCGGAAGCAACAACAGACCGCTGAAGTCGCTCTCCGATATGCTCAAGGGCAAGGAAGGCCGCTTCAGGAAGAACTTGCTCGGAAAGCGCGTCGACTACTCGGGAAGATCGGTAATCGTCGTTGGGCCTCACTTGAAGCTGCACCAGTGCGGGCTTCCCAAAGAGATGGCCCTCGAGCTGTTCAAGCCGTTTGTTATGAAGACGCTTGTTGAGCGGCAGTATACGTCGAACATCAAGACTGCGAAGCGAATGATCGACCGGATGAAACCGGAGGTCTGGGACGCGCTTGAAGAGGTTATCCGGGAGCACCCGGTGCTTCTGAACAGAGCGCCTACGCTTCACAGACTGGGTATTCAGGCGTTTGAGCCGATTCTTGTAGACGGCAAGGCGATTCAGGTCCACCCGCTCGTGTGTCACGCGTTCAACGCGGACTTCGACGGCGACCAGATGGCGGTACACGTTCCGCTTTCAACGACGGCGCAGGCTGAGGCGAGGGTGCTTATGCTCTCGACCCACAACTTGTTCTCGCCGGCGGACGGACGACCGATCGTTGCTCCTACTCAGGACATCGTTCTTGGCGCTTACTACCTTACTCAGAAAGCCGAAGCCAAAGAGGGCGCAGTGCTTCCGGTGTTTGGAAACACTCGGGAGGCGATCTTCGCTTATTCCAACTCTGTGATCGAGCTGCATCAGCCGATCAGGATCAGGCTTAAGGCTGAAGAAGGCGGCCCCGGCATCAAGGAATCGACCGTCGGCCGGGTCATCTTCAACGAGATTCTCCCCGAGCGCCTGCGGTTCTTTGACGAGGACTGCGACAAGAAGGCGATGGGCAGGCTCGTCGCAAAGTGCCACGAAGAACACGGCACGGATGCTACGATCAAGCTGCTCGACGACCTTAAGGCGATCGGATTTAGATACGCGACGTTTGCCGGTATCACCATTTCGATGACCGATATGGACATCCCTGGTAAACGCGATGAGATCATTAAGAAGACTGAAGACAAGGTCACAAACCTGAACAAGTTCTACCGACGTGGACAGATCACTCAGGCGGAACGAAAACAGCAGGTTCTTGAACTCTGGACACGGGCTGCGGACGATGTTGCAAACGCGATTCTTGAAAACATCGACAACTTCAACCCGCTGTATATGATGACCAACTCGGGAGCCCGAGGTTCCAAGAGACAGATCACACAGCTCGCTGGTATGCGAGGTCTCATGAGCGACCCGTTTGGTAACCTGATTGAAGACCTACCTATCAAGTCGAACTTCCACGAAGGCATTAACGTGCTTGAGTACTTTATCTCAACACATGGTGCCCGAAAGGGTCTTGCGGATACCGCGCTTCGAACTGCGGACGCCGGATATCTTACGAGAAGGCTCGTAGACGTAGCTCAGGACGTTATCGTCCGTGCAGACGACTGCGGAACAACTCGCGGGATCTACGTCCAGAGGATTGAAGAAGGCGGAGACGTCATCGAAGAGCTGGCCGAACGCATTGATGGTCGGCACGCGCTTGAGGATGTTTTCCTGCTTGGTGAGGACGAACCTATTGTTCTCGCTGGTGAGGAGATCACCAAGATCGCTGCAAAGAAGATCGATGAAAGCGGCGTTAAGCGCGTTGGACTTCGCTCTGCGCTGTTCTGCGAGCTCAGGCTGGGTATCTGTGCGAAGTGCTACGGTCGCGACCTTGCTGTCGGCAAACTCATTGAGACAGGAACCGCGGTCGGGATCATCGCTGCGCAGTCGATTGGTGAGCCTGGTACGCAGCTTACAATGAGAACGTTCCACACCGGAGGCGTCGCCGGCAAGTACCTGACCGGTGTCGCTGAAGTCAAGAAGAAAAAGCAGGAATCTCTGCGAGAGCTTCATGATGACATCCGGCGCGGATTGGTTTCGTTCGAAGAAGATGGCAGCCAGGGCGTAGAGCGCGAAAGAGTTCGCGCAGTCCAGGCGGTTCTTAAGGTTCTTGAGGACCAGGTTCGCGGTCTTCTGCGAGTTGTCGAGCTCTTCGAGGCGAGGAAACCTAAGGGACAAGCAATTGTCACTGAGGTCGCCGGAAAGGTCGTCGACATCGAGACCAAAGGCCTTCGAAGGCTGGTTATCCATTCACCTGTCAAGGTTGTGGATCGCTCGCAGCTTTCTGGTGAAGTCGCCGCTGAGGATATTGTGAGTCCGGAGTCCGGTGACACGCTTGTCACGGCCGGAACGGATATCACTGATCGCCTTGCAAGGAAGATCGTGGACTCTGGAATTGAGACGGTCATTCTGCGAAAGACACACCTTGTGCCTTACCGCGGAAACCTTGAGATCGAGATTGGTCAGGACGTGGAGCCTGGAGACAGGATCACTGAAGGGCCGCTCGATCCGCAGAAGGTGCTTGAGCTCAAGGGCGTGAACGGCGTTATGGAGTATCTTGTAGTAGAGATTCAGAACGTTTACAAGAGCCAGGGCGTCGACATCAACGACAAGCACGTTGAGATTATCGTAAGGCAGATGCTGAAGCGCCGCCGCGTGAGCGAGTCTGGTGACTGCAGGTTCCTGCCCGGACAGATCGTCGACAAGTTCGTCTTTGAGGATGAGAACGCACGCGTTCGAGCTCTGGGCGGGACTGAGGCGACGGCGGACTGGGTGCTTCTCGGTATTACCGAGGCGTCCCTTGCAACCGACAGCTTCCTGTCTGCGGCGTCGTTCCAGAAGACGACCAGGGTACTTACCGAGGCTGCCGTCAGAGGCAAGCGCGATAACTTGATCGGACTGAAGGAGAACGTCATCATCGGTCGGCTGATTCCTGCGGGAACTGGTCTTCCGAGGTTCAGATTACTTGACGTGCTCGACGAGAATCAGGAACAGATTGTCACGACTCGTGAGCTTCTTGAGCCCAGAGGCGAAAATCTGTTTGCCCTGACGCCCGAGGATGAGTTCGCGGCGGAGACGATTCTGGCGATTCCTGACGTTGTCGAAGACATTATCGATGATGAAGAGGACCTTACTGTCGATGTCGACGATGATGAAGTTGTCGACGTGCTCGCGCTGCAAGTCACCGAAGGCGAAGAGCCTGCGGTTGATTTCTCTGAGCCGGTAGTCGAGGATGATCCGGAAACGGCAATCTAGCCAGGTAGTTAAATAGCTAACCAAGCGGGGTCTGGAGTATGTTCCAGACCCCGCTTTTTCTTATGTTGTGGGCGGGCATGTGTGGGAACTGTGGCTCTACGGTATAATACAGAAATCAGTGAGCCTGTTTGACGGGCGGCGAGAGTCATCACCAAGGTTAACTATGTTTGATCCAGTATCACAGCGGCGGCAAGCCAAGTACGCGTGGAGAGTTGCGATTCAGATTGCGGCGATATATGCGACTATCGGGGCATTGTGGATCCTTCTGTCGGACTATGCGCTGGCTTTGGTCGTCCGGGACACCGCCACATTTGCGCGTATTGCCTTGATCAAGGGGTGGTTCTATGTGGCAGCCACCGCTGGTATGCTATATGTATTGATGCGCCGTGGAATCGTCGCGATTCAGCGGTCCGAGCGCTCTCTCATCGAAAGCGAGGCGCTTCTCAGACTCTTCGTTGAACACACCCCCGCTGCTGTTGCGATGTTCGATCGAGAAATGCGCTATCTGATCGTAAGTCGGCGCTGGATTACCGACTACAGGCTCGGTGATCGCAATGTTATCGGATTGTCCCACTACGAAGTCTTTCCTGAGGTCCCGGAACGATGGAAGGAGATCCACCGTCGATGCCTTCAGGGGGCCGTCGAGCGCTCCGAAGAGGATCCATTTCCAAGGCAGGACGGCACCATCGATTGGCTGCGCTGGGAAGTGAGGCCTTGGTGGGACCCGGACGGTGAGATTGGTGGCCTGATAATGTTCACAGAGGTGATCACAGAGCAGAAGCGCTCGCGTGAAGCCGTCGCACAAAGCGAGGAGCGGCTCGCTAGTATTCTTGAAACAGTGCCAAGCGGTGTGACAATGGTCGACGCGAGTGGCAAAATCACCTTTGCGAATGCGGGCTCTGAAGTCATTCTGGGGTTGAGACGTGAGGATATGGTTGGCCGCAGTCTCAGCGACCCTGCGTGGCGTATTTCGACGTCCGCCGGTGATCCGCTGCCGATCGATGAGCTGCCGTCGGAGAGGGCGCTTCGCACCGGGTTTCCTGTGACGGGGGCGGAGCTGTCGCTTGCCCGACCAAACGGGAGCCACGTGATAATCTCCGTCAATGCAGCCCCGATTAGAGACTCTTCCGGCACAGTCGTTGGCGCTGTCACGTCTGTCATGGACATCTCCGAACGCAAGCTTGCCGAGGAAGAGCATGAACAGAGGGCCGAGCACGATCGGCGTGTTAAGCGGGACGCAGAGGAGGCCAAGAAGGCCTTCTACAAGGGGACAATCTATTCCATCACGGACGGCAAGCTGAATCTAGTCGGCTATGATGAGATAGAGCGTCTCGTGGACCCACAGAGTGTGGAGATTCCGCTGTCGAGTGCCTCTGATCTTTCGCGCCTGCGGGACACTGTTGAGGCGCGTTGCATTCAGCTGGGCATGAGTGAGGACAGGATGCAGTCGCTTGTGATCGCGGTCGGTGAGGCGGCGGCAAACGCGGTCAAGCACGCAGGAAGCGGCATTGCGAGGGTGGGGGACCACGGTGACACGGTCCAGGTCTCCATTCGGGACTTCGGTCACGGCATGGATGCCCTGATTCTCCCGAAGGTAACACTACTGAAAGGCTTTTCTACCAAACCCTCACTTGGACTTGGATATTTGCTGATCCTTGAGTCGGTCGACACGATATACCTTGCTACAGACAAGGCCGGTACTTGGATTCTAATGGAAAAGACCGCTACCCAGCCATCGACCGAGGTGACGATAGATATGCTGCTCAGTCGTATGCCGGACGCCTGGTGACCCTGAGAGACGGATCAGCCCTCTTGAACCAGGAAGACAGCATAGTCAGAAAGCATGTTCTTGAAGTGCTTTACTTCTTTGCAGGTGTTGTCAGGCATGTGCCGCAGGCCGATTTCCCGTCGTATCGTGATGTTGTGTTGTCGGCAGAACCGTCGGAAGTCTTCGATTGTAGTGTGGTGGATGTTCGGGCTGTCGTACCACTCGTAGGGAATCTGCCCGGACTTCGGCATCGTGCCCTTGAAAGCAAGGGCCATCCTGATGCGCCAGTAGGCGAAGTTCGGAACACTGATGATGCACTGTTTGCCGACGCGGGCCATCTCTTTGATTAGAACCGCAGGCCTGTGGAGCACTTGAAGGGTGTTTGTGGCGATGACGTAGTCGACCGACTTGTCGTTGAAGTCGGCGAGGCCCTCATCGAGGTCGCCGTGGTAGACGAACAGCCCTTTTCCGACGCATGCCTGGATCGCTTCTTCGTTTAGCTCAATCCCTTGAGCACGCACGTGTTTTTCCATCTGCAGAGTCTTCAGGAGCACCCCGGTACCACAGCCGAGGTCGAGCACTTTGCTTCTTGGCTGCACGAGTTCGACGATGCAGTGGTACTCCTGTGGGAGATGGTCTTCTATCTGCAGGCTCTGGTTCTCACGCTGTTGCACTGTGATACTCCGCTTGATAATCTGTATACTGCAGGAAGTTGACTATGAGTTGTGAAAGCGCGTCGATCTCAAGAAGAAAAGCGTCGTGCCCGTAGTCTGACTTGATCTCGGCGTAACTCACGTCTTTGTTGTTCCTTCGAAGCGCCGAGACGATCTCTTTGCTCTGGTAAGGAGGGAAAAGCCAGTCGCTTGTGAAGGAGATGACGAGGAAACTCGCCGTTACCCCGGCAAGCGCCCGTTGCAGGCTGCCAACGCCTTCCTGGGCGAGGTCGAAATAGTCCATGGCTTTGGTTATATAGAGATAGGAGTTCGCGTCGAAGCGCTCAACGAACGTCGTACCCTTGTAGTTTAGATAGCTCTCGACCTGGAAGTCGGTGGTGAAGTCATAGCTCTGTTCGCCGACTAGGTCGCGTCCGAACTTCTGGTGCATGGACTGATCAGACAGGTAAGTGATGTGGCCGATCATCCGGGCGATGGAAAGCCCTCCCGCAGGCGGCTGGGATTCGTAAAAGTCGCCGTTATTCCAGTTGGGGTCCATCATAATAGCCTGGCGTCCGACGGCGTCAAAGGCTATCGACTGCGGGCTAAGTCGCGCGGTCGTGGCAATCGGAATTGCGAGCCGAACCGCGTCAGGGTAGGAGACAGCCCACTGAAGCACCTGCATACCGCCCATCGAGCCCCCAACGACGCAGCAGAGCTGCTCGATGCCGAGACTCTCTACCAAAGCCTTCTGCGCGCGTACCATGTCTTTGATCGTAACAATGGGGAACGAAAGTCCGTAGGGTTTGCCTGTCTCGGGGTTCGTAGATGATGGCCCTGAAGAGCCTTTGCAGCCGCCTATCACGTTTGAGCAGATGACGAAATACTTGTCGGTGTCAAACGCTTTGCCGGGGCCGACCATCGTGTCCCACCAGCCGGGTTTGCGTTCGTTTTCGGAGTGAAAACCCGCCACATGCGCGTCACCGGTCAGCGCGTGCAGAATGAGAATCGCGTTCGACTTGTCTGCGCTTAGAGTGCCGTAGGTTTCGTAGGCGAGCGTGATCGGCCCAAGCGTCCTGCCGCACTCAAGCAGCATCGGGTCTGACTCTTCGGCGAATGTGAACGTCTTCTCTTCTACAATTCCTACAGAACCTGCAATCATACTATCTCTGGGAAGCCTCCAGCGCCTGGTCTATATCGGCAATGATATCTGCGACGTCTTCGATGCCGATAGAGAGCCGAATAAAATCAGGCGTGACCCCACTAGCGATCTGTTCAGCCTCAGACAGCTGCTGATGCGTTGTGCTCGCGGGATGGATGACAAGCGATTTGGCGTCACCCACGTTGGCGAGGTGAGAAAGCAGCTTCACTGAGTTTATAAACTTGATGCCAGCCCCAAGCCCGCCTTTGATTCCAAACCCAAAGATTGATCCGAAGCCGTTGTTTAGATACTTCTTAGCAAGCTCGTGCGAGGCATGTCCGGGAAGCCCGGGGTAGCTGACCCAACTGACCGAGGGGTGACTTTCAAGGAACCTGGCGACCGCGAGAGCGTTGTCGTTGTGCCTCTGCATGCGAAGCGAGAGTGTTTCGACGCCGAGTAGTATCAAAAATGCGTTGAACGGAGAAAGCGCCGGGCCCATATCTCGAAGCAACTGGACGCGCGCCTTGACCAAATACGCGAGCTTGCCGAATTCCTGCCAGAAGTTCATCCCGTGGTAACTTGGGTCAGGCGAATCAAACGCGGGGAAATGTCCGCTCTTCGGCCAGTCGAAGTTACCCGAGTCGACGATAATTCCGCCTATCGATGTGCCGTGACCACCGAGGAATTTGGTCATTGAGTGAATGACGATATCAGCTCCGTAATCAAACGGTCTGCACAAGTAGGGAGTGGCAAAAGTGTTGTCGATGATCAGAGGGATGCCATGTTCGTGTGCGAGTGCCGCGACGGCCTCGAAATCGATCAGGTCGTTCTTGGGGTTTCCTAGCGTCTCGGCATAGATCGCCTTGGTGTTGGGTTTGATTGCACGGGCGAAGTTCTCGGTGTCGGATGTATCGACGAACGTAGTGTCTATCCCCATTTTGCGGAACGTGTAGTTAAAGAGTGTATAAGTTCCGCCGTAAAGGCTGGACGCCGACACGATATGATCGCCAGCCTGGACCAGGTTCAGAAGCGCGATGGTGATCGCTGCCTGCCCCGACGCTGTGGCAAGCGCACCGTTTCCACCTTCGAGGGCGGCGATTCTCTCTTCAAGCACCGACCAAGTCGGGTTCATCAGCCGGGTATAGATGTTGCCGGCTTCTTTGAGTGCAAACAGGTTGGCGGCGTGCTCTGTGTCCCTGAAGACGTAGGAGGTAGTCTGATATATCGGCACCGCGCGCGACCCTGTGGCCTCATCCGGAGTCTGTCCCGCGTGCAGCGCAAGTGTGTCAAACTTATAGTCCTGCGACATAGAAAACCTCCCGGTACATAGTCAAAGACAACTAGCAAAGCATTATTCATGAGGACCGTTGTTGGGCGGCGATTTCCGAATCGCCACCCCAAAGCTAAGACGGGATTTCCGAATCCCAAATGGCGTAATGCATGGCAATTGACCTATTAGATACAATGGTGTATCCAAAGGATACCATTAATCACGCCCGGACGCAACCCGAGCAATGGCGACTAAACAGAGTTCATTACTTGTATTAGGCTTCGCACGCTAACTTGTTGATAATCGCGAGTTCCTGTGTGGTGCCTACGAGGATTAGAACGTCGCCTTCCCGCAGAAGTGTGTCCGACTTGGGGTTGTAGTTGAGCAAGCCGTCGACTCCTCGTATTGCAAGAATCGTCGCACCAGACAACTCCCTGATGCGGGAGTCCTTGATCTGTTTGCCGACAAACGGGGCTTTTTGCGAGACAATTACATCCTCAAGCTCGAACATAAGGTTATCGGCATGGACGGTCGCGTCCAGGAACTCTACGACATGTGGTCGAAGTGCGGCGAAAGCCATCCTTCGTCCACCTGTTGTGTAGGGTGACATAACCCTGTTTGCCCCGGCGCGGCGGAGCTTGTCTTCGTTGTCCTCGCGAATCGATCTGGCGATAATATAGAGATGCGGGTTGAGTCCACGGGCAGTCAGCGTGATAAAGACGTTGCCTTCATCTGTCGGGCCGACAGTGACGAGGCCTCGTGCGCGCATAATACCCGCCTCAAGCAGAATCTTGTCGTCGGTAGCGTCGCCCTCGATGTGCGGGAGCTGCTGGTCGATGAGTTTCGGAACCTGTTCGGGGTTGGTTTCGATCACTACAATCGGAACTTTGGTTCTTTTGAAGACCCGGACTATCTCCTGGCCCATTCTACCGTATCCGCAGATGATGTAGTGATCGCGGATATGTGAGATTTCGTTCTGCATTTTTCTCCTCATCAGTGTATGCCAGAGGCGCTCGCTGACAATGATCTCAAAGACGCTTGTTACCGCCCAGAATACGATCGACACCCCGAAAGCTATCAGAATGATCGTAAACGCCTGCCCCATAGGGCTTAGATCGTGCACTTCCTTGTAGCCGACGGTGGCGAGGGTAATGACGGTCATATACAGCGAATCAAGGACGTTCCAGTCCTCGATGACCATGTAACCGAGTGTGCCAAGAGCCGCAAGCGCAAGAAGCGACAACAGCGCAAGCCTTAGTCTACTAAACGATGTTAATATCATACTCTACTACTAATACGTGAAGGATACCTGGTACTTATCCCTTTGTGCCCATAAATCCTGCCACGTTGCAGAATGGGTTCTGTCGTGGTACAATGCCGGGGTGAACGCGCGCTTTCGTGGGGCCGGATCGGGTCTGGTGGCTTGCCTGGTCTTCAAAACCTGTGTGAGGGCTGAATAGGCTCTCGGGTGGGTTCGATTCCCACACGGCCCCGCCAAATGAACAAATTTACGCTCAAAAAGGCCGTAATCTGCATCTGCTTAGCTTGTTCTAAGGTGGCTTCGGAAGTCTGCACAATCTCCCGAATACCTCTTCTGCTGCCAAGAGAAGGAATTTTCCCCGATTGCGTATAAGTAATGCTTTATCAAGGTGTGAAAAACTTCACGACCGTCTATTACTGCTGACCTAGTAGAAAGGGAGCAAGCCATGACACGTGTTTACAATTTTAATGCCGGACCGGCGGCGCTGCCGGTTTCCGTTCTGGAGAAGGCGCAGGGCGAACTGCTTTGCATGGACGGCTGCGGGATGTCCGTTATGGAGATGTCCCACCGCTCCAAAGACTTCGCTGCGATCATCGACACCGCAGAGGCCAATATCCGAAAGCTTATGGGCATCTCGGACGACTACGACGTGCTCTTCCTCCAGGGTGGGGCAAGTCTGCAGTTCGCGATGATCCCGATGAACCTCAGGCGCGAGGGCAAGTCCGCCGATTACGTCAACACAGGAGCCTGGGCCGGTAAAGCTATCAAAGAAGCCAAAGTCACCGGCGCGGCAAACGTCGTCTGGAACGGCAAGGACGAGAGCTTCATGCGCGCCCCCAAGCCCGAGGAGCTTACCTTATCCCCCGATGCCGAATACGTCCACATCTGCTCCAACGAGACGATCGGCGGGATTAGATTCCCCGAGTTCCCCAAGACCGCCGCGCCGCTTATCGCCGATATGTCGAGCGAGATCATGAGCCGGGCGGTAGACGTGAGCCAGTTCGGGATGATCTACGCGGGTGCTCAGAAGAACATCGGCCCGTCGGGCCTCGCGCTTGTAATCATCCGAAAGGATCTCGCACTGCGCAGCCCCGAGAGCGTCCCCACGTTCCTCCGATACCCGACGCACACGGCTGAGAAGAGCCTGTACAACACCCCGAACACCTGGGGCATCTACATCGTCAAGCTCGTGACCGACCGACTGCTCGAACTCGGCGGCATCCCCGCGATGCAGAAGATCAACGAAGACAAGGCCGGGAAACTCTACGGTCTACTTGATTCAAGCGACTTCTGGACCGCCCCAGCCGACAAGGCGAGCCGCTCGATCATGAACGTCGTCTGGAGGCTCCCGAGCGAGGAACTGGAAGAAAAGTTCGTCTCCGAGGCCAAAAAAGCCAACTTCGTAGGCCTGAAGGGCCACCGCTCAGTAGGCGGCATCCGCGCAAGCATCTACAACGCAGTCGGCCCCGACGCCGTAGACGCGCTGGTCAGCTTCATGAAGGGCTTCGAAGCCGCGAACGGCTAACGCGATCTCAGATTTGAGATCGCAGATTTCAGATTGATGGTCCCCTCGGGCGATGAGTTCGGGGGGACTGTTTTGCATGTGAGGTGTATGTGGGGTGATCGCTGTGAAGTAAGAGCAGACGAAGTGAAGTGTACCCCGTCTGCCCTTTGTGAAGAAAACTTACGGTCTACTTCGCGTCGGTTATAGAGATCGAGCCTTTGCCGGCTTTCTTGTCCTGCTTGTCCCGCCGCTTCTCTTTGATGTCTTTCTTTACTGTCTTGACTTCTTTTTTGGGGGATTTGTCTCCCATAGTGACGATACTCCTTCCAGATGGCCGCCCGCGGGCCCACTCACCGAGCGCGCTCAGCGTTGTTCCAGAAGTCTGTCGCATCGGATGCGTCTGGCTCCTGTTTTGGAGTCATTTCCGACCTGTCGGGCCTGCCGTTTCAGGTGTCCCGCTCAGATTTCGACAAAACATTGCCACCGTTACATGTACATACTAGTCTTCTATTGCCCGAACGTCAACCCTGTCCGAACCCAGCCTCACCGGCGGCTCGTCCAATCGAGCGGTTTACCCGTTCCCCTTCGATCACCATCCACCTCACCGCGGCAGTCGCAAGGGAGACCATTGGGTAGAAGCTCTGGAACATATCGACGATCCTTCGAGTGTCGATTCCAGCGTTTTCGAGACTTATGGGGTAGGGGAGTTCCTGAGCGCTTTCGATCGCGAGCGCAGAAAGCGTCGCCGCTTCGTCGATGAACGTCGGAGAGTGCATAGCGGGCCGCAGGTCGTTCCATATCCTGCGCAGGAACGTCGGCCACTCGGCGAGCATCAGAAAGTCGTCCGGGATTGCCGGAACGCGCACGGCGTCCATCACATCGAGGAAAATCTCTTTCGTATCGGCAGGCGCCTGCTCCAACATCACCCGGCTGACGCGGGTAGGGAACTGCGGCTCGGTTTTTGTTATTTCCTTGGGCCTCGATCTAACAATTTTGGGGTTGCTGATGTTGTGCAGGCTGACGTACATCGCCGCGTTCGCGAGAAGCAGTTTGGAGTTGACGAAATGAAGCATCTCAAGCGCGTAACGGATATGGCGCACGTCCTCACGGCTGAAATTGTGCTCCCCGAGCCACGCGAAGACATCATCGAACTCTAGCGTAGTCTCAACAGCCCCCTCGCTGTTCCTCCGCAGTTGTCCGGCAAGGTCGGAGAACGCCTGGGTCTCGATGTTCCTTCTGATCTGCGGCCAGACGGCTTCAAGAACACCCTCCCGTGTTGCCAATGACCTAAACACCATCCCAACAAACGGGACCGCAAGTGTACGCTCGATGTTTGTGTAAATGTCTTTAGTCGCGCCGTGCGCGTGTGACTCCTCGATAGTAGCTATGACACGCATTTCGTGCCCCCATTCCAGTGATTTACCGATGGCTATGTTCCCGCCTACCAGCCACTCTAATCACCAAATCCGGCACGAAGTTACTAGCTCAAGTGCTATTTATTCACAAATGTACGAAAAAAAAGGACGGTCCCTCGATTGGAACCGTCCCTTCTCTTATATAAACGAGCTATTCGCTCGAGACTACATACCGTAGTCGTCGTAACCGCCGGGAGCTCCGCCTGCCTGGGCCTTCTTTTCAGGCTTCTCGACAATCAGGGTCTCGGTGGTGAGAATCAGCGCTGCGATGCTTGCAGCGTTCTCAAGAGCGCTCCTGTTGACCTTTGCGGGGTCGACGATGCCGGCCTTGATCATGTCAACGTACTGCTCGGTCATAGCGTCCAGGCCAATGCCCGGCTTCTCGCTCTTTACGCGCTGCACGACAACACTGCCCTCAAGCCCCGCGTTCGCGGCGATCTGCCTGAGCGGCTCTTCAAGCGCGCGCTTGACGATGGCTGCGCCGATCCTCTCGTCATCGGTGTCGCCGATGCCTTCGAGCTTGGACAGGATGTTGATGTAGGTGATGCCGCCGCCAGGGACGATGCCCTCTTCGACAGCTGCGCGGGTCGCCGAAAGCGCGTCCTCAAAGCGATGCTTCTTCTCTTTGAGTTCGGTCTCGGTTGCTGCTCCGACCTTGATCACAGCGACGCCGCCTGCGAGCTTCGCAAGTCGCTCCTGGAGCTTCTCACGGTCGTAGTTGGATTCGGTATCCTCGATCTGTCGCTTGATCTGAGCGATGCGGCCCTGAACAGCCTCAACGGGGCCAGTGCCCTCGATGATCGTCGTCTGTTCTTTGGTGACAACCACCTTCTTCGCCCGGCCAAGCTGGGTGATGTCGATGCTGTCGACCTTGATTCCCAGTTCGTCACTGATGAAGGCGCCGCCGGTAAGAAGCGCGATGTCCTCCATCATAGCCTTGCGGCGGTCCCCAAAGCCCGGAGCCTTGACGGCAACAGCCTGTAGGGTGCCACGGAGCTTGTTCACGACCAGGGTCGCGAGTGCGTCGCCGTCGATGTCTTCGCAGATGATGAGGAATGGCCTGCGTGCGCCGGCGATCTTCTCAAGCAGCGGGATCATGTCAGCCGCGGAGCTGATCTTTTTCTCGTGGATGAAGATTAGCGGGTCGTCGAGAACGGCTTCCATTCTCTCTGGGTCGGTGACCATGTAGGGGGAGATGTAGCCCTTGTCGAACTGCATACCTTCGACCACTTCGAGGGTGGTAGAGGTCCCCTTGGACTCCTCGACGGTGATGACGCCGTCTTTGCCGACCTTGTCCATCGCGTCTGCGATGATGTCGCCAATTTCTTTGTCGTTACCGGCGATCGAAGCGACTTCAGCAACTTCCTTCTTGCCCGAAACGGGAATAGCAAGCTTCTTGATCTCTTCGACTGCTTTGTCGACGGCCTTCTCGATGCCGCGCTTGACGGCGATGGGGTTGCCACCGGCTGCGACGTATCTCAGACCCTCGTGGATTATAGCTTCGGCGAGAACAGTCGCGGTGGTGGTTCCGTCACCGGCTACGTCGTTGGTTTTGGACGCTACTTCGCGAACGAGCTGCGCGCCCATGTTCTCATACGGGTCTTCGAGCTCGATCTCCTTGGCGACGGTGACGCCGTCCTTGGTGATTGTGGGACTGCCCCATTTCTTGTCGAGCACAACGTTGCGGCCTTTGGGGCCAAGAGTTACTTTAACAGCAGCGGCGACCATCTCAGCGCCTCGCTCAAGCGAGCGCCGTGCCTCTTCGTCGAATTTTAGAACTTTAGCAGGCATATTGTTTCAACCCTCCTCGCAAGTTTATTCTTTGATTGCGAAAATGGAGTCCTGATCGAGGATAATATAATCCTCACCAGCGACAGAGATCTCGGTCCCGCCGTATTTGGCGAAGATGACCGTGTCTCCTTCTTTGACGTTCATCGGAGCTCGTGAGCCGTCCTCAAGCACTCTGCCTGGTCCGACAGCGACGACGACGCCTTCCTGCGGCTTTTTCTTCGCGGTATCCGGAAGAATAATCCCGCCCGGGCTCTTGGCCTCTTCCTCGGTCGCCTTCAGGACGACCTTGTCACCTAGGGGTCTGATAGCCATTGTCTAATCCACCTCCAGTATTTGATATGAATAGCGGTGGTGCAAGCACCACAATTACTCTAGTTTAGCACTCAACGGGTTCGAGTGCTAACGCATTTTAGAATACAGGGGGTATGGTTGTCAAGAGTTTGGGGAGGAATAAGTTGATCGCGTAAGTTCGTCCGGGGAATCCGTCCCCGGATGCCATTTAGGGGAATCTTTCTCCCCACTTACTTGCCGAGTATAGTCGATCATTGGGTTGGTGGACGGAATCCGCGAAACAGGGTTGGGGGACGGATTCCCCCGACCAACATACGTCATTCCCTACGATCGAGCCGCAATAACCTTCTCGCCGTAATCCGAGACTACTTTCATCCAATCGGTCCCAACCGGCACACCGGCTTTGTAGAGGAAATAGTTCCAAACATCCCCCGACGGCATCGATTTCAGTTCCTCGAACATGGCAAGGCGCTCAAACAACCTGCCGGAGTCTTCGTAGCCTCGAAGTGTGTCCGTCGGCTCAAGGAGTGCCAGGAGAATCGCGCGCTGTGCGGCACGGGAGCCCGTCACCCACGCGCCGACCCGGTTCAGGGTCGCATCGAAGTAGTCGAGGGCTATGTGGACCCTGTCAAGGCCCGCGCGGACGACTTCACGGGCGAGGCTGTATAGCTCGTCGCTTCCGATCACCACGTGGTCGCTGTCCCAACGCACGCCCCGGCTCACATGCAGGAGCACCTCCTCGGCGAAAAGCAGGATCGAGCTGATCTTGTCGGCCACGGACTCGGTCGGGTGGAAGTGGCCCATATCCAGGCAGACCATCAGATCGTTCTTCAGCGCATATCCCATATAGAACTCGTGCGAGCCTACGACGAAGCTTTCACTGCCGATACCGAAGAGCTTGCACTCGACTGCGTCTGCGAGTGTGTCGCCGACCTTCTCCGAATAGATCGCATCAAGGCTTGCGCGAAGCCGCTCGCGGGGGGCGTAGCGGTCGGCTGGGAAGTCTTTGGAGCCGTCGGGGATCCACAGGTTATGGATACAGGTCTGGCCGAGCTCCTTGCCCATATACGCGCCGACTGCGCGTGCCCGCTTGCAGTGTTCGATCCAGAACTCTCGCACGGAGCCGTCGGCGCTGCTCAGGGTGAACCCGTCGTTTGCGAGCTGGTGCGAGAAGAGCGTCGCGTTGAAGTCGAGGGCGATACCCTGAGTCCTGGCCCAGTCGATCCAGCCCTGGTAGTGCTCCGGCGCGATCTCATTTCGGTCTACCTTCTTGCCGCCGAACTCTCCGTATATCGCGTGAAGGTTGAGGCGATGCTTGCCGGGGATCATCGCGTAGGCCATGTCGAGGTCGGCGCGAAGCTCGTCTGCGCTTCTGGCTTTGCCCGGATAGTTCCCTGTCACCTGTATGCCGCCGCCGGAAAGCTCGGAATCAGGCGTCTCAAACCCGCCTACATCGTCGCCCTGCCAGCAGTGAAGCGAAAGCGCGACCCGTGAAAGCTGCTCTATCGCCCGGTCTGTATCTATGCCGATCTCGGCGTAACGCTCTTTGGCTGTGAGATATGAGTTCTCAAGTCTCTTTGTGATCATAGGTCTCCCTTGATAAGACAGTATGCTACTAAGCTACTTTGACTCGGCGCTCTCTGTTTCCTTCAATGCGCTTCGAATATTGCGATGTCATCTGGATTACAAGTTGGTTAAATATTGATGTAACCAGCTCTGCCATATTGACGTCAGTATAATAGTTAATGCACATTAAGTATATTGATAAACTGCTCAGAGGTTGTATATGAAACGTTGGTTAGCTCTGTTGATTCCGGTGTTGGTGCTCGGGTCTTTGATCGCGTGGCGGCTTGGTGAGAAGCGAGATGCGCTTGCCCAAGAGAACCAGGTGCGAATGGCTCGATCCAAGAGCCCTGCGGTCGTCGCGGTCGCTCCTGCGGAGGTTCGCGATATCGTGAGCGTATATGAGGCGTCGGGAAGCGTGGAAGCGCCGATGAGCGTCAACATCGCCCCCAAGATTACTGGCCGAATAGCCTACTTGGAAGCGCGCGAAGGTGACAAGGTAAGAAAAGGCGAAGTCCTGGCACGGATCGACGCCTCCGAGGTCGAAGCCGGGGTCCAGCAGCAGATGGCGAACGTTGCCGAGGCCAAATACAGACTCGCTCAGGCACAGATCAACCAGAACCCGACCGATGTCGGCATATCAAGCGGCATACGCCAGCAGTCGGCGGCTCTTGGGAGCGCAAAAGCCGACTATTCTCAGGTTGAGCAGAACTACAAGTCCGAAGTAGCCGCCTCCGAGGCGTCACTTTCAGACACAAACTCCAAGGTCGCTGGCGCAAAAGCCTCTTTTGCAAGCGCGCAGGCCAACCTGGACAACGCGAAAATCAAATACAACCGGATTCACGAGCTTTACACTCAGGGCTATATCGCCGCACAGGACGTTGACGACGCCAAAGCCGCGCTTTCCGTGCAGCAGTCGGGTGTGCTCGCGGCACAGGCGCAGATCGATTCGGCGATCGCTCTGAAATCGGCTGCAAGCGAGCGGCTCAGCATCACCAAAACCAAAGGTAAAGCCGATATCGAGTCGGCCAAGGCGAAAGTCGCCCAAGTTGCAGCATCGCTCGACAGCGCGAACGCGAACACGGGCCAGAAGGCGGCGTACAGGCAGAGTATCGAGGCACTGAAGGCCTCCGTAGCCGCAGCCGAAGCCGGTCTCGCGAGCGCAAAGGCCAAACGTGCCGACACCGTGCTCGTCTCTCCTCTTGACGGGTTTGTCACGGGGCGGCACTCCGACCCCGGAGCGATAGCATCCCCGACGCAGCCCGTGCTCTCCGTTCAGTTTATCAACCAAGTTTGGGTGACGATCTCCGTGCCGCAGGACGTGTGCGCGAAGATTCACATCGGCCAGCCCGCACGGATCACCTTCGATTCGTCACCGGGCAAGGTATTCTCTGCAAGTATCGTCCAGATCAACCCCTCGGCGAACGCCGAAAGCCGGCAGTTCACGGTGCGGGTGATTATGGAGAACCACGGCAGCCTTTTGAAGCCAGGGATGTTTGCCAGGGTCAGCCTTGAGACAGATCGCGTCGAACATGCGATAGCGGTGCCACGCGAAGCAGTTCAGCACGGCAAGCAGGGCTCATTCGTCGTCTTGGTCGGCAGTGATAAGAAGGCAAAACGCGTTCCTGTTGCGACGGGTGCTGAGGACGATACCTACGTCGCCCTGCTCTCTGGTGCCCGTGCCGGAGACAAGGTTGTCACTATGTCGGCGTTTCCTGTGAAGGACGGTCAGGCGGTTGCCGCAGGCGGCGGTCGCCCTCGCGGCGGAAAGCGCGGGAAATGATATGAGTATTGCAAGTTTCGCTGTAACCCGTCCCGTTGCCGTCACGATGCGGATCGCCGCACTGGTGCTTCTCGGCACGGTATGCTTCTTCAGGCTGCCGGTCGACCTGCTGCCTGATGTGACGTTTCCGACGATCTCTGTCACGACCCAGTGGCCCAACGTTGCCCCTGAGGAGATCGAGGCGCAGGTAACAAGACCGATCGAGCGCGCCGTCTCGCAGTCGCCGAACATGTATCAGGTGAGCTCGAGCAGCACGGAAGGAAATTCGACCGTTCGTATACAGTTCCGTTGGGGCACCGACATCGGTCGCGCCGCTGTCGACGTGCTGCAGCTCGTAGAGCGCGCCCGCAGGAGCTTTCCATCAGATCCGACGCTTCAGACGCCGATCGTCACCAAGATGGATCCAAACCAGATGCCGATCCTCGTCTTCGGCGTGTCCGGTATCGACGACCCGGTGAAGCTTCGGACGCTTCTTGATAACCAGGTCAGCCCCATCATCGACTCGGCCAACGGTGTCGCGTCGGCTACGATCACCGGAGGTCAGCAGAGGGCAATCATTGTCGATGTGGACCCTATGAAGCTTCAGTCCCACAGGCTCTCTCTTCGGGACGTGACGACCAGAATCGCCCAGGAGAACATGAACCTCCCCGCAGGCATCGGCAAGCAGGGGAAGACCGAGTATATCATCCGTAGTCTTGGCTGGTTCACCGACCCTGACGAGATCAGGCGGATTCCACTGGGTTCGTTTGACGGCCAGCTCGTCTCGCTTGGTGATGTAGCCACAGTGCGCGACGCAAGCGACGAGCCCCGCATATTTGCTCGAATGAACGGCAAACCGGCTGTCAGCCTGATGATCACCAAGCAGAGCGGAGTAAACACCGTAGCGACCGCCAAAGCCGTCTTCGAGAAGATCGAGACAGTGAAGAAGCTTTATCCCCAGCTTAAGTTTGGTCTCGCGTTCAACCAGAGCCAGTTTATCGAGAACTCCGTCAAGAACGTCCGTGATGCGGCGATCATCGGCGGCATACTCGCCATTTTGATCCTGCTTTTCTTCCTGCGAAATATCAGGAGCACGCTCGTCGTCGCGCTTTCGATCCCGGTTTCGATCATATCCACCTTTGCGCTGATGTATATGTGCGGATTTACGATCAACACGATGTCGCTCGGTGGCCTTGCGCTTGCGACGGGACTTATCGTCGACGACGCTGTAGTCGTTCTGGAGAACATCTTCCGGCACATCGAGCGCGACAAGAAGAGCGCCCGCGAGGCCGCGATCTCAGGCACAAACGAGATTCTCTCAGCCGTCGTCGCATCGACATGGACAGTAATGGTCGTCTTCCTGCCGCTGCTTCTCATCAAGGGGCAGTCGGGCCAGATGTTTACGCAGTTTGCGCTCGTAGTGATCTTCTCGCTTGCGGTGTCGCTGCTTGACGCAACGACGGTCGTTCCGATGCTTGCCACGAGGCTTATCTCTGGTGAAGCGCACGCCGAAAACCTCGCAAGCGCCGCATCTCACCCCAATGTCTTGATGAGGATCTTTCACCGTTTCGGTGAGTGGCTTGATGCGCTTGACTCGGTCTATCGCAAAGGCCTGCAGTGGGCCATCCATCGTCGTCTGCTTACCCTCGGTATCGCAGGCGCTATCACCGCGGGAAGCTTCGTCCTTGTTCCGTTCATCGGAAGCGAGCTAATGCCGATGTCTGACAGCGGTGACTTCAATATAAGCATCAAAATGCCTGTTGGGACCGCTCTGTCCGAGACAGACAAGGCGATGCGCCGAATCGAGGGGATTCTCGCGAAGAACCCCAATATCGAGACTGCCCTTGCTACGATTGGCTCAGGGGGCAGGGGTGGCAGCTCACCCAGGCCTTATCAAGGTTCGTTTACGGTGAAGCTCAAGAAAGACTGCAAGGTGCCGACCGTTGACGTGATCGCCTCGCTTCGAAAGGACCTCAAGCGTCTTCCCGGAGCAAATGCACGGCCAAGCCAGAACGACATCGTCTCCCGGGTCATGTCCGGTGGCGACCAGAACATAGAGATCGACATATTCGGCGAGGATCTCGCGACTCTTTCCTCTCTTGGCAAGGAAGTGACCGGGCGCGTTCGTGCGATTCCGGGCCTCGAAAACGTCGATGTGAACTGGCAGGAGGCTATGCCTGAGATCCAGTGGAAAGTAGACCGTGACAAAGCCCAGCAGCTGGGCCTCAGCTTCTCGGACATCGCAGGGACGATCAACACCGCGACCAACGGCTCAATCGCGAGCTATTATCAAGAAAAGGGCTTCCAATACCCAATCATCGTCGAGGTGCCTGCATCTTATCGAAAGACCGTCTCCGAGATGAGCGACCTGCCCATCGCCGGTAGCAAAACGGGTGGCTTGTCCCAGCAGATAGTGCTGAGTCAGGTCGCGACGCCTTCCTACGGGCTTGGCCCAAGTGAGATCACACGCCTCGACCGCCAGCGCTACATCGCCGTGACCGGTGTTCCTCAGGGGAGGTCCGCCGGTGAGGTGCAGGCCGATGTCGCTGCGGCGATCAAGGACCTAAGTCTTCCGCCGGGATACTACTGGGACTGGGGAACGAACCAGAAGCGTCGCGCTGACGAGTTTGGCGGGATGGGCCTTGCGGTGATCCTCGCGATCGGCCTCATCTATATGCTGCTCGCGTCTCAGTTCGAGAGCTTCATACACCCGCTGACGATTCTGCTGTCGGTGCCGCTTGTGGGTTCGGGTGTGATACTCGCGCTGTTTTTGTCTGACCGCTCGTTCGGCCTTACAGCGTTTGTAGGGCTTTTGATGCTGGTAGGTATCGTCGTCAAGAACGGAATTTTGCTCGTTGACTACACAAACACGCTTCGGGCTCGAGGAATGAAGCGTGAAGATGCGCTCCTTACTGCCGGACCAACCCGGCTTCGCCCGATCCTGATGACGGCTTGCGCCGCGGTGCTTGGTATGCTCCCGCTCGCGCTTGGGCTGGGCGACGGCTCCGAGGTTCAGGCGCCGATGGCAACGGTTGTGATCGGGGGGCTTCTCACCTCGACCATCCTGACGCTGTTCGTCGTGCCCGCAGTCTACTCGCTCCTTGATGACGCGGCTCTTATGTGCAGGCGCAAGGAGAAGGCTAGTGAGTGATCTGACACGAGAACAGGCAATGAAGTTCGTCGACACTATGCCCAGGGTAATGCGCCGCCTGTTCGCGCTCGACACGAACGACCCGGCATCTGAGCTTCCGATAGGTCAGCTCAAGCTCTGCATCGTGCTTCGTGACGGCTCACGCACGACGTCTGAGGTGAGCCAGGAACTCGGCATTTCGCTGAGCGCCGCAACGCAACTCGCCGACAGGCTAGAGCGAACGGGGCTGATCGAGCGAGCCTGCGAAGCAGAGGACAAACGAGTGAAACTCCTCAGGCTTTCACCCTTGGGAGAGCGAGTCATGAGAGAGCGGCGCGAGAATAGGGCCGCAAGGGTGGAACAGGCGATTTTGAACATCTCCCCTGAAGCCCGGTCGGCTCTTATGACCGCGCTTGATATTCTTAGTGAGGCGACCGATTCCATCGCGCCTTCAGAGAACACTTTGAAGTTAGTTGGTGAAGAGATTTGAGCACGATTCTATATAGAAAGACAGAAACCATGTCAGTAAAGACCGTCCTAGTGGCGCTAATGATCCCGCTATCGATATCATCGTTCGGCCAGACGCCTCCTGTGCAGCCGAAAGTCCAGTCCGTGGTGATTCCCGCGGCTGTGACGATTGCTCCACCACAAAATGCTCAGGACGAAGCGCTGAACAAGCCGCTCACAGCAGAAGAAGCTGCGTTGATCGCCCTAAAGTATCAGCCCGATGTAACCCTGGCTCGTGCAGAGCTTGGAGTCACGCAGGGGAAGAGTGGGCAGGCGCGCTCTGGGCTTTTGCCGTCGTTAACCGCTGCGGGGAACTACAGCAACACCCACGGAACACTGGGCAGTGGGCTGGCAAGTAATGACTACGGAGCATCTGCGCTGGTCAAACAGCTCATCTTTGACTTTGACCACACCCGCAACCTGGCGCGGCAGGCGGGAGCCAGGGAGAGCTCCGCTGCGGCAGGCCTCACTCGGGTGCAGTCCGACGTTGTGCGCACCGTGAAGCTGGCGTTCTACACCTATCAAGAAAAGCAACGCCTCGTTGAGGTCAACGCCTCCGAGCTTGCCAACCAGCAGAGCCATCTCGCTGCGGCCAAAGCGCGACTTGATGCAGGAATGGGCCTCCCGGCCGACGTTGTGCGCGCCGAAACCGCAGTCGGAAACGCCGCCTTTAACTTGAGCCTCGCAAACAATGAGGCGCTGATCGCGAGAATCACCCTCGCCGAGCTTATGGGGATAGATCCCCGCACTCCCCTAAACGCCACCGGCAGCGCAGAGCCGGTCCCGCCCGACTCAACTCTCGATAATCTGGTCTCAGACGCGCTGGACAACCGTCCTGAGATGCGTCAGGCGAAGCTGAACCAAGAAGCCGCCACTTACGGGCTGAACGCCTCCAAGACAGGCAATTCTCCTTCGGTTGGCGGGAATGCGGGATGGGCAGGGAGAGGCGAGGACCCGTCCATGGACAGCCGGTCGCTCTCCTACGGGCTCACGATACAGTGGCCGATCTTCGACAGTGGGCTTACCAAGGGGCGCGTGCTGGAGTCTCAGTCGACGCTCACTGCGGCCTCTGCGCAGGCTCAGTCGACCCGCCTGTCGGTAATATCTCAGGTGTCTCAGTCGTATATCACTCTGAAGACTGCCGAGCAGCGCGTCACGACCGCCGATGCCCAGGTTGCAAACGCCGAAGAGTCGCTCAGGCTGATCGACGGACGCTACACTGCGGGGCTCGGGACGTTTCTTGACGTGCTGGGCGCTCAGACCGCGCTTCTTACTGCTCGGACGAACCGCGTAAACGCCGTTTCTGAAGTGGACCGTGCCCGGGTGGCGCTGGTCTATGCCATCGGAGCCACGCGACTCCCTTAGATATTCACGACCCGTATCAGGCTGGTGTTCCCCGGAAGTCCCACGGGGACGCCAGCGGTTACGACCACCGTGTCGCCCTTCTTGACCAGCCCCGTGCTCTTTGCCGATTCCACAGCGACGTGGATCAGCACGTCTGTGCTGTCGGTTTCGGGAACAGCAACCGGGAAGACACCCCACGAAAGTGCGAGTTGCCCGACGGTCTCTTCTCGGGAGACGGCCGCAATGATGGGGGAGGGCGGCCTGTATTTGGAAACAAGCCTTGCGGTTGTGCCGGTCGCGGTGCAGGTGATGACTGCCGCCACCTTGAGGTCGATCGAAATCTCAGCGGTCGCCTGTCCGATGGCTTCCGTGACGCTCTTGGTAGGCCAGTTCTCACGCTCTGAGACGATGTCAGCGTATTTGATCGATTTCTCGGTGCTTCGGGCGATCTGGTCCATCATCTTGACCGACTCGATTGGGTATTCACCGGCCGCAGTCTCTCCGGAGAGCATGGTCGCGTCTGTGCCATCAAAGATCGCGTTTGCGATGTCGGTTGCCTCTGCTCGGGTAGGGCGCGCGTTGTGCATCATCGAGTCCAGCATCTGGGTCGCTGTGATAACGGGCTTCCCGGCAGCGTTGCACTTGTGTATGATCGTCTTCTGGATGATCGGGACTTCATAGATGGGAAGCTCGATCCCTAGGTCGCCGCGAGCGATCATAATGCCGTCGAACGACTCGATCATCTTATCTATCGCCTGCACAGCCTCAGGGCGCTCTATCTTGGCGATAAGCGGCCTTCTGACCCCTACTCGGGTCATCACGTCATCAAACGCCTTGCGGTCGCCAGGTTCGGTGCAGAACGAGATCGCCACCCAGTCGACTCCCTGCTTCAGGCCGAACTCGAGGTCGTCGATGTCTTTGGGAGTCGCACAAACCGCACTCGCTCTGGCTCCAGGAACGCTCACGCCTTTTCTTGAACTCAGCTCCCCACCGATGACGACAGCGGTCTCAATGTCCGTCTCTGTCTTTGAGAGCACCGTAAACTGAAGCTTGGCATCGTCGACGAAAATCGTGCTGCCGCGCTTGACCTGTTCGACGTACTCGGGGTAGGGCAGGTTGATCTCGTGCTCATCACCCGGCACGTCTCGCGTAGTAAACACGAACTTCTGCCCAGGAGCGAGCTGCACGACGCCTTTCTCGATCTTCCCCGCCCGTATCTTAGGGCCTGATAGGTCCTGAAGGATGCCGACAGGCGTGTGAAGTTCAGAGGATATCCGACGGATCAGCCGGATCATCTTCTCGTGGTCCTCGTGTGTGCCGTGCGAGAAGTTCAAGCGGGCTATATTCATCCCAGCCTTGATTATCTCTCGAATAAGCTCCTCTGAGGAGCAGGCCGGGCCAATTGTGCATACGATTTTTGTGCGACGCATTGTTCGTTACTCTCGGGTATTACTTGTTCGAATAGCAGATGAGGCGTCCGTCCTCTAGCCCGCATTATTCACGAGTAGCGTGAATAATGCTCTGTTAGCGAAAGCTTTATTCGCTTCACGAATAAAGCGGGCTAGCCTGCATTATTCACGAGGAGTGTGAATAATGCTCTGTTAGCGAGAGCTTTATTCGCTTCACGAATAAAGCGGGCTAGTGCTTATACTGAAAGGAAAGGACGCCTCATAGTTACTTATCAAATCGACGCACCAAGCGCAATCTGCCGTGGTGTTCGTCGACGATCATTTACTTGCTCAGGTTGTAGAACGCGGACATACCGGGATACATAGCGATGCCGCCGAGTTCGTCCTCGATGCGAAGAAGCTGGTTGTACTTCGCAACGCGGTCGGTGCGGGACGGTGCGCCGGTCTTGATCTGCCCAGCGTTGGTTGCAACGGCGATGTCGGCGATCGTGGAGTCCTCGGTCTCGCCCGATCTGTGGGAGATAACCGCGGTGTACTTCGCGCGCTTTGCCATCTCGATTGCGGCAAGGGTCTCGGTGAGCGTGCCGATCTGGTTCACCTTGATGAGAATCGAGTTGCCGATGCCCTTGTCGATGCCGTTCTTCAGTCTCTCAGTGTTGGTGACGAACAGATCGTCGCCGACGAGCTGAATCTTGTCTCCGAGGCGCTCGGTGAGGAGCTTCCAGCCATCCCAGTCGTCCTCGAAGAGTCCGTCTTCAAGGCTGATGATGGGGTAGTCGTTCGCGAGGCTCTCGTAGTAGTCGACCATCTGCTCGCTGGTGCGGGTAACGCCTTCACCCTCAAAGATGTACTTGCCGTCTTTGTAGAGCTCGCTCGATGCGGCGTCGATTGCGATGAAGCAGTGTTCGCCCGGCTTGTAACCGGCCTTCTCGATCGCGGCAAGGATCGACTCGATCGCTTCCTGGCTCGACTTCAGGTTCGGGGCGAATCCACCCTCATCGCCGACTGAGGTGTTAAGGCCACGGCCTTTGAGAACGCCCTTCAGCGAGTGGAAAACTTCAGTGCCCATTCGAAGCGCGTCAGCGAACGTCGCTGCGCCTGTGGGCATGACCATGAACTCCTGGAGGTCGACGGTGTTGTCAGCGTGCTGACCGCCGTTCAGGATGTTCATCATCGGGACGGGAAGCTGGTAAGCGCTGGTTCCGCCGATATAGCGATAGAGCGGGAGCCCCGACGCCTGTGCGGCAGCCTTGGCAACCGCGAGGGAAACGGCCAAAATCGCATTTGCGCCGAGTTTGCCCTTGTTTGGGGTTCCGTCGAGGTCGATCATCTGCTGGTCGATGCCGATCTGGTCAGCAGCGTCCCATCCTATAATCTCTGGGGCGATGATGTCGTTGATGTTCTCGACAGCCTGAAGACACCCCTTGCCGAGGTAGCGGCTCTTGTCGCCGTCACGAAGCTCAACTGCCTCGTGGCTTCCGGTCGATGCGCCGGACGGCACAGCGGCGCGGCCCTCAGACCCATCGTCGAGGTAGACTTCGACTTCGACCGTGGGGGTACCACGGGAGTCGAGGATTTCGCGTCCGTAGACTTCTTCGATTGCAGCACTGGTAATCATTTCACAACTCCTGATGCATGTTGGTATGTCGCATAGTTATACCCGTTGGACAGCGAAACGTGCGCCGTCTGGCAGGCAGGCGCAATCGCGCCACGCATATTATACCAGAGGGGCGGAATATAGGGAAGGGCAAAGCAACGCGAGTTGTGAGCTTGGGGATGATGGGGAGGCGTGAGTGCCTCCCCGATTTTGATGACTATCTGAGCTTGATGCCGTTTTGGGCGGCTTTGGCGATTGTCGCTTGAGCCTCCTGTTTGCGGCCCAGCGCCTCATAGCACCCAATGAGGTTTACGTACGCCTCCGGGTTCTTTGGGTTCAGGTCTACCGCGGTCAGCAGATGCGTCAATGCCTCGTCATAGCGTTTCATCGACATAAGAAGCCCGCCGAGGTTTGAGTGTGCGGTATCGTAGAACGGGTCTATCTCAAGCGCCTGCTGGTAGACGCCGATCGCTTCATCTGGTTTGCCCGCAAGGGTGAGCGCGTAGCCGAGGTTACTGTAGGCGTTCTTGAAGCTCGGGTTCATATCAATCGCGCGCCGGAACATCTCACAGGCCTTGTCATACTGGCCCTTCTTGCCGTAGATGATCGCGAGGTTGTTGACTGCCACCGGATCGTTCGTAGATATATTGATTGCCTGCTCATAGTGCTCGAGCGCTTCGTCCAGCCTGCCCGTTCTTGAGAGAATATTGCCAAGCGCGTTGTGTGCCCGGGTATACCCCGGCTTTATCTCAAGCGCCGCACGCACCGCCTGCTCGGCCTTGCCGTAGTCTTCCCTCAAGTCATAGTAGCCTCCGAGGTGTGTGTAGGCAAGGTAGTTGTTCGGGTTGACCTGTATCGCGTGCCTAAAGAGCGTCTCGCTTGTCCTCCAGTAGGTGACCTGCTGATAGGTGAGCGCGAAGCATGCGGCGAGCACGATAATTGCCGCAGGCGCGATCCAGGGCGGAGTAACCGTCACTGTTTCAGTGCCTTTGGCCCCACGTGCGACTTCTCGTTTGGTGGAGAAAATATCGGGAATGAGCCATGCGATCATAATAAAGAGCCCAACGAGGGGGATGTATGTATAGCGGTCGGCCATCGACTGCTCTCCGACCTGCACGAGGCCGATCACAGGGATCAGTGTGAAAAGATACCACACCCAGCCGACTGTGAGATAACCCCGGTTATGCCTGAATCGGATCACAAACGCCGTAATCGCGACGAGCACCAATAGGCAGATCACGACCGGCTGACTCTGCCCCGGAGGGGACAGTGGATAGAACACGGCAAGCTTCGCAGGCCAGATCATCTTGCCTATATAGGCCGCGCAGGCGACGATGGAGTTTGCGACGCGCGCAGCCATCGGCAGGTCTTCGAGCTGGTTCACCGCGCCTCCGCTCCTCTGCGCAAGGAAAGTGATAACGCTCGACGCCACCGTTAGCGCGAAAAGCGGCAGCTTCTCGACGAAAAGCATCGAGAGCGAAGTATTGGGCTTGCGCTCAGGAGCAAGGCGTCGAAGCGGCCAGAAATCGAGCATCAAAAGCGCAAACGGCAGGGTGACGAGCATCGGTTTTGCAAGCAGGCCAAGCACAAACGACGCCACTACGCACGCATAGAAGAGTCGTCTCTTTGAGCCCTGTTCGCTCACGTAGAACGCATAGGCGAGCATAGTCAGCATCCAGAAGAACGTCGAAAGCACGTCTTTTCGCTCCGCGACCCACGCCACCGACTCCACATGGAGCGGGTGAAGCGCAAAGAGCGCCGCGACGAAGCCGCTTTTCCAGATCGATCCGGTCATTTTCGATAGCGCGAGGAACAACAGCACCGTCGAAAGCACGTGGAAGATAACGTTTGTCGCGTGGTGTCCACCTGCGTTCAGTTTGTAGATGTCGTAGTCGACGGCGTGCGATATCCACGTCAATGGATGATAGTTCGCGGCATACGCGCGGCCTCCATCTTTCAAGAAGTCAATGGAGAAGCCCCACGTTGCAGCGTTTGCGACTCCGAGCTTGATGTTCGGGTTGTCTTTGACGTAGTCTGGGTCGTCGTAGAGCACGAAGTCGTTTTGGGTGACGTGCGCGTAGGCGGCAAACGTCGCAATGATAAGCACGACAAGGATTATCAGTAATGCGCGCTTATCGACCGGTGTCGGCGTCGGGACTTTGGATCTTTTCATTCTATCGTTCTCCTGCTGCACGAGGCGCGGGGTCTGGAATTCGCTTATCTAATTCTACTATAAGTGCGGGGTGAGGTGAACCACCGAGTTCGCGGACGCGGTGGACTTCCTCCCAGGAACGGGCATAATCTCCCGTATTATACAGAGCTTCGGCGAGCCGATTATGCGCCTGAACGAACTTCGGGTTATATTGGAGCGCCTTTTCGTAGTATCCTACAGCCTCATCGTATCTTCCCTGCAGGACGAAGAGCACCCCGATGTTGGTATAGGCTTCAGGAAAATCGGGCTTGATACGAATCGCCGCTTCGAACTCTTTGTTCGCGCCCGCGATGTCGCCACTTTTTCCGAGAACCATACCGTAGTTGTTGTGCGCGTGCGGGTTCTCGGAGTTCAGCCTGATGGCTTCGAGACAGGCCAAACGGGCCCCTTTGATATCTCCTGAGACATAGAGCGCGCGCCCGAGGCCGGAGTATGCGAGGTCGCTGTCTTTTCTAATCTTGATGGCCTCACGGTAATGCTTTTTGGCCTCGCCCGGCTGGCCGGTCTCAAGAAGCGCGTTTGCGTAGTTGCACTGCTGATAGGAGTCGAGCGGATACACCTTGACCGCGCGACCGAGCATCTCAGCGGCTTCATCGTATCGTCCCATCTCAGCAAACTGGCAGCCGAGGTTGATCGCCGCGAGCCGGTTGTTCATATTGGAGTCAAGCGCGTGCCTGAACAGGGTTTCGTTGGTCTTCCAGCTAGCCACCTGAACGTGAGTCGTCGGCAGAAGCGCGGCAAGGACGACGATAGCGGGCACCGTAACCGCTGCGGTTCTCACTTTGGATGAAAGCTTGTCTGCGAGGTCGGCGAGCCCCCATGTGACGGCGATAAAGAGCCCGATCACCGGCACGTAGGTGTAGCGGTCCGCCATCCCCTGCCATCCGACCTGGACTATCCCGATCACGGGAACGAGCATCACCAGAAACATCAGCCACCCCATCCCGACGTATGGACGACGCCTCGAAAGGCACACCGAGCCCGCCGATATTGCCGCAAGGACAGCAGCCGAGGCGATGATCTTCAGTATCGGGATCGATATCCCCGGATGCGGGTAGAAGACGGCGAGGTTGACGGGCCAGATCGTCTTTCCAATGTAGGATGCGTAGGCGACGAGCGCGTTATCGATTCTGACCGAAAGCGGATACGTCGCAAGCGCCTGAACCGCGCCGCCCTTGTGCTGCACGAACATGGTGATGGCCGAACTTGCGGCGACCAGTGCGAAGTACGGCAGCTTTTCAACTACAAGGCGCTTCCATCCCCTAGACGCACGTTCGAGCGGCCACCAGTCGAGCAGCAGCAGCACAATCGGAAGCGTGACGAGCATAGGTTTCGCCATCAGGCCGAGCACGAAGAGCCCGAGAGTGGCGAGATACCGTTTGCCGTTGGGTCGCTCGGTGTAGAAAGTGTACGAGATCAGTGTGGCCATCAAAAAGAACGTCGAGAGCACGTCTTTGCGCTCGGAGACCCACGCGACCGACTCCACATGCATCGGGTGAATGGCAAACAGCGCCGCGACAAACGCGCTTCGCCACACTGCCCCCGTCATCTTCGATAGCGCGAGGAAGAGCAGGATCGCGCTCAGAATATGTATTGCAACGCTTGTCACGTGGTGTCCGCCCGGGGCGAGCCCGTAGAGCGAAACGTCCGTCATGTGAGATATCCACGTCAGCGGGTGCCAGTTGGCCGCGTAACCGTCGAAGCTAAACGCCCATTTGACCGCTTCAGGAGTAAGTCCCGAGCTTATGTTGGGGTTGTTCAGCACGTAGTCACCGTCGTCGTAGCGCACGAACTCGAAGGTGTGACACTGCCAATAGACCCCGAGCGTTCCGACGATCATGAGCAGTATGATGATCGCATGCAGTCGGCTGAAAATTGGATTATCCGCCGTTTTTGCCCGGACGGGCTTCAGTTTGGCTTTCACGTCTACTCCTTTCTGTCGGTCAGGGCTTTGGCGACTGCTGGGTCGACCGCGCCGCCGTAGCGCAGGCACTGTTGTAATTCGTTATACGCCGAGGTGCGATCTCCCTCCCTGAATAGCGCCTCCGCGAGATGTCCGTGGGCTGCGGCAAACGTCGGGTCGACGCGAATAGCCTCAGCGTAGTAGGGAATCGCCTCGGCAAACTTGCCATGAAGCGCAAGCGCGTAGCCGATGTTGTGCGGAGCCTCAGGCATGGTCGGGTTGAGCACGGCGGCGCGTTTGAACTCGACAACCGCCTCATCAAACCGACCTGCGGATGCGAGAGCGAGGCCGTAGTTGTTCGCCGCGTCAGCGTTCTTGCCTTCGGTGTCGAGACGAACAGCAGTCTCGCCCGCCCGAATAGCCTCCTCGACCTGACCGTCGCCCGCAAGTGCCCGGGCAAGCGACGCGTAGCCGTCGATCGATTTCGGCTCCAGCCTGATCGCCGCCCTGTAGGACGCGATAGCCTCGTCGGCGCGTCCGAGGTCAAAGAGCGTGTTTCCGAGGTTGCGGCGCGCCTGCGCGTATGTGGGGTCAAACTCTACCGCCTGCCGCAGATACCCTTCGGCCTCCGCAAGCTGGCCGCGCTCCTGGAGAAACGCTCCGAGGTTGTTCAGCGCCCCAGAGTTCTTTGGATTGACCGAAATAGTGTGATGGAAGAGCGAAACGGTGTCTTTCCAGACCGCAACCTGCTTTGCCGTGACGACCGACAGGGCGATCAAAACGGCCACTGAAACGGTCGCAAGCGCAGCAGTTTTAGTCGCACTCGGCAACTTGAGTCTATCAAGCGCGTCAGGCACGAGCCATGCGACGATCACAAAGAGGCCAATCAAGGGGATATAGGTGTAGCGGTCGGCCATCGCCTGCCCGCCTACCTGCACGAGCCCTATCACCGGGGTCAGCGTGCCGACGAACCAGAGCCACCCCACGATCAAATACGGTTTGACCTTTGAGTAGCGGACAAACCCCGCAGTCAGCATGGCAAGAATCAACGCAGAGGTGATGACCTGCCAGATTGGGATGCCCGCGCCGGGGTGAGGATAGGGTATAGCAAGGCGCGCGGGCCAGATCATCTTTCCGATGTAGCTCACATACACCACGAGCGCGTTTTCGACCCTTACCGCAGGCGAATAACTCTGGAAGTCCTGAACGGCTCCCGCGCTGTGCTGGGCGATGAACGTAAGAACGCTCGACCCTATCGCAAGCAGCATAAACGGCGTCTTCTCAATAGCGAGCTTTCCCCAACTCTCCTTGCGACGCAGTGGCCAGTAGTCGAGCATAAGGAGCACGAATGGCAGCGTGACCAGCATCGGTTTTGCAAGCAGTCCGAGTGCGAAGAACACTACCGCCGCAGCGAACTTTGCCGCACCCGGTTTTGCGACATACCATGCGTAGGAGAGAAGGGTGAGCATTAGGAAAAACGTTGAAAGCACGTCTTTACGCTCGGCGGCCCATGCGACAGATTCGACGTGCAACGGGTGAACTGCAAAAAGCGCCGCGACAAAGGCGCTTCGCCAAAGGGAACCCGTCATCGCCGAAAAGGCGAGGAAAAGCAGCAGCGCGCTTGCTGTGTGCAAGCCAAGACCCATCATGTGGTGCTTCGCCGCGTCGAGTCCAAAGAGCTTGACGTCGACCATATGGGATATCCACGTCAGCGGGTGCCAGTTCGCGGCGTAGCCGATGTTGAACGCCCACTTGATCGACTCCGGCGTGATTCCCTGCTGGACGTTAGGGTTTGTCTTTATGTAGGTGAAGTCGTCGTAGCGCACGAAATCGTTATGACGCATCCCCGAGAACGACCCGAGCGTGATGATCGCAAGCGCCAGGCAGACGGCGAGTTTCATCCATCTGTCGCTGAATCCTGGCCGGTGTGAAGTTGGCTTGCCTACGCGCTTCTTTGCCATATTCTACCTCGCTGGCTCCGGCATCTTGTGCCTTAACGCCTCTACAAACGGCGCGATCGCGACCCCGCCGTTGTCCTGACACAGGTGAACCTCGCGCCACGCGCCTGCGTAGTCGCCCTTTTTGTAGAGCTGCACGCCGAGGTTGTTGTGTGCCTTGGGCTCTGCCGGGTCAAGCTCGATTGCCCTCCGATACTCGGCTATGGCCGCTTCAGGGTCGACGCTCTCAATGGCGCATGCGAGGTTGTAATGGGGCGCAGCCGTACTTTCGCCGCGGAAAATCGCCTTGCGGAACTGCTCTGCAGCCTCGGCGTTCTTGCGGTATTTGGCGAGCATCCGACCGAGGTTTATGTGAATCTTTGCGATATTCGCATCCGGTTTGTCCGGCCCGATCTCGGCTTCTTTGACAGCAATTGCTTCGGTGTACTCTTTGTAAGCGTCTGCCGGTCTGTTCAGCTTCTCAAGCGCGAAAGCGAGGTTGTTGTGCCCCTCGGCCCAGCTGGGTCTGAGCTCGACGACCTGCCTGTAGTGCTCTTCCGCCTTGTCATACTTCTCAAGCTTCTCGTAGCCTTTGGCAAGGTTGTTGTGCGCGACCGAGTTGTTATCTGGGGCGACCTCAAGCGCGTGCTGGAAGAGTGATATGCTGTCGTGCCAGTAGCCTGTCTGGATGACGGTCAGCGTCGAAAGCACCGCTAGAACAAAGAGCGCAGGGGCGACCAACAGAGTATTCGGCGCGCGCTCCGACTGCTTCTCAGTTCGCGAACGCTTCGGTGCAGGTTCTTTCTTCGTGAAAAGCTCAGGAATGCCCCAGGCGATCATCACGAATATGCCAATCAAGGGGATATAAGTATAGCGATCAGCCATTGCCTGCTCGCCTACTTGGATGATGCCGATCACCGGGACTAGCGTCACGAGATACCAAAGCCACCCAACCGGCAGGTAACTGTGCCGCCTGAGAACGAACGCCGCAATAGAAATTCCAATCAAAAAGACCGCAGATATGAAGACCAATAGCGCCGATATGCCGAGCCCAGGGTGAGGGTAGGGGTTTGCGAAATTGACCGGCCAGAAGGTCTTCAAAATATACGTTCCGTAGGAGAGTATGGCGTTGCCTATCTTGACCGCAAAGCCGAGCTTGTCCGCCCCACCCATCGCGCCACCTCTTTGCTGGACCACATACGTGATTATGCACGAAGCGATGGTCATTGAGAAAAGTGGGAGTTTCTCGGTGATAAGAGCGCTGACTTTGACCTGTCTGATCCTGCCAAGCGGCCACCAGTCAAGCAGCAGCAGCGCGATCGGGAGGGTCACAAGCATCGGTTTCGCCATAAGCCCGAGCGTGAACGAGACCAGCAAGAGCGTGTAGCGCAGCGCACCCGGACGCTCTGTATACCAGACGTATGCCAGCATCGAGAGCATCCAGAACATCCCGGAGAGCACGTCTTTTCGCTCGGCGACCCACGCGACCGACTCCACATGGAACGGATGAAGCGCAAAAAGCGACGCAACAAACGCGCTCTTCCACGGGGAGTTGGTCATCCTCGTAAGAGCAAAGAAAAGCAGCAGTGTCGTTGCAATATGTATCAGCACGTTCGAGAGGTGATGGAGCCACGGGTTTTGCGCGCCTTCGGGAAGCGTGGGGACGCCCACAGATGGCTTCACCCTGGCCCCGATTAGCCGGTCGATGTTCGCATCTAGCATATGGCTCATCCATGTGACGGGGTGCCAGTTTGCCGCGTAGCCGTTCATCTTGAAGGCGAAGGCTATCCCATCAAGCGTGATGCCCTTCAGCACGTGCGGGTTCTGGGTGATGTATTGCTCGTCATCATACTCCAGAAACTGCCCACGAAGCGACGGCGCGTAGACTGCGAGCGTAACGACGGCGAGCAGTGCGGCGATTATAAGATTTGTGCGTGTCTTCATCATATATGATTACCTCGTCGGCTCCGGCATCTTGCTTCGGAGGGTGGATATGATCGTCGGCTCGGGTTGGATTCCCAGAGCTTCGACAGCGTGAATATGTTCCCAAGCGTGTCTGTAGTCACCTGTTTTGAGCTCTGCTACAGCGATTTGGTAGAGTGCGGCCTGGAAGTTGGGGTCGAGCTCAAGTGCGCGCTCGAAATATGGAATTGCCTCGGCAAATCGCCCCAACTGGTTCATTGCGTACCCCACATTGTAGTGCGCTACGCAAAATTTGGGGTCGAGCCTAATAGCTTCCTGAAACGCCGCTATCGCATCCTCGTTTCGCCCAAGCTCTCCAAGGGCCATTCCGAGCTGGTTTTGCGCCTCTGCGTTATCGGGTGAAATCTCCGTAACCTGACGAAGCGCGTCGATGGCGTCATCGTGCCGTCCGACCTTGCCTGCCATATCGGCGACACCCCGAAGCGCCGCGGTTTTCAATCTCTTTGGGTATTGTTCTGCGGAGAGTTTGTACTGCTCCAGCGCCTCAAGATAGAGCTTCTTTGCGCCGTATGCTGTCCCAAGATTGAAATGCGCGACGGCAAAGGGTTCGCGAAGCTTGAGGGCGGCGTAAAGGTGTTCTATTGCCAGGTCCAAGTCACCGTGAGATATGAACGCATGAGCGATGTTGCTCTGCGTTATAGGCTGTGTTGAGTTGATATCGAGCGATGTTTGGTAACACTCGATCGCTCTATCGAGGAGCGCCGGGTCTTTTTTGGCCCCATACTGGACTTCATACTCCACACCCAGGTCTGCCCAGGCGAGGTGACTCCTGGGGACAACTCTGACGGAGTGCTCGAATATCGAGACGCTGTTCTTCCAGTGTCCAACTTGCGCATAGGTGACAGGCAGGTAGACGGCGATCAGTGCAACAGCGGCGGCGGCAAGCATCTTGGGCGTAGCCCATCGGGATACAAGCTCGGGAATACCCCACGCGAGGACCACAAACAGCCCAACAAACGGCACATAGGTGTATCTGTCCGCAGAGCCCTGGCTTCCCACCTGCACGAGGCCGATCACGGGGATCAGTGTCACAATAAACCAAAGCCAGCCGGTCGCGAGATATGGGTTCTTCCTGGCACGTTTTATGACAAAAGCCGTGATACAGGCAAGCACGACAACCGACCCTGCGAGGCGGAGCAGCATATCGCCTTCAAAAAGTCTGGCTCCGGGGTGCGGGTAGAACACTGCAAGTGGACTGGGCCAGATCAGCTTGCCGATGTAGCTTACGTAGGCCAGGAACGCGTTTCCGACCCGGTACTGCACGGGAAGCGACTCCATCGAGCCGACGGCCCCCGTTCCCCGCTGCACCACAAACGTCACCACACACGAAGCAAGCACAAGCGCGAACAGCGGCAGCTTCTCGACGATGAGCGCCTTCCAGCCCTTGCCGGATCTTCCAAGCGGCCAGTAGTCGAGCATCAACAGCACCAATGGCAGCGTGACGAGCATGGGTTTTGATAATAGGCCGAGAACCAACGCGGTCACGACAAGAGTGTATTTGCCGGTGCTCGGGCGCTCGACATAGAAGGCGTAGGCGTACATCGTGAGCGCCCAGAAAAGGGTCGAGAGCACGTCTTTGCGCTCTGCGACCCAGGCGACGGATTCCACATGCGCGGGATGAACGGCAAAGAGCGCCGCTACAAACGCGGCTTTCCAGACGGCTCCGGTCATCTTTGAGAGCACAAGGAACAAGAACACCGTCCCAAGTATATGGAGAAGCAAACTTGTGAGGTGATGCAGCCCCGGCTTGTTGAGCCCGAAGAACTGCACGTCCGCCATATGCGATATCCAGGTCAGCGGGTGCCAGTTTGCGGAGTGCCCGTGGTTTGTGAACGCCCAGGCGATGTTCTCTGCCGTTAGTCCTCCTCTGATGAAAGGGTTGGCGCTCACGTAATCGGGGTCATCGAGCATGATGAAACCGCTGTGGGCGACGCGTGCAAAAACGGCCACTGTCCCGATGACCAGCAGCAGAATGATCGCGATATACACCCGCCTGTCGGTCGGCTGCGCCGGCGCTACTTTGGGTGAGAGTGTCTTTTTGCTGGTTTTCATTGTTCTCCGGATCGACGGCGCTATCCGCGCCGTCTCTTAGCCCGCTTTATTCGTGAAGCGAATAAAGCTTTCGCTAACAGAGCATTATTCACGCTACTCGTGAATAATGCGGGTTAGAGGCTGGCGCTATGCGCCACCGGCTCGTGTAAGCTCGTCGATGATCTCCTGTGATATCTGCACACCCCGGCTTTGCGCGTCTTGGACAGCAGTCAGGGCGCTCCGGTAGTCCTTCATCTCTAAGAGTACAACTGGAAGATTGGTGAGTGCCGGTCCGTAGGCCGGATCAAGCACGAGCGCACGTCTGTAGGCATCCACAGCCTCGCCGAGCCTTCCCTGACGATGATATGCGAGCGCCAGATTGTACGTTGACTCAACTAGGTCAGGCTGCAGTTCGGTGGCGCGCTTGAAGTGCTCGATAGCTTCGTCGTAGCGTTCCTGCATCGCGAGCGCTTTGCCCATGTTGTTGTGAGCATCAGCCGAGTTCGGGTCGATACTGAGTGCGATGCGGCAGTGCTCCTCCGCGCGTTTGATATCACCCTTCATAGCAAGCGTGTTGCCGAGATTGGTGTGCGCGAGCGAGTAGCCTGGTCTGTATCTCAGAGCGAGCTCATAGTTTGTCATCGCTTCATCGACCCTGTTTTCGTCCAAGAGCGCGTTTCCAAGGTTATTGTAGCAGAACCAGTTGCCCGAGGTCACCTCTACTGCGTGAGCGAAAACGGTCCTGTTGCTAGTCCAAGTTCCTGCCAGCTTGAAGGTTGCCATCGAAAGCGCAATCAGGATCACCGATGCCCCGAGGGCGAGGAGCGTACGTCGCTGTGTTCCAACAAGCTCCCAGGCCCCATAGGCAACTATCAGAAATAGTCCGATAAATGGAATGTAGCTGTAACGGTCGGCCATAGCTTGCCCGCCTACCTGTATTACGCCGATAACAGGCACCAGTGTTCCAACAAACCACAGCCAACCGACGGCGACGTAGGGATGCCGTCTGGCAAGCTTGAGCGCAGCAAAGGTTATCGCGATCAGAGCCAGGGCGCATACGGCGGCAAGTGGGAACGAGACGCTTTTCTCCGGGTGTGGGTAGAACATCGCGAGCCGGGTGGGCCAGAGCATCTTGCCGATGTAGGTCAAATATGCAATAAGCGCGTTTGCGACTCTGTAGGGCAGGGGAATGGAGGCCATCAGAGATGTCGCACCGCCAGCGTGCTGGGCTGTGTAGGTCATCACACACGAGGCGATTGAGAGCACAAAGAGAGGGATTTTCTCAACAACTAGCACGCCTGCCTTCTCCCGCGAAAACCGCCCAAGCGGCCAGAAATCGACCAGCAAAAGGACAATGGGCAGCGTAACGAGCATCGGCTTTGCCATCAGCCCAAGCGCGAACAGGGCCGCTAGCGGGATGTATCGCAGGGCGCTCTTCTTCTCTGTGTAGAGCACATACGCGCCGAGAGTGAGCATCATAAAGAAGGTCGAGAGCACGTCTTTACGCTCGGCGACCCACGCGACCGATTCCACATGCATGGGATGAACGGCAAAAAGCGCCGCGACAGCCGCCGCCGGCCATATCTGCGCTGTCAATCGAAAGAGAATCAGAAAGAGTAACAGGGCGCTCGCGATATGCAGTGCGAGGTTTACCGCGTGATGTCCCCGCGGGTTCATTCCGAAAAGCTCGATGTCGAGCATATGGGAGAGCCACGTCACCGGGTGCCAGTTCGACGCGTGTCTTGCCGTAAATGCCCACTGCACCGACTTCGGCGTTAATCCGGCCTGAACATGCGTGTTTGATGTGATGTATTCGGCGTCGTCGCAATTGTCGATGAACCCTGCCCGCAGCACCGGCAAAAACGCAGCTAAAGTCAAGATCACAAGCACGAGAGCGACCAAAACGACCATCGCTTTGCTTGTCACTGTTGTATGTTTTACCGGTGGCCTCTTCTTAGCAGCCATACTACTTTGCCGCTCCACTGTTGATGGTATTGATCCAGTCCTTGACCCCGGGGATATCCAGGTCGAACCCGTCACTAACAGCTCGATCAAGCTCTCTCTTGGCGGCGACGGGGTCACCTGTGACATAGAGCGCGCACGCGAGGTTGAAGCGGGCGACTGTCCACTTAGGTTTCAGCTCAAGCGCCTTCCGGATGTGGGGGATCGCTTCTGCGAAGCGATTGTCATTGGCGTAACCCATTCCAAGCTCGTGTTCGGCGAGGTAGTTGTTCGGGACGGCTGCCATCGCGTGCAGGAAGAGCGTTTCGCTGTCCTTCCAGACCTTGACCTGAGCAAAAGAAAGCACGGAGAGCGTGACAAGAATTATCGCAGAGATGGGGAGAAGTACCTTCGTCCGATTTTGAATCCACGCCTCGGGCACAGCCCAGACAATCGCGACAAACACCCCGATCAGCGGGATGTAGGTGTAGCGGTCCGCGTAAGCCTGCTCACCGACCTGCACCAGGCCAATCACGGGTATGAGCGAGACAATATACCATAGCCAGCCGCTCGCGATATATGGCTTAGTGCGTCGTATCACGACGGCAAGTGCGGTCATTGCGACGATAAACCCGCCGCTTGTCACGAGTTGCCATGTGGGCCAGCCGCCGACCGGATGCGGGTAAAGCGCGGCGAGCCTGAGCGGCCAGAACATCTTCCAGATATATGCGGCGAACGCCACTCCCGCGGTCAGTATGCGCTCGCCAATCGAATACGCGCCAAGGGATTGCACAGCTCCACCCGCGTTTTGGGCGAAGTAAGTCGCGACACATGAGCCAATCGCAAGAGCAAACAGCGGGATTTTCTCACGAATAAGCCTTCCCCAGCTTTCGCTTCTCCCGAGCGGCCAGCGGTCGATTACAAGAAGCAGTATCGGCAGCGTGACAAGCATCGGTTTGGCGAGAAGCCCCACGGTGAAAAGCGACGCCGTCAATACATAGTCAAAAGGCCTGCGCGACCCGACATAACGGTGGTACGCAAGCATCGATAACAGCAGAAAGAACGCGCTAAGCACGTCTTTACGCTCGGAAACCCACGCCACCGACTCCACGTGCAGTGGATGAAGCGCGAAAAGCGCCGCCACAACTGCGCTTCGCCAGAAACTCCCGGTAAGTCTCGTAAGAAGTACAAACAGCAGCAGGATATTCACGAGGTGAAGCAGGATATTCGTGAGGTGGTGCATCCCCGCGTTGCTCCCGTAGAGCTGGCAGTCGACCATGTGAGATATCCATGTCAGCGGGTGCCAGTTTGCGGCATGGGACGATGTGAACGCCCATATGACGTTATCTAGGGTAACCCCGCCGGTGACGTGTTCGTTCAGGGTGACGTAGTGTTCGTCGTCGTGATACATTTGGAAACCAAACGCCGTCGCCTGCCAGTAGACGGCAATCGTCAGGATGAGTATCGCCGCAATGACTGCGACCTTCAGTCCCATGCCCGTGTTGTCTTTGGGCGAAAATACTGGTTTCTTCGTCATCTGCTAACTCCCCGGGTCCGCATTGGAGGCAAGCTACCTCTTTTTTGCCGGGAGGTATTTGGGATGAGAAATTCCCCACCTGGCAAGTCGGTAGGCAAGCGCCGTAGAAAGACATCCAAACCCGTATTTGACGCTCCTGCGGAAGTTGATCGATGACGCCTCAGGCGAATATCGTGCGGGACAGCTTACTTCGCCGATCCTGTAGTCCTGCCAGATCACCTGGGATAGCATTTGGTTGTCGAACACGAAGTCGTCGGAATTGAGCTTGAGCGGCAGGTTTTCAAGCACCTCGCGTGAAAACGCCCGGTAGCCGGAATGATATTCGGAGAGCTTCGCACCCATCATCAGGTTTCCAAATAGCGTCAGGAACCGGTTGGAGATGTAGCGCCACGCCGGCATTCCGTCTTTCATGGCGCGGCCTCCGAGGATTCGCGAGGCGACGACGCAGTCGTAGAGCCCGTTTCCGATGAGCGCGGCAATCGCAGGCACCAGCTTCGGGGTGTACTGATAATCCGGGTGGACCATGATGACGATATCCCCGCCGTGCTCCACTGCGAGTCTGTAGCAGCTCTTTTGATTGCCGCCGTAGCCTTTGTTCTCAGCGTGGGTATGCACGACGGTGTTCGGCAGCATCCTGGCGACAGCCGAAGTGTTGTCGTGGCTTGCGTCATCGACGACAATCACGAGGTCGACAATTCCCTCCTGATCCATGACTTCGTTATATGTCTGAACGAGGGTGTTCTCCGCGTTGTATGCGGGCATTACAACGACGACCTTCTTATCTTTGAACATGACTCTCTAGTTAGCCTCTATCTTTCTTTCGAAAATGTATATGCCATTGTCAGGCTTTATGGGATAGGCGCGAGCTTTGTCGCCCCATATATATTCGGTTGTAAACGAGCTTGGCCCAAGGCCTCCGTAGTAAGTCATTACGTAGCCCATTTGAGTGTAGTTCTTGGGGATATATTCACCGAGCGCCCAGTTCAGTATCGTCATATCGGAGCCCTGCCTCCAAAGCCACGACGTGCTGATGCTGACGAAGACTATATACTTCGGTTTGGACTTCTCGATCTCCGCGATCATTTCCTTCTGCATCTTGCCGGCGAGCTTCTGTCGCTCCATCAGGGGATAGGTATATATGTAGCCGGTCGCGCTACGCCTGTCTGCAAAGAACGGCAATTGCGGCTCGCTTCCAAGGACGGCGATAGTATCGGTTGGCTTGCTGTGAGCCTTAAGATACTTCGCGATCTCCTGAGTCTCTATCCATGGGTTGCCTCCGTAGATCGATCGTGTCGCCTGATCCATTGGGAGCCTGAGCAGAAACTCGGAGTGTGCGTTTATCGTGAAGAGCAGCCCCACGACGAAGACGGCGGCAGGGATATAGGAGACTGCCGCGATTCCAGTGAGCCTTTTAAGAATATTTCGAGCGGAGCCGACAAACACGCCGATCAAGAGCGCAAGCGAGGGCATCCAAGTTACGTAGTAGTGCTGGCGGAAGTAGAACCCCGGGACAATCGTTGCAAGCGAGAAGAGGAAGAACCCCGTCATCCAGAGTGCGCGCTTGCGGGTTGCTCCGTCAACCCACACAAGCACCAGCCCGAGACCTGCGAGCAGCCAGAGGACTACGCTCGGACCTGCCATCTCAGATGTGTTTTTCAAAAACACACCCAGCGCCTGGCCTACGGGTATCTCGCCGACATAGTTTCTGGCATACTCAAACGTCCACAGCCAGAACCTACCGAAGACTCCCGAGGCCGCCATAAGAGCGCAGATCAGAATATAGGGCAGCGCAGAGCAAGCAATAAACACACATGCTCGTCCTGTGATCGAAATAGCTCTAATCGGCCTCTCGCGAAGATCGTTTGCCAGGAGATATATGAGCACGAACGGGACGAAGAACATCCCCTGCTGCTTCATCGTAAGCGCGATACCTACAAGCACTCCTGACAGCGCGACGTGGAGGAGTTTCTTCGACTCCACAGCTTTCAGTGCAAAGAGAATACCGGCAAGCGCGGGTAGGACTACAAAATGCGTCGCGTGCGCCTGAGTGCCGAAGATGTTCTGGTTGATCGTGAGAAACCCGAACGCTGCAGCGGAGACTAGCCCGACCGTCGAGTCAAAGAGCCTGCGGGCGATCAGATACAGAAGCACCATCGATGCCGCGTTTACTACAAGCAGCCCGAGATGTATCCCGACCACACTCTGCCCGAAAACGCCCATCACAAGCGCGTATGCGTAGTAGATGCCGGGGAGCTTCATATTGTAGGCGAGTTTGAACGGCGGGACGCCCTTCAGGATCAACTGGCCGACGTAGGCATACTCACCTTCGTCGCGCTCGATCGGTATGCCGAGCATCCTAATACGGATTGCCGCGTAAACGAGCACGATGACGCCAAGTATCGCCCACGACACCCACGACGGGGTCTGTCCAGCTTCGATCTGTGGCTTGTCCAGTTTCCTACGCTTGCCCATAAGTGCAGATTCTCCTGTCGGTTACAAATTGTGGAACAGGTTAAAGGCGCTTGCGAAGACCCCGCGAGACATAAGTGCTTCGGAGGTGGTCACAATGACTATTATGAGCGCAAGCGCGATTCCTCTGTAGCGCTTGAGCTTGAAAACTCCAAGAACTGAGCCGAGGCCCATAAGATACATCGCGATAAACGGCACCAGCGCGCCCGATATCAGCCTGCCCGCGGCAAAAAACGGGAACTCTCTTGAAGGCGCAAACCAGTTACCGAAGTCATAGCGCATCGACATAACAATCAGCATTCCGATGGAGGCGAGAAAGGCCACAGCCGAGAGTATGTCGGCAAACATAACCATTTTCTCACGTTTCTTGCGATATGACCAGATGCTTACAAGAAACGTAAGCACAAATAACGAAGAGCTGACAGCGTAAAACTTGTCCATTCCGAGGCTGGCCATCGGTTTTTGCTGCCAAATATACTCACCTCGCCACAGGCTCGCCAGCGTCGCCTGCAGAAAGGCCCCAAACCCACCGGCGGTAAAAACGGGGTGGTCCCACATCTCCCAAAACGACTTGGTGCGCCATCCGACGGCCTCGGCATATTGCCCGGTCAGGGTGGGCGACCCGCTGAAGTGCATGTTATACGCGAACCAGATGACGATTGGCAGCGCCGCAAAGAGCAGAAGAGTCCCCTGTTTCCAGATGACGCTTCGAAGTTCGCCCGCGCGCAAACTCTGGTAGAGCTTCAGTGCTACGACCGCCCCAAGTATTAACAAAATCGGAGCGTTTGTCAGTTTGGTGAGAAGCGCGCATGCGGCAAAGAGACCTGTAGCTGCGTGGAACAGATGGCTCCTGGATTTGTCTTTGTAGATCGCGATCAGGTTGTAGAAAGCAGCGCCAAACAGAAGTGCGGAGGGCACGTCGCTTTCGATTCCGTAGTACATGTCCTGCGGCAGGAAGGCGAGGAGTGCCGGGACTCCGAAGTGGAGGTAGTGGCGCTTGGGGTAGGTGCGCTTCATAAATACGTAAGAAAACCACAGCATTAGCCCGTAGAACACCACGTTCATCATTCGGATCCAGTACAGGCTCTGAATGCCACTGAGTCCGATCGCTTTACCGAAGTTGTACCACTGTCCCCCGATCAGATAATAGAACGGCGGTTGCACCGACTCGTGGTTCGCTTGTATCTGGAACTGCCGGTTTACTTCCTGCACGTAAGCCAGTCGCTCGGGATGTTTGAACTTCCAAGCCGGGGTTTTGATTCTGATTTCTTTTTCAGCATCGTTGACCATCTGGGGCGTGAAGAAGAACTCCCAAGACCCGCTGGTAGAGATTTTTTTGATAGCTTCTTTGGAGTAAGCTTCGAGTCCGTGCGGAATGTCAAGCTTTGCGTAGCGGCAGACGATGTCGAAATGCGCCTGCTCATCTACATTGTTGAAGAACGGAAACGCGGCACAAAAGAACAGAACGCGCAGTGTCCCAATCGCGCACAGCATGAGCACAATTGCGAGTTCATACCGGAGCCCAAAGTTAAATAGCACTGCAAATATGCCTTTGGGCTCCTTCACGACCTGAGTTATCGAAGGCTTGTGGTGTTTCATTTAGGGCTAATCACGGACCTATTCATCTATTCGTTTCAATATTGCAACAGGAGCGATCCTCGGAGGGTCAATAGGCTCGGTCCGCCAGAGGTGCTCATCGGGAGTTTCTCTATTCTGGAATGGAATATCGGGATAAGGAATGTCTATTTGGCGGTATTTCCCTGTCTGCAATAGACCGTAGATCATACTGCGAACATCTTGCTCTTGAGATGATATCATGTACCGCCTCATCACTATCCAATCAGCCTCACTTGCCGGGGTCAAGTCCTCACCGGTCAGTCCGCCAATGATACGAAGATTCGTATAATACTTTAGTGGAAGATCTTCGTAAGTGACGGTCACGACATCGCCCTTCTTGGCGTGCTCTTTGAGATACTTAACCGTACCTTCCACTGGTCCGACATAGTCGTGGGTGATCTCATAGACATAGGTGAATATGTCGTTCTTCTGCCCTTCGCCGCCGTTCATCTTGGCGAGCGGGCTCCAGAGCGCTACTGCAACAAGGGCTGCGATGCCCACGGACCAGTGGATTCTGTCGAGCAAAAGTGCCGTGATAAGGGATCCGATTGGGAGGATTGGTGCGAGGTATCGGAAAAATGGAGCAGGTGAGGTCGCAGACAGCGTAAATATCATCACAAGTGATGATATTATGAGCAATCCAACGCTGCTGGCGATACGCGCATCGACCCTTGGTAGTCGTCCCTGCCGTAACAGACTCCACGCCACAGCAAGCACCGGAAGAACTAGGAGATACGGATTGAGAATGTGAGTCCATATCTGGTGTAGGAACACGCCAAAGAAGTCCGCGATGTTGCTGCCGGTTGAGTATCTCTTACCATAGGACATCTGAGAAAGCCATACAATCCAAGGCAGGTTGATGGCTACCACAGCTCCGCACGAGGTGAGGATGTCTTTAATCCTGTCGCGATGAAATATTAGAGCGTGAATTATAAGAGAAAATACAAGCGTGATGCAGTAAAGATAGAACGTCTGAAAGAGCAGCGTTCCAGCGACCACCAGTAGCAACCACGAGCTCCGTTTTCGGTCGATGAGCCTCAGATACGCGTGTATCGTCAGTATCGTAAAGAATGCAGCCGGGCTATAGTATCTGCACTGGCGGGCAAGAAGCAGGAAGGGCACCGAAAGCGTCAACGCCCCTGCGGCGAATAGACCCGCCTTCCAACTACGCCACATCTCAGCCGCGGTGAAATATATCAGCACAATCGTCGCAAGTCCAAAGATCGCAAAAGGCAGGCGCGCTGCAAGTGTGCTCGACTTGCCAAGGACCAGGAAGAACGGCACGATCACATAAAACTGCAGCCACGTGTGCCATTTCCAGATGTAGTTCTTGCCGTACTCGGCTCCGGCTTCTTGCGAGAAATAGTTTTGTCCGTCGTAGCCGTGCGGTGTGCCATACTGGAGAATCGTGCGTGCGACAAGCGCGGTCTGTGCTTCGTCCTGCCAAAGCATCTGTTGGCCGACTTTAGCGAACATCAAGACCGCGGCAATCAGGAACACGGCGAACGCAGCGATTGCATGCTTGGATCGCAGCCAACCTTTCCATGAGCCGTCCCATCGGGCGATCTCAGGTGTCTGCTTCGCCTGTTTCCTTGATTTCATTTCGTGTTCCTCTCAGTTGCTTTGATTCGCTTGTAGATAACGACTTTCGGCTCGCCTGACGGGCTCTTCCACATATGATCGTCGGGGTCCTCGCGGTTCTCAAAGAAGGTGTCGGTGCAGTCGAGTTTGATCGGCTGATAGTCCTTCGCGTTGATCTCCGTGGCCAGGAAGTCGAACACAGGCTTTTCATAGGGCCCGACCGGGCGATTTCGGATGATTATCCACTCCGCGTGCTTCGCATCAGACAGGTCCTCGCCCGTGAGCCCACCGAGTACTCTCAAGTTGGTGTAGTACTTCACTGTGAGGTCTTCATAGGTGATGAGCACGACGTCTTTTGGATTTGCGTGGGCGTTCAGATACCTTACCACGCCCTCGACAGGACCGTTGTAGTCGTGAGTGATCTCATAGAGATACGTTCCGATGTCGTTTTTGCGCGTATACTCCTCGGCTCCAACCTGCCGTGCCACCGGGCTCGCGAGGAGCATCACAGCAAAAATGATCGAGGCCGCAACCACGTGTACGCGATCGAGAATCAGTGCAATAACGACACACGCAAGCGGTATAAGTGGGGCAAGGGTTCGTAGATAGGCAACCGGCGTGCTCATTGCGAAAGCCAGGCATGTGATGACAGAGAACACAACGAGCAAGATTGTGTAGCTGGTGGCTCTTCTGTCCAGTCGTACCCAGTGCTTCTGCTTCATGAGCCTTGCTACATACACGCCAAACGGGATTACTAGTAGGACAGGGTTGAGAACGTGCTTGGCTAGCAAGTTCCCATAAAAGAGATTGGACTCAACGAAATGCTTGAAAGAAGTGTAGTCTCCGTAGGCGTCGCCCACATCTATGCTCATGAAAAATCGGAGAGGAAGAATATTCGCAACGGTTACCGCAACTGATGCAGCGATAATCTTACTTGCTCTGGCTCGATGAAAGACAAGGGCGTGAGCAAAGACTGTAGCAAATAGGGCTGCAGCGTAACCGTAGTGAGTGTGCAGGAGTAACAGTGACGAGATCACATATAGCACGAGCGACCACCGCTTCCGGTCGAGGTAACGCGCATAGGCATAGAACGCAAGGACAGTGAAGAACATCGCAGGGGCGTAGTATCTGCACTGGCGTGACAACAAGAGAAATGGTACGCTTGTGGCAAGAAGCAGTCCAGCGAAAACAGCGGCTTTGTGGCTTCTCCACAGAGTGAGCGCCAACAGATAAGTGAATACAACTGTCCCAAGGCCAAACATAGCAAACGGCAGCCTGGCGGCAAGCGTGGGGTCCTCTACCAGAGCGAGGAACGGCGCTGTGGCATAGAACATTACCCAAGTGTGCCATTTCCAGATATAGTTCGTGCCATATTCCCTTCCAGCGTCCTGAGAGAAGAAGTTTCTGCCGTCGTAGCCGTGGGGAATGCCTTGGTGCAAGATAGTGCGTGAGACTAGTGCAGTCTGTGCTTCATCCTGCCAAAGGTAGATGTTTCCGAGGTTAGCGAGCAACAGGATTGATGCAAGGACAGTGATTGCGATCAGTGGCGCGTAGAACCTGAGCCATCCTCCACGTCCAGGGGCTGGCACGGGCTCGGGTCTCTCAACCCAGGAAGATTTTACGCTGTGAGGACTCTTGTGCTTGTGGCTAGACATGACCTTAGCGGGAGCGTTTAGACACTCTCCCATCCTCCAATAGACACTCGGCGAACGCGCTTTTGGCGCGTGAGATGTTCTTCTTCTGTGAGTAATCTATCACGAGACTGCCATAACGTCAAGATGGGTTTGTATTAAATGGTCGGACGTTTGTTCGTTAGCCCGCTTTATTCGTGAAGCGAATAAAGCTCTTGCTAAGAGAGCATCATTCACGCTTCTCGTGAATAATGCGGGTTAGGGTCTGTGCTGTTATAATATTGGCTGAGGTATATGTAATGAGATTGGACAACATTGAGAACATAGTGCTGAAGCCCGCGAAGCTTGGCAGAGCGGTTGGGGCGGCGTTTCGGGACGTTTGGGACCGCTTGGGCCTGGTAGTTGCGGCGAGCCTGTTTTGGTCAGTCAGTGTGATAATCCCGCTTGGTCTCGGACTGCTGATTGGGAGCCCTATCACGATCGCACTTGGCGCGATCATTGCCTGGCTTGTAAGCACCCCGATCCTCGCCGGGGTGCATCGTATGGCTTACAGAATTGCGGCAGGGGAAGACGCCTCGTTTCGGGAGGTGTTGGACGGCGCGCGCGAGCTTGCGAAACCGAGCTATGGGCTCTCGGCTCTGAACGTTCTTGTCGTAGCCGTGCTTGGGTCGGATTTTATAGTGTATTTCGGCGTAATCGGTGGTTCGCACCTGTCCATTACACTTCTGGTCATCGGTCTTATGAGTCTCTATATGTCATCAGGTTGGGCGGTTCTTGCGGCTCAGGGGCCTCTTGGTCAAAGGGGTGGCGCGCTACAGGCTTTTAAGCGAAGTTGGCTGCTTGTTTTGGGGAGTCCGGGCTTTACAATCGGGCTCTTTGTTGTTATACTCGGGCTTAGCATTCTGTGCGTCGGGACGGCGATTGGGATGCTCGTTTTGTATGCCGGTTTCACGGCGATTCTCCACTCTCGCGGACTTCGGGAGCTCTATGTCAGATACGGGGTGATCAACGAGTCTGTCGAGGTTACTGAACAGTAGATGGAGTCGTATGCTTTGGATGTAATCTGTCTAGGAATACTCGTGGCCGATGTCGTCGGCAAGCCCGTCGAAAAGCTCCCCGAGCGGGGCAAGCTCGGGCTCGTCGATCGGATGGAGCTTCACACCGGCGGTTGCGCGGCGAACACCGGGATAGCGCTGGCTAAGATCGGCGTCCGGACGGGGATCATCGGAAAAGTTGGAAATGACGGCTTCGGCGACTTTATGGTAAACGCCCTTGAGCGTAATGGGCTCGACTGCGCGGGCGTCGTCCGCGATGACGTGACTGCAACCTCGGCTACGATGGTGATGGTCCACGGAGACGGCGAGCGCACGTTTATCCACTATATAGGCGCAAACGCCGCGCTCACCGAGGACGACATAGACTTTGATTTTGTGAGCCGCGCCAAGGTGTTGCACGTAGCAGGCTCGTTCCTGATGCCTGGTATCGACGGCGAGCCGACTGCCCGTATTCTAAGAAAAGCCCGCGAGATGGGCGTGGTCACTGCGCTCGACACCTGCTGGGACTCCAAAGGCCGCTGGATGTCGCTCCTTGCGTCGTGCCTTCCCTACATCGACTATTTTGTGCCGAGTTTTGAAGAGGCGAAGATGCTGACGGGTTTAGATAACCCCGAGGATGTCGCAAAATCGCTTCTGGACGCGGGCGTCGGGACTGTCGGTCTGAAGATGGGTGAGGCGGGTTCCTACATCCGAAACGCCGATGTGGAACTGAAAATCCCCCGGTATAACGTAGAAGCAGTGGATGCGAACGGCGCTGGAGACAGCTTTGTAGCCGGATTCCTGACCGGGATCGTCAACGGTTGGGACCTTGATAAGACCGGCCGCCTCGCAAACGCCGTCGGAGCCTGCTGTGTGACCGCGCTTGGGGCATCGACGGGAATAAAGAGCTTGGACGAGACGCTGGAGTTTATGGAATCGCAGAGGTGATTTGCGTGGCAGCTTTGAACTATAACGATCATATATCGCGCAGCCAGAACGTGTGCGGCGGTGAACCTGTGATGAAGGGAACCCGAGTGACGCTGAGGACTGTTCTCGCCAGCCTCGCCGAAGGCGCATCTCCTGATGAAATCCTGGCTCAGTTTCCAACGCTGCGGTCCGACCACATTCGTGCTGCAGTCGCATTTGCCGCGGCATCTGCTCAAGAGGATTTGCCACTCCCGATCATTCCTCGTGCGGTATGATAATTAAACTCGACGAGAATCTGCCAATTGCAGTTGCGGCCCAGTTGACTAATCTCGGGCACGATGTGGACACAGTTCAAGATGAGGGATTGCAGGGATATGACGATGATGCCGTATGGCTGGGCGCCCAGCGAGATGGACGGTTCTTGATTACTCAGGACTTGGATTTTTCCGATCTGCGGCGTTACGTATTCAGCGAGCACTGTGGCCTGATGATCGTGCGTTTGCACGAGACTGGTCTGAATGCGCTCTCAGCGAGGATATCGGATGTGTTTCAGTCCTCGGAGCAGTTCGATTGGGCAAATTCACTGGTTATCGTAACTGATCACAAAATCCGCGTTCGGCGGGTTCAACTTAATGGTTGAAGGAGACTTAACGGGTCAGATGCTGGTTTGGCTCGTGATGACTATCCATCATGACAAGCAAAGAACTTAGAACAGCATATTTGAAGTTTTTTGAGAGCAAGGGGCACTTGATCCATGCGAGCGATTCGCTGGTGCCGAGTGACGACCCGAGCCTCCTCTACACGTCCGCGGGGATGGTGCAGTTCAAGCCGTACTTTACCGGTCAGCGTGTGCCGCTCTGTACCCGGATTGTGACCTCGCAGAAGTGCATGCGAACGGACGATATCGAAGAGGTCGGCGATGCTGTGCATCATACGTTCTTCGAGATGCTCGGCAACTTCAGCTTTGGTGACTACTTCAAGCGCGAGGCTATCACCTGGGCTTGGGAGTTCTTGACCGAGGTCATTAAGATCAACCCCGATTCCCTCTGGACGAGCATCTATCTCGATGACGATGAAGCCTACAACATCTGGGTGAATGAAGTGAAGTTCCCGGCGCAGCGCATCGTGCGGTTGGGCGAGGACAAGAACTACTGGCCCGCCAACGCCCCGAGTAAAGGCCCGAATGGCGTCTGTGGGCCCTGCAACGAGATTTTTCTTGATGTAAGTCCCGAGCTTGGCATGCCTGAGGATCCGGCCTGGTCGATCGCGCACGATTCCAACCGATTCGTTGAGATTTGGAACCTTGTCTTTACCCAGTTCGACCGCCAGGAAGATGGGACTCTGAAGCCGCTTCCGAACAAGAACATCGACACGGGTATGGGCCTCGAGCGCACTGTAGCCGTGCTTGCTGGCGCACAGACCAACTACGAGACCGATCTGTTCCTGCCGATTATTCATCACATCGAAGAGATTTCAGGCGCAAAGTATGGATCGAGCGACGAGGTCAATCGCGCCATAAGAATTATCGCGGACCATATCAGGGCGACCGTTTTCACCATAGCTGACGGCGTAATGCCCTCGAACGTCGGTCGAGGCTATGTGCTTCGAAGGCTGATCCGAAACGCCGTCGTCACTGGCCGGAAACTCGGGATCGAAAAGCCGTTTATGGCCGCAATCGTGCCGACGGTCGTTAAGATTATGGGCGACGTCTACCACGAGATCGCCGACCGCGAGAGCTATATCGAAAAGTTGATGCAGAGCGAGGAGGAGAAGTTCCGTTCCACCCTCCAGAGCGGGCTGCAGAGGCTTGAGGACCAGATCGCGGTTGCCGCATCGAGCGAAGAACAGACCCTCGACGGCGAGACGGTATTCACGCTTTACGACACCTATGGGTTCCCGGTAGAGCTTACCAAGTCGATCGCCGCCGAGATGGGCATTTCGGTCGACATGGAAGGCTTCCGGAAGGCGATGGAAGAACAGCGTCGCCGCGCCAAAGATGCAAGCGACTTCGGAAGCGTTATGTCCGCCGGTGGTGACACACTTCTGCTTGAGCTAGAGAAGACGATCGCTCCCTCCAAGTTCACCGGTTACGACGAAACCGTCGGCGCGGGCACAGTGCTTGCGATCGTGAAGGGCGGAGAGTTTGTGGCATCGGCTAATGCAGGCGACGAGGTCGAGATCGTGCTGGATCAGACGCCGTTTTACGCTGAGTCCGGCGGTCAGGTCGGCGACACGGGCGAGCTTTCAACGAGCGGCGCTCAGGTTGAGGTTTTCGATACTGCCAAAGTGGCGCATTTCTTCTTCCACCGCGCAAAGGTTGCGTCGGGAATGATTTCAGTGGGCGACCAGGTAGAGGCAAGAGTGGACGTCGAGCGGCGGATGGATATCGCGCGCAACCACACAGCGACTCACCTGCTTCACGCTGCGCTTCACAAGATGCTCGGCGAGCACGCTCTGCAGAAGGGTTCGGTTGTCGAGCCCGGCAGGCTCAGGTTCGACTTCTCGCACTTCCAGGCTGTGACGCCTGAGGAGATTCGGGCGATCGAAGATGAGGTGAACGCGATGGTCCTCCAGGGGATGCAGGCCCAGACCACTGTGACGAGTGTTGACGAGGCCCGCAAGCTGGGCGCGATGGCGCTCTTTGGTGAGAAATACGGCGCTGAAGTTAGAGTCGTTCGGATGGGAGACACCTCGGTCGAGCTCTGCGGTGGCACACACCTCTGCAACACTTGTGAGGTCGGGTTCTTCAAGATCGTGAGTGAGTCCAGCGTGGGCGCTGGTCTTAGAAGGTTTGAAGGCGTGACTGGCCGCGGAGCTGTTGCATACGTTCACGGAGTAGAAGACACGCTTCGCGAGGTCGCTTCGATGCTTGGAGTAACCACATCGGACGCTCCCGGCGCGCTTGAACGCGTGCAGTCCGCACTGAAAGACGCGCAGAAGCAGATTGATAAGCTTCAGTCGAAATCGGCTGCCGAGCAGGCTGGTGAGCTTGCTGAGAAGGCCGAAGTCGTCGGCGGAGTGAACGTTGTCACGAGCAAAGTCGCTACGGCGAACGCGCAGGTGCTCTCCGGGCTTGCCGACAGCATCGCCGACAAATTGAAGAGTGGCATTGTAGTGCTGGGTGGCGTCGAGGGCGGCAAGGTGCTCTTCATCGGCAAAGTCACGCAGGACCTCATCGCACGAGGGTTCCACGCTGGGAATATGCTCCGCGAGGTCGCAAAGGTCGCCGGTGGTGGCGGCGGTGGTAAACCCGAGTTTGCTCAGGCCGGTGGCAAGGATGCTTCCAAGGTCGAGGATGCGCTGGCTGTCGCTATTGATCTGGTGAAGAAGCAGGCTGACGCTTAGTTCACTTATGTTGTTCCTACGGGGCCGGTTTCGACTGGCCCCTGTTCTATATTTGAGGCGTCTGGTGGCGCTCCGCAGTCCATTATGATTCATCGCAATAATTCACTTATTTACCTCTTGGTCGCGGTGCTTGCGCTCTTATGCACGGCGGCGTGTTTTGGCGCTCCCGGTCGTGAGTCTTCCCCCAAGGTCGTGTTGATTTTGGCCGATTATTTGTCGATTGGCGATATTACGACCAATGCGCCCCTAGCACTTGCTAATTTCACCCGAGAGAGTGGGGTGGCTCTTCTTATACCGAGCGCCACTAGCGCTCATAACCCTGAAGCAAGCTACGCGTCGGCGAGCGCCGGAGCTAACTGCTGGGGAAGCGAGGAGGTTGATGGGGCCTACAACGCCCGCGAGATCATCCCAAATGAAAACGCGGACGCGGGCACCGTCTTTTCCCGTCGCACGGGGATTATGCATCAGGCTCCGATAGTCCTGCCCGAGCTCTTCCAGCTTCGCCAGATGAATAAGGCAAAGGGAGCGGTCTCCCTGCCCGGAGCGCTTGGGGATGAACTTGTGCGAGCCGGGAAGCGAGTCGCTGTGTTTGGCAACTCGGATCCGGGCGATGTTCCGAGGCGCAGGGCTGCCGTAATCGGCGCGACGAGCGAAGGGCTGATCGGGATGGGTGACATTGGCGGTGATCTTCTAAAGCGCGAGCTGTTAAGCGCTACAGGCTATGTGACTAATGTTGACTTACTAGCCCGAAAAGTCGATGACGCGCTCGCCGTCGCCGACTTTGTGATCGTCGACTTCGGCGACACCGACAGGGTGAACCTGCTGCGTGAACATTTGTCGGATGAGGCCTACCGGGCGCATCAGGCAAGTGCGATCAAGAACCTTGACGCTCTTCTTTCGCGTATTCTAAGTGGCAGAGCTTCAAAAGCGACGGTAATGCTGGCTTCGATGGTCGCGCCCGTCGACTCCAACGGTGAACGCCGGGAGCTTGGCCCGGTTGTGGTGCGGCGTCCCGGTGTTGGACCGGGTTTGTTGGTCTCAGCTACGACGCGCACTCCTGGCCTTGTCTCTGCCGCCGACTTTGCCCCGACTGTGCTTCGTTCGCTTGGGGTAGCCATCCCAAGGAGTATGATTGGCGGTTCGATCGACTCTGTGCCCGGAAACGCGGCGCAGGTGACTCGGCTGTCTAGGCTCGTTGTGCTGGACCGGACGATAATCGTATGGGTGCTTGCCGTGATCGGCGGCCTTGGTATCGTAGTGATTACGCTTGGAGCTGCGGCGCTTGCGTTTGGTCGTGCGAGGCAGAACTCGGTGGCTCTCAGGGCGCTTTTGGTGCTGGTGTCGTCCTCGCCGCTTGCTGTGCTTTTTGCGACCCTTGGTGAGCCCGCAGTCGTGCCATTCGTGACAAGGCTTGTCGCGTGGGCTGTTGCTCTAACGGTGGGTTCGTTTGTCGTCGCTGGATTGATCGTCAAACTAGCCGGTGATCGGCTCCGGCTGCTTCCGGGCGGGCTCCCTGTGCTTGTGTTGATGGTTACTACCTGTGCTGCGATATTCGTCGACGCACTGCTAGGCGGAGAATTTAGTAGGTTTACCGTGCTAAGTGCCGGTAGGTTTGACGGTTACAGGTTTTACGGGATCGGGAACGAGTACATGGGCGTTTGGCTCGGGATGGCGCTTGTGTCGATGGTTTGGATCGGCGAGTGCTTCCCTGAGTGGTCGCACAGTTGGCGGGGCAGGGCGGTTGTCTTGCTTATCTCACTTGCAACTGTCGCCGCGCTCGGCTTTCCGAGGTTCGGCGCAAACGCTGGAGGCGCAGTTGCGGCTGTTGTCGGATTGGGGCTGGTCTACAAAGCTGGCGTCGCGAGAAGATTTCGGGCGCGTGACGTGTTCATATTGCTCGCAGCCGGTTTTGGGCTTGTGGCGTTGATCGGAATCGCCGATGTGATGCTCTCACACGGCGCGCCGTCTCACATTGGGCGCGCCGCCGCGATCAGCGGAACCGTGTGGCACAGCTATCTCGGCACGATGGCGATACGAAAAGTCTCGATGAACCTCGCGCTGATCGCAACACAGCAGGGGAAGCTTGCACTGCTTGGCTCAGTGCCGTTCTTTGCGATGTGGTTCTGGGTCATTCGACGAAGGTTCGATGCTCTGGCAGAAGGTCGGCCTGCGTTCAGGTGTGGCCTCGCCGGGGTGCTTGTAGCATCATTGGTGGCGTTCATCTTCAACGATTCGGGGATAGTAGCCTGGGGGCTGATCGTCGGGTATCTGTCGATGGCCGTTGTATATTCATTGATAGAATCTGAGAGGTCTAAATGCACCGAATAATGGCGCTTGATGTTGGGGAAAAGACGATCGGGGTCGCCGTGAGCGACGAACTTGGGATTGTTGCTTCACCCCTTACCACTATTATGCGAACCGCAAGTATCAAGGCTGATATGCGCACGCTTGAGCAACTTATCGAGTTTGAGGACGTGAAAGAGCTCGTGATCGGCCTCCCCATAATGCTTGGCGGCGAGGAAGCTGTGCAGGCTGGGAAAGTCCGTGAGTTCGCCGAACGGCTCACTCGCAGGCTTAGAATCCCTGTTGAGATGTGGGATGAAAGCCTTTCCACAGTCGAGGCCCATCGCATATTGATTGAGACCGGCGCAACGAGAGAGAGGCGCAAAAGGGTAGTCGATGCAGTCGCCGCTGCGGTCATACTGAGAGGCTACATGAACTCAAAGGAAGAGTAATCGTGAAGAGATTTGTCTCGTACCTCAGAGAGGGACGAAACTACATACTTGTTATGGTCCTGCTGCTCGTTGCAACATGGTTTCTGATGCACCACGTTGTGTCGCGGGTCGGTGGCTCGGATGAACCTGTCATGGTGGTCATTGCAAAGGGCGCGAACGCGGGCAAAGTGGGTGTAAGGCTGCACGAACGTGGGCTGACGCGCTATACGTGGGTGTTCCCTCTTATGGCAAGCGTCACCGGTGAGTCTGCCAACATCAAGGCCGGAGCCTATTTGCTGAACCGTGATATGACGGTTCGGCAGATGCTTGAGAAGTTCGTCAAAGGCGAGGTGGCGGCGGTTTGGGTGACTATCCCCGAAGGCTTTACCGTGCGCCAGATAGCCGACAGGCTATCCGACAGGCATCTGGTAAACAAACAAGAGTTCCTCACCGTAGCTTCGTCTGATGTTAAAGAATTCAGTGATATATTAAACATACCTGAACAGGGCTTGGAAGGGTATCTATTCCCTTCTACGTATCTTGTGCCGGTGCAGTCTAGCTCAAGGGCAGTCGTTGAGATGATGCTCAAGCAGTTTAGGTCTGAGGTCGTTGACCCGATGTCTTCGGATATCGAACGGGTATCTTCAGACAGCAGCGCTGAGTCTAAATCCGCGGCGCTTCGGCGTGTGATCATTGTCGCCTCGCTTATTGAGCGGGAGGCAAGGGTTCCAAAGGACCGTGAGCTGGTCTCAGCGGTCATCTGGAACCGCCTGCGGATCGGGATGAAGCTCGATATAGACGCAACCGTGCAGTATGCGCTTGGTGAACACCGACAGCGACTGTTCTACAGGGACCTTGAGGTCACGTCGCCCTACAACACGTACAGGAATCCGGGGCTTCCGCCGGGGCCGATTGCAAACCCGGGCCTCGACTCGATCAAGGCGGCGCTTCACCCCGCGAAGGTCGATTATCTATATTATGTGGCACGTCCGGACGGGTCTCACCAGTTTTCAAGAACACTAGAGGAACACAACGCTGCCGTGCGCAGAATTAGGGACGGAAGGTAAGAGGGGAAAATTGTTGGAGATATTTACGCCAAAGCAGTACGCACACTCGCTTGCCGAGATCGATCTCGACGGCCTGGCTAAACTCGGCATAAAGTACATTTTGCTTGACTTAGACAACACCATTCTGCCGTGGCGGGACTACGAGATCCCGCAGGAATCGTGCGAATGGATCAAAGCTGCACTCGGGCGCGGAATGAAGATTTGTATCGCCTCAAACACCCGAAACCCTGCGAGGCTCTGCCACGTGTCGAAGGAGCTCGACATCCCCTGCCTGGATAAGATCGCAAAACCCCGGCGCACCGGACTTCGCGCGGCTATGCGGGTAATCGGGGGGAAGCTTGAGGAGACAGCGATCATCGGCGATCAGATATTCACTGATGTCGTTGGAGGAAACAGGCTCGGTATCCACACTGTGCTTGTTCACCCCATGCACCCCAGGGAGTTTGCAGGAACCAAGATCAGCAGGCTGTTTGAAAAACCTATCATTGCAATGCTCGCAAAACGTGGGTTGATTGGAACAAAGGGACGTTAGCAGGCGTCTGAAGTACATAAGAGAGAAAACGGACACACGCATGAGGATTTCTGGAAAAGCGAAAGTCTTGGGAGTGTTTGGTCATCCGATCGGACACAGCCTCTCACCGGCCATGCACAGCGCGGCGATTGAGGCTCTCGGGCTTGATTATGTTTATGTTCCGTTCGATGTGGACCCGGCAGACCTTGGTCGGGCGATCGATGGAGTAAGGGCCCTTGGAATTGCAGGGGTCAACGTGACGATACCCCACAAAGAGGCCGTCATGGAGTTCCTTGACGAAGTCGAAAAGGAAGCGCTGGAGATAGGGTCGGTCAACACCGTCGCTAACGTCGACGGAAGACTGATCGGTTCGAGCACGGACGGGCCCGCGTTTATTAGGTCGCTTGTCGAGACCGGGTACGATCCCAATGGGGCAAACGCGGTAATCATCGGCGGAGGCGGCGCGGGAAGGGCCATCGCTTTTTCGCTTGCGAAGGCCGGAGCAAAGGTGCTTATCTACGATCAGGAGCCGGGCAAGGCAGAAAAGCTCGCCTCGGACGTCCGAAGAGTCGCAGGTGAAGACTCTGCCGGGGGTGAATCTGAGTTTGACGCCGCAAGAGAGTATCTCAAAAGCTCGAACCTGCTCGTGAACTGCACTCCGGTTGGAATGAGCCCTAACGTCGATAGAATCCCGGTTCCTGTGGAGCTTCTTCGGGCGGATATGACCGTTTATGATGTGGTCTACAACCCGATGAGGACAAAGCTCCTTCAAGCTGCCGAAAAAGCCGGTGCGCGGACCGTGAGCGGCATAAAAATGTTCGTTTATCAGGGAGCAATCTCTTTTGCTACCTGGACTGGAATAGACCCTCCAGCCGATAATATGGAAGCTGCTGTGCTGGAGAGCTTCGTGTAAGCGTGGTATTACGGCCACGCTGGGTGGTCAAGCTGGGCTATTCGGTGGTATAATAGCTAGATAGTTCAGTATTATTACTGGTTTGGACAATATTTGAGCGGGGCACGGCCCCGGCATTCGTAATACACGCCGGTGTTAGACCGGCACTACAAACATGATATGATTCTCCTTGGCCCAATCCAAGGGCCGAGGTGCAAGCGTCGCAGTGAGGTATTGAATCCAATGGTAATGGCGAGAAAAGATCTGGGTGATGCGCTGGTCGCTAAGAGCGTGATTACGGCGGACATGCTGGCCCAGGCACGTGATGCGCAGAGGAGCGCCCCGGGGGACATCGGTCGAATTATTGTCGACCTTGGGTTCGCCCAGGACAAAGACGTAATGAAATCCAGGGCTGAGATTCTGGGAATGCAGTTCGTCGACCTCACGACACAGCGCATTGATAACGCCGCCGCCAACTCTATCCCCGAGCATATTGCGAAACGCCACAAACTGATCGCTATTCATCGCAGCGGCGGCAAACTCACGGTTGCATTGTGCGACCCGAGCAACCCTGTCGCTGTTCAGGATGTGAGACTCGCATCCGGGGCTCAGCAGATAGCCGCGGTTCTTGCGACCGAGGATGACATTGATGAGGCGATCCATCGCTGCTACAAGTCGTCGAACAACGGCGGCGGGGCAGACGAAGGCATCGCGCCCGTCGTTCCTGTAACAGGCGGTATGAACCCGCTTGGCACGGGGGCCGTCCCCGGTGGTGGGATGTCGTCGATCAGTGAGGCGATCGCTACCTTTGGCGCTCGCGAAGAGATGGTGGATGACGATGAAAGTCAGCTTCGGCAGGTTGCTGAAGAAGCGCCTATTATCCGAATTGCACACACCATCGTTCAGCAGGCGATCAGAGACAGCGCATCAGATATTCACGTAGAACCAGACAGAAGAGGCGTAAGGGTCCGCTACCGAATTGACGGCGTCCTCCACGAGATTATGCCGCTGCCGAAGTATATCCAGGCGCCGCTGATCTCTCGTCTTAAGATTATGGCCGAGATGAACATCGCTGAACGGCGAATTCCGCAGGACGGACGCATCCCGATCCGCTGGGACAACAAAGACTATGACCTCCGAGTCAGCTGTCTTCCTACAATACACGGCGAAAAGATCGTTATGCGAGTCCTTGATAAATCAAGCGTTCTCCTCGGATTGAACAAACTCGGGTTTACCGCTGAAAACCAGGCGCTGATCGAAGAGCTTGTTCATCAGCCAAACGGTATGTTCCTCTGCACCGGACCAACCGGTAGTGGAAAAACTACTACGCAGTATTCGGTTCTACACAAGATCAACTCCGTCGAAAGAAACATCATCACCATTGAAGACCCGGTCGAGTACCAGCTTTCCGGTATCGCACAGGTCCAGGTGAACCGAAAAGCCGGTCTTACATTTGCAAACGCGCTAAGATCTTTCCTCCGGCAGGACCCTGATATTATCATGGTTGGTGAAATGCGAGACCTTGAGACCGCTGAAATCGCGATCGAGGCGTCGCTCACCGGACACCTTGTTCTTTCGACGATCCACACAAACGATGCCCCGTCATCCGTTATCCGAATGGTTGATATGGGCGTCGAGCCGTATCTTATCTCTGCTACCGTCATCGGAGTTCTTGCTCAGAGGCTTGCAAGAAAGATCTGCGTGAACTGCAAGACTCCTTACAGCGTTCCTGCGAAAGATCTTCGCAAGTTCGGCCTGAAGACAGAGGATCCGGAGCAGCCTATCACGCTTTACAAGGGCGCTGGCTGTGAGACCTGCCGACACACCGGCTACAAGGGTCGACTCGGTATTCACGAGCTTCTAAGAATGAACGACGAAATCGCGGAGCTTATCGTCAGGCGCGCACCAATCGCCGACGTCCGCGAGGCGGCCAAAGCTAACGGTATGTATGAGCTTAGGGAAGACGGACTCTTCAAGGTCCTCGAAGGGATAACCACTCCGGACGAGGTCATGAGGGTCGTCTTCACCGCAGGACACTAAACTTTCCTCTGGGGCGGGCGCGACGTCCGCCCCGGATATTTATCTGTCGAGGGCGGGCACGTTGGTCTGCCCTACGGAGGATTATATAGTTGGAGCAACAGACCGCTAACATTCCACCTCAGCAGACGGCATATATCGGCCAGCAGAGGCAGGCTTCAGCGCCACTTTCGCTTGACGAGGCGCATGTAGACGATTTGCTTCGGCAGGTTGTAGAAAAGGGCGCGTCCGACCTTCATATTTGCGTCGGCATTCCGCCCGTGGTCCGCGTGGACGGCGAGCTTTTGCCGCTCAATTACGAGCGATTCGAGCCCACGCAGTCCCAGAGGATGATGTATGATATCCTTACAGACGAGCAGATTCAACGGTTTGAGTCTCAGCTTGAGCTTGACTGTTCCTATACCCTTGGCAAAGTCGCGCGCTTCCGCGTGAACGTGTTCAAGGACAAGGGGTCGGTTGCGGGCGCGTTCCGAATCATCGCGACCAAGATCCCGACGATCAAGGAGCTCGGTCTTCCACCTATTCTTGAAGAGCTTACTAGAAAGCACAGGGGACTGGTTATTGTTACGGGGCCTACTGGTAGCGGAAAGTCTACTACGCTTGCCTCGATGATCAACCAGATGAACTCTGAGCGCAGCGCGCATATCATCACCATCGAAGACCCGATCGAGTATCTGCACCAGCACAAGACCTGCGTTATCAATCAGCGCGAGGTCGGTCAGGATACTCACGAGTTTGCAAATGCACTCCGAGCTTCTCTTCGAGAAGATCCGGACGTTATCCTGGTTGGTGAGATGCGAGACCTTGAGACGATGTCGAACGCGATCCGCGCCGCGGAAACCGGCCACCTCGTCTTTGCGACGCTTCATACCAACAGCGCCGCTCAGACCGTCGACCGAATCGTCGACTCGTTCCCTGCAAGCCAGCAGGAGCAGGTTCGTCTGATGCTTTCGAACAGTCTTCAGGCGGTTCTGTGCCAGCAGCTTTTGCCTAAGGCGGGAATGCCGGGTAGGGTCTGTGCGATGGAAATTATGATAGCTACTCCGGCTATTCGAAACCTGGTTCGCGAAGCTAAGAGCCACCAGATTACTTCTATCATACAGACAAGCTCGAACGTTGGCATGCAGACGATGGATCAGCACCTTCGTGATCTCTATACAAGAGGGCTCATCACCTTCGATGACGCTGTGTCAAGGGCGATGAACCCCGAGGAACTTAAGAAAATGATCGCGACCCCCACATCGGGGCCGATCACAAGATAACTTCCATTTCATATTGAGGATCACGGGTTTTGGGCTGGCGGGAGACTCCTGCTCAGTCTAAAAGCTTTTATCTTCGATCTGAAATGTCTGTGGGGTTGGTGGATTATGGCAACTTATCAGTATACAGTCCGAGACGCGAACGGGGCGATGATTCCTGGGTCGGTCGAGGCCGAGAGCGAGTCGTTACTTCGCCGTAGGCTGGCCGAACAGGGGTTTACGGTCGTCGACATCAAGGAAACTAAGACGGCGAAGAAGAAGAGCGCAACCGCGGGTTTTGGCCGCATTAAGCTGCCTGACCTCGTTATGTTCTGCCGGCAGTTTTCTACGATGATCGACGCTGGTGTTTCACTCGTCCGATGCCTTTCGGTTCTTGGCGAGCAGACTGTGAACCCCAAGCTGAAGAGGATCATCACCGATTTGCAGGGTGAAGTCGAAGCTGGTCAGATGATGTCCAAGGCCCTTGCCAAGTATCCGAGCGTCTTTAACAACCTGTTTGTTGGTCTGGTTCGCGCGGGAGAGATTGGCGGTGTGCTTGAGGAAAGCCTGCAGAGACTTGCGGGATTCCTTGAGAGTGACCAAAACCTTAGGCGTAAGGTCAAGGCTGCTATGACTTACCCTATGATCGTTATGATCATGGCGGTTGTCATCGTCCTTGTGCTTGTAGCTGTCGTGTTGCCGAAGTTTATGGATCTCTTCGCGGGCTTGGGGGCTGGAGAGTTTCCACTTCCAACGCAGATTCTGATGAACGCGAGTAACTTCTTGACGAGTAAGTGGTACTTCGCGATTATGATCGGCGCAGGCTTCTATATCGCGTTCAAGATGTTCCTGAAGACCAGGGCTGGTCGGCGAACTTTTGACCGGTTCAAGCTGAAAGCGCCGGTGTTCGGGAAACTGAACCATAAGATTGCGCTTGCGAGGTTTGCCAGGACGCTTGGGACTCTGCTTTCGTCGGGCGTTCCTATTCTTTCAGCGCTTGAGACGGTTGCGGGAACTGTGTCAAACGAGATTATCAGCGATGCTATTCTTGAGGCCCGTGCGAGGATCCGAGAAGGAGACCGTATTGGCGACCCACTGCAGCGGAGCAAACTGTTCCCTCCAATGGTCGTTCAGATGATCTCTATCGGTGAGGAATCCGGCGCCCTTGACCCGATGCTTGAGAAGGTCGCCGAGTTCTACGAGGCCGATGTTGATGCTGCGCTTGAGAGTCTTACTTCTGCTATTGAGCCGCTTATGATTCTGTTCCTTGGAGGCGCGGTAGGGTTTATCGTCGTTGCGATGTTCCTGCCTCTGGTCAAGGTCATTACGGTTCTAACCAACGGCGGCGGAGAGTAGTTTAGTGCCATTTTGGTTTTGGGCGGTGGTGGTGTTCGTCTATGGGACGATCGTCGGCAGCTTTCTGAATGTTTGTATTTGGAGGATGCCGAACGATATGTCGGTGATCGACCCGCCATCGCACTGTCCGAGGTGCGAGAACAGGCTTCGGGGACTCGATCTGATACCGCTTCTGTCGTTTCTTATGCTCGGCAGAAAGTGCCGGTACTGCGGCACGCCGATCGGGTGGCGGTATTTTGGGGTTGAGTTGCTTACCGGGCTTCTTGGTGTGGCTTTGTTTTGGAAGTTCCACGCGAACCTCGCCGACTTCTTCGTGTATGCGCTTTTTGCGGCGGCGCTCATCGCGATTGTGTTCATAGACCTTGAGCACTGGATCATCCCGGACCAGTTGAACATATTTGGAATCGTCATAGGGATCGCTCGTGACATCTACGGGTTGGTCACACACGAGGCCGGGCATTCATTTTTCTATATGCCCGTGCCTTGGTCTTTGGTTGGGATGCTGATCTGCGGCGCGATATTCTACGCGATAGCCTACTTTGGCGAGCTTGCCTTCAAAAAGGAGGCGATGGGCGGTGGAGACATCAAGCTCGCCGCTGCGATCGGGGCTGTGATCTGCGGAAGCGTTACTTCGTGGATGGGACTTGGCCTCGCGCTGTTATCGTTTTTCATCGCTGTGTTCGTTGGGAGCATCATAGGCATTGTGGTGATGATCTTCGACAAGAGAACCAAGCGGGTGGTGGACGGCGAGGAGATGGACGAGAAGCACATGGTCCCGTTCGGCCCTATGATGGTCGCTGGGGTGTTTGTGGTCTGGTTCTTCGGTCCGCAGTTGATCAGTATGTACCTCAGTTACCTGTAACAGGGCGGGATGTAACGGTCGGGAACAAAGTCGCCCCTGAGATAATCAAACATATATCTGGGAACGCGACGCATTGGTTTTTTGCGTATGACATGAAGGATATGGCAGAGCTTCGGTCGTATTAGAATTGGCAGAGATTCCTGAATAGGGAGGATAGATATGAATACATTGCGTAAAAAGGGCGGTTTCTCGTTAATCGAGCTTTTGACGGTAATCGCGATCATCGCGATCCTGGCTGGGATCATATTCCCTGTTATGGCGGCAGTTAAGACGCGTGCACGTATGGTCAACTGCATGACGAACCTGCACGACATTGCTATGGCAGTTCAGCTTTATCAGCAGGACAACCGGAAGTATCCGGAGACGCTCGGTGGAACTGTAGAAACCGGCAGCGACGGGTCTATCACCCCGTTCGACAGGATCAAAGGGACTGGCGGTGGGCTGTACCCCGAGTATGTGAAGACTATCAAGGGCTTCCACTGCCCACTTTCGCCTATTACCAAGATGGACGCGGTGCTGCAGGTCGGTCTTCCTGACCCAAGTGACGGAACTGGAAGTACTATGAAGGTGCGCGCATATTACGCGTACGATAGCTACGACGTGTTCTATCCCGAGATGCTTCCCTCGGGAGTCAGGGCTCTAACCCCTGCGGAGTCTCTTGCCAAGGTCAGATATTTGACGAGGTGGGCTCCCAAGGGGACGCCGGACTTTGGCAATGTCGGGGTTTCTCAGTTAGCCCTCAGTCCGACACCTGGAGAGAACGAAAGCGACTCTCTCAAGGAATACGATTATCGGCGTCAGTTAGTGTTCCGCGCTCCCGGCAAGGACACCATCGTCACGTGGTGCAGTTTCCACAACAATGGCAGCGCCAGAGCTTTGGTTCCGGTGCTGTTTTTGGATGGTCACTGCGATCAGTACCCGGCGGTCAATGTGGAAGGCACTTCCAACTCGGCGGGCAGCAGGTGGAGGATCCATTCCAAGGGGTAGTGGGATGTAGGTTTTGGTTTTCGGGGTAACCATGCCTGCCGCGGCGCGGCCGCGACGTGGTTACCCTTTGTGTTTTTGGAACAATCTGGCTTGCAGGCTAGTCGAAATATCAGGGGTCAGAGAAGTGATTCGTGACCTTTGAGCAGGCGGAGGCGGCAATTGAGATACTTGAAAGGAAGCAAGGGCTCCTCGATCATCGAGGTGCTGGTAGTGATGGTAGTCCTCCTCGTGGGCATTCTGGCCATTGTCAGAATCTTTCCACCTGGGTTTGCTTCCGTACGCCGCTCCGAGGCTGTGACGCTTGCCGGACGACTCGCGCAGCAGGAAATGGAGCGTTGGACCGCCAACTCCGAGAACCTGCCCGAGGGAATCGTTCCGATCGGCACTGATGGCACCATCTTAAGCCACCAATACCCGGGCCCGCCCATCGACAACGATAACGCCGTTTCAATACGCAGGATCATCGGTGAGACTACCCGAATCCCGTTTGGCGGGTGGTCGAGTACTCCGGGCAATGGCTCGACCTATATGCTTGCCTTTGCTCCGATCAACACCAGCACTGCAATCGCCGTGCGCGGTGGAAACCTTACCAGAAGAGTCATCGATTCGTCCGCGACCGATGGTACCCAGCCGTGGGACTATCTGTCGCCGTTTCAGTATGGCATTGACTACGAGGACAAGAAGATAGTCTTTCCGGTATCCGGGCAGGCCCGGGATTATTGGCTGTCTGTATCGTGGATTGAGCATGAAGGCAGTGCGGAGAACTATAGGTCGGCGACGAATATCTTGATATCTGTGCCGGGTGGAACCGCTGTGTGGTTGCCAATTCTTGTTCCTGTGACAACAGGGGTTACGGACTGGGAACTCGATGACGGCAGTGACACCGTGTGCCGCGGGTTTATCAACATTGGATCGAACTCTTGGTCGTCGGACCCTTATGAGTATAAGCTGCTGAACGACATCCTTGGAGTAATATCGTTCAACCCCAATGGATACGTTCAGAAGGAGTTCGGTCGCCCGCTTGAGGCGAGAATCGACTACGATATTCTCGATCTCGGCATTATTCACGAAGACCGGGTTGTGCCGGTATCCGCTCCGTATCAGATACGAACGACGCTCAAGATGCTCAGGGAGAAGGACTATGATGACTGGCTGGGCATTTCACTCGATGGCGGCGCGACGCATCTGGATGTCATCGTGGTAGACCTTGAGACCGGGCTTTACGTCACCAACGTAACGTTCAATGATATCGACTACAAGGCCGGAGTGATCGACCTTCAAGACAATATTGACCTCTATGGCGGGGTTTCGGTGCCGTCAGCGGGTCGCAATCTGAGAGTTCTTTACAAGACCGTGCTGGATTGGTCGCTGCAGTTCCAGAAGGCTTACAACGTCTATTCGAGGGTCTATGCGAACTCGGATGGCACTATGTTACTCGACTACCGCAGCTACGCGATCCATTCAGGCAATCCCGACAGGCTGTGGTTCTCCGCGTGCAACTCAAACAACACGATTTCGGTCACATACGAGTGGGACGACTCTGGGACGACGAAAAAAGTTGTCGGTGAGTGCAACAGGACAGGCGAGTTGCGCGACCTTAGCAATCCGTGGCCTCCTGGCACCGTGAAATATACTTACATTACGCTCAAGCACGTACCTACTAGAATATTCACAGTTAACGGGGTTTCGGTGCGTGCCAGGGCTCTTTGGCGTGACACTGACCGGTGGCGTAATGTGGACCTGGATACCACTCTACTTAGGAAAGCTGCGAGCTATTAGCCCGCTTTGTTCCTGGAGCATAGGCGATGATTTCTAGACCTGCAAAAATTTCAAACAGATGGAGCAGAGGCGGCTTTACGTTGATCGAGCTGCTGGTGGTTATTTCCATCAGCGTGCTTTTGCTTGGCCTCGTGCTCGCGCCGGTCATTCAGACGTTCAATATGACCTCCAGAACGAACGCGATGGTGCAGGCCCAGGATACCGCCAGGCTTACGCTCGAACAGGTCAGCCGCGAAGTCGGGCAGGCGATGTTCGTCTACGACAACTCAAACAGTCTGATGAACTTCCCCGTAGAGAACCCGGACGGCACGACACAGGTGCTTACCGCGCTCTACGGCAAGATCGACCTGATGCTGCCCAAGCTTGCGATGCACTGCAAGAATCCGAACCATCCGAACATTCCCCCAGGTCAGCCCCGGGACTACGAGCGCGGCGACGAAGCGTGGCCGCCGTGTCCTGTGTGCAGGGCCGCCAATGTTCAAGCCACGGATGACGATGTGGAAACCCGTCCCAAGCAGCCGCTATCCGGCGATCCGAAGATTGTGCGCTACTTCGTTGGCTTGAAGAATCCTGATCCTGCCGCAATTGTTAGTGACATTCCCGTTCCCGGTTATCACGACTGGGGAGAAGGCGCGTCGCCTATCAACGGGTTCATCCTCTACAGGGCTGAGTTCAGTCCGACGGACCCGAATCTGTTCCCTGTTGGATCTGATGGAAATCTCGATAGCAACGATCCCAATTTCTTCTATAACAATACCGACGCTCCAAACGGTGAGAGGTTTTGGAAAAACTGGAAGCGCATCTCCGTTCCGGTTGTGCCTAAGGGTGAAACCGACCTTGTCACGTTCAAGCTGAATAGCGCGGGCACATTGTACACCGCTGTCATGCCAACTGTGCGGTTCCAGCTTACACGGATGACAGCGGACGCCTTTGCGCCGACATATATCACCGACGAAGCCGCCGAGTCACCCGCAGCCGTTCCAACGCTCTATAGAGCAAGCTACGGCGCGTGGGCGAGCTCACGGGGCGCATCTGAACCTAATCCCTATTACGTTACGCTCTTTAGACCGGGAAGTCCCGACGCGTGGTATCGAGCAGAGACGGGCAGCTCGGGCCATGTTGTTATAAACAAGTATCTCGCCGGCGCATCGACTGGAACCCCGATCGCCGATGTCAGTAACTACGTCTTAAGCGTTCAGTTGGACACGACAGATAGGATCGGCACTTTCCCGTCTCCTGATCCAGACGTGTTGTTTATGATCGACTCCGTCCGCGGTGAGGCCAGGTTCGATCTTCCAGGGCGGCATGAGATTCCCAAGGCCGACATTGTCACAATGAACGCGAACGTCGCGGCAAACTGGGGGCCAGGGGACGTTGGGCCGAGGCGAGAGTATCAGATCACGAGATTTTTGCCCGCGAACAACGCCAAGTTCTACCGTATAGTTCCCGGTACAGAAGTTGTGATGGGGCCGAATATGACGCCAGGTATTGCGGCCGGGGAGGCAGAGCTCGTTCGCTACGAACGCGTGCCGTTCAACCTCGGCGACCCGGGACGGAATCAGTACCGGATCGACTACGGCATGCGTAACGTTGCAGACTGTGGGAGAATGTTCTTCAGCCCTGAGGTTGACGAGATCATCCCTCCTACGATGGTTGGTGGGAACTCCACTATTACGATCACCTATCGGTTCCAGTGCAACCAGGACGGCGACATCGTCACCGGCAACTATTCGACGAAAAGCCTCCTCACAATTACGATGGGAATCAGATATTACGATCGCGGCACAGGCAAGGTGCAGCCCGTTGAGTTAACAAACAAGGTGCGCGTGCGCAACCTTATGAGATAGCCAGCTTTATTCGTGAAGCGAATAAAGCTATTGCTAGCAGAGCATTATTCACGAGAAGTGTGAATAGCATGAGATAGTCCCGAACGAGGATGAAGATGACGAAACTTTTCAAATCCAGGGGGAAGCTCGCAGGCGAGCGCGGACAATCCCTGGTTATTGCCCTTATGGTAATGTTCCTGCTCGTGTTCATCGGCGTGGTTTTTGTGCTGGTGGTCGCGAAGAACCAGGGCAGGACGGCCCGAAGCAAGGACGTGCTGGAAGCGCAGTACCTTGCCGAGGCTGGGATCAACTACGCCGACACTATGCTGCGAACCAGTGAGGACGGCGCAGACTGGCGACCGACACCTTCAAACCGTCAGGGTTTCAGGTGGGATGGAAACGCGTGGATTGTCTCTTCGTGGAACGGCACCGCGTGGGTTGACGATACATCTGACCTCATCGCATATGCCTCCGGGCACCCTGATTTTCGATGGATCAAACCCTATTCGTCCACACCCGTGCTCGGCTCGACTATTCCAGGCCTACCGGCGAGCCTCGCCAACGTTGAAGTGAAGGGTCCTGATGGCGGCTACACAAGCTTCGATATGGGCAAAGGCCGCTACCTGCTTCGCGTGAGCTACAACCCGGAGACGGGCGACCCGACATCGAAGTATCTCAAGATCGAGTCAATCGGCCGCATCGGTGTTATCGACAGAGATGACCCCACCACGTGGATATCGCAGAAGCTGCGCCGCGAGCTTACCGCTTACAAGCCGATAGGTATCACCGACTACCTGCGTTTTGTGGGAAACCGCGAGCACAGGCGAAGCGAAATCGCGCTCGGCTCGCCGGACGTCCCGATTACCTACGGTTACTACAACACTACGTCAAGCGACTATCGCACCGCGCCTATCCGAGTGAACGGCAATCTCACCTGGTATGGCAAAAGTGTCGATCTCTACCTCAGCCGCAAGGATGCCGGGAGTTACTCGACTCCTGAGTCGCTTGTTGAGGTCTCTGGCGACATTACCTGCAAAGCCGACACTGTCAACGTGAACGAGATCCTAAACGGGCTGGAAACAGGCACAACAACCGTTGCCACGAGCAGCGACAACTCATTCCTAACCACCGCAAACGGCCTCTATCGTGACGGCGCGAGCGGGCTGGACGCTGGCGGTAACGCAAGGCAGATCAAGCGTATCGAGCCTCCGGTCATCGACTCATCAGACACGCCGACCAAGGTCCCGCGCTACGTCACTCTTACCAAGGACTCCGGCAAGTGGGTGACTGTTACCGACACTTCCTCCCGCAACGTGAGTTCGGGTCGTTACGGCTGGGGCGCTGGGGTATATATCGACAACCGCGATGACCTTCAGCCAGAAAGTGAGACGCTTTTCGGCGGCTACACCCCGCGCGCGGACTGGATGCATCCCAACAACCGCATGAAGCCGTTCTGGCAGGGACCGTACTACGTTCCCCCCGCTGTTGTGATCACGCTGAACCCTTACGATACCGATGGCGACGACAAAGCCGATATGACCATCACTTATACTGATATCAAGGGCCGCTCAAGCAACTCGCAGTATGGCCGAAAGGTCTACTGGTACGACGCAGGCGGCAGGCCGATCAAGGGCTTTGATCCGATCCCCGACAGCGCCGGGAACCCGCGCCTTTACGCTGACGGGCGTCAGATCGGTTCGACGATCACGATTCCTTACCCCGTAGGGACACGCGAGTTTTACTATTGGAAGAACGACACCAACGACAACGGTTCTGTAGACAAAGACGAACTTGAGAAGGTGTCGATCAACGGAAACGGCGTCGTCTACGCTGAGGGGAACATCCGAATAAGGGGCATGCTTCCCGGCGGCGATGGTCTTTCAGGCAGCACGAGCACCTATGCGCCGGTTCAGCTCACCGTTGTCTCCGGCGGAATTATATACATCGACGGCAACCTGCTGAAGTTCCGCTACGTTGACTCCACCGGCGCGACCCAAGTGGACGAGCGCTGCGCGATCTCGCTTCTTGCCAAGGAGTATATCTGCGTCAACACTACACAGTTTGTCTCGCTCTTGACCTCGACGGGGCCGGGAATGATCGGCTCTGACTCCGGCACCGGCGACCCGCCGTACCACCTGATCGTTTCACCCGAGCCTACGAGCGTGTTTGCATCGATGTTCTCATTCGGCCCGTCGACTGGTTTGAACACTCCAACGCCGATGCTATTCTCTCGGCAGGCCGGGCAGTATGGCGCGTCTTACATCAACATGTGGCTGAACCAGATGCTTGTGGGCATAGCGCCGTCCGGCGCGCTCGGAAACGATTATGTCTACGGGACCGGCGACCCGAGGTTCTGTGCTGAGGGCACGGGACTTGCCCCGGTGTTTGAGCACAAGGTGTGGGACATCGACCTTTTGGACGGTCTGAATCGTGCTACGAACGCGACTGTTGGCGCAGGCAATCTTCTTTATAAGGCCCCAGGTATTCCGAACTACTTCGAGGTCGCGCTCGATCAGTCGTCGATGACTCGGAGCAACTATCTGCTCTCGCTCTTCACCATCCAGCCGATGGATATTCGTATCGAGGCGGCCATGTTCGCGCAGAACCGGTCGTTCTACATCATCCCCGGCAACTGGTTTAACCAGGACCCGAACGACGTTGTCGACCCAAAGAAAAGCAGAAGCACCACGACGCGTCCGCGCGGAGTTGACCAGAAATGGCCGTTCTTTGGTGAGGCGCTCGATATCAGAATTACGATCGACGGCGCGATCACCGAGAACCTGCCCGCGCCGATACGTGACGTGAGTGAATGGTACTCCAAGTGGAGCAAAATACCTAGCACCTATGGCAGTTCCTCACTGGATACTGCTCACTACGATGCAACTAGGAGGTACGGCGAAGGCCTGACGTTCCTTTACGACCCGAAGCTCGGTTGGCCCGTCTACAACAACACAGCTATCAGAACCGACGACTATGGCAGACCGCTCCCGGTGACGCCGTGTCTGCCGGTGTGTGAGTCGCTGATCTACTACGGAGAGCCCACGTAGACCGGCCCTCAGGGGGAAGAATATGCGTAACAGATTAACCATAACAGTCCTTGCCGCAGTGATTGCTACCACAGTGCTTGCCGAGGCTACGATCGCGGCCGGGCGCAACTACGTCGACCGACGACGCTCGATCCGCGTCGGCGTCCTCGTGGCTCAGGAGCATAAGACCTCCAGTTGGGTGACTGTGGAGCCTTCCGCTGGCTACATATTCTACATAATGAACGAGCGGCTGGACATCAAGCCCGCCGGTTGGTCGTTTGTGAACCCGCTCGTGGGCGGCAAAGACAGCCAGCGGAACTTCAAGGCCTACTGGGAGGTTCCGCTGAAGCAGACGACGCTTGAGAACCTCGCGAAGTTCGACGTGCTCTATCTCAGCACCAAGGTGGCTGTTGACTTCCAGATGGACGAGCGCGACAAGCTGCGCAGGTTCGTCGACGGCGGCGGGTGTCTCTGGGTCGACAACGGATACAAAGACATTACCACCCATATGGGCTTTACAACGGGGTCGCTTGTAGCTTACGCGTTCTTCCTACCCGGCGTGAACTTCCTGGGCCCAGACACGGGCTCCCCGTATGTTGCTGCGAGCCTGCATCCGCTTCTGACCAATCCCTTCTGGCTTGCGCCGGGCGAGATAAACAATCTTGATTTTGTGCCGACTCCGGGCAATCGTTTTTACGTGGAGCCTGGTTTCATGCCAGGCGGTTCCAACCTTCCGAGTCCCAACACGCTTGCTTCTGTCGTCGCGATTGCTGAGGACAAACCCACAATCGCCGTCACCGAGTATGGCAGTGGCCGGGTGGTGGTGACTTCAGGGTTCATCGGCGCGAAGATTCAGTATCCTATAGTATCTTCGAACCCGGTTTATATGGACAGGGGTTTGAACCTGCTCCTTGCGAGCCCGGGGAACCTCAAGTTCGCCTACAACGTGATCGCGTGGGCGAGTTCGTCCACGACCCTTCGCGGCAACTACCGTAGAGACGGTAACTCGATCGAAAATATCGGCGCGCCGCTTGTAAACAAGTGGAGTATGCCGTATACCGCAGGTAGCGCCGACACGGAGCAAAGCCCGGTTGTCTGGAAGAACGTTGTTTTCGTTGCCGCTGGCAACACGCTCTACGCCCTTGACGCCGTCCCCGAGGAAGACCTCGATATGGACGGCAACCCTGATGATGGTACGCCGGATTACTCCTCCAATCCGACTGTGGACCTGCTCTGGAAGTGGACTGCTCCCTCGGTGATCTCCAGCCCGACGGTCGCGAACATGATCGACCCCGGTGGTTCAGGACCGGCAGCGCTTCACTCCAAAGACTTCGTGCTAGTCACCTGCGCCGACGACAAGCTTGTTTACGTTCTTGAGGCGCTTCCGAGTGTCAATGGGCTGGTGTCGGGAAGTCCCGTTGATCGGTCTTCTGATATGTGGGCTTTCAAGAGCGGTGATGAGCCGGCTGCTGCGATGTCCGCTGGATATCTCGCTCCGCCCATCGTGCAGAACGGCTGGATCTACGCGACTGCGGCCGAGGGGTGGCTGTATGCCTACTGCCCTGTGCTCAATAGAGTTGGCGGCGACCCCGACCCGTACTGGCGAGTCAGAATATCGTCTCCATCAGGGAATATCAAGACGGCGCCAGTGCTTGCGTTTGCCAAGAATAGATCGAGCGGCGCAGTGGTTCAGTCCGTGTCGTTCATCGGCAGGCCGAACGGTGCCAATGTAGGCGATCACATCTACTCGGTTCCGGTGTTCGTGTCAAGTGACAAGCTGACACCGCTTAACCCTCCCGATCTTGTCAACCCTCCTTCGTCCGGTGGCATAAAGTTCAGAACGAGCTATTCGAGTTACTATATATCAGAGTACCCCGCGCCGCAGATTTGGGCGCTCGATTCGGAGGGAGATCCTGTAACTGTAACCAACAGCACCCCTGACCCCACCGATTATAACAGTCCGGGCACGGTCACCGTCAAGATCCCCTCCGGTGATATTAACCCCAATATTCGGGTATTTATGAGCTATGGGATAGACTACAGCCAGGGCGTCACCCATATGGCGGAATCCTACCCAATTCCTCCGCAGCCCAACGGCGTTGCAGGCACGGAGATGACAGCCGATGTAACCGGCACTCCGGCGATCGGCTCCAATGACGCATTCTACTTCGGCGAGACGCTTGAGACTGCACCTGCGGGGAGTGGCAAGTCTTCGCTCTACTGCGTAGGCTTTGAAGGGATGAACCGGGGCTCTCGACTGAAATGGTCCTACTTCCTCCACGGCGGCGGGGTCATCCCACAGGCGACTTACAAGGCCATGACCGGAGCCACCAGTAGAGGCGACTTAGATGTGGTCGACTCGGAGCACAAATGGGGAGTCTATGCATATCCAACCGGCTCAGATACTCCAGTTCACGTGCAGAACCTCGAGGTCGTCGGCACCCCGGCTGTTACCACCGACAAGGTGTTTGTTACGGCATACACAAGCGACCCCGGAAACCCGTCCCTTCCAAGGGCATATCTGCTCTGCTTTAAGGCCGATCAGACGTTTACCATCCGGGCCAATATGTCGTTCAAGGACAAATCGACCAAGGACAACAAGACCGTCACCATCTGGCAGCCGGACCTCATGTTTGACGATAATAGCAGTTCGGATGCGAAAGACGTGTCTATGCTTGCGAGGCAGGTCGGCGGCGATATGGTCGACTATGATAGCGGCACAATCACCATAAACGACTTCTCTAGGGTTCGTCTTCGCACGTATTTGAACGGCAACCCAAACGTAATTCTCGATGCCGGAGTTATGACCCCGTCGCTTCCTGTGTGGGTTTTCCTTGATGGCACGCCGATTCCGACTGAGCAGATGGACTTCTCAAGCTGGAACAACCTGCTATGGGCACTGCCGATCGATCACAACAATGGCGCGAATCTATGCACTGGTATTCACTCATCTCCGGTCGTGATTGGTGACTATGTATACCTGACCTGCGACGATGGCAACCTCATCGCGGTAGACGCCTCCGCCGAGCCGATGGACACCGACTACAGGATCCTCCTGAAGCCGCTGCCCGCTACGGGCGGCATCGGTTACAACGATGTGCTCACCAAGAGAACTGCCCGTGTTCCGATGGATACCAAGATGGACGCAAGCGCGACCGGTGGCATCAAGAGCTCGGTCTCTGCGGCGGGTGGTTCGCTTGCAGCCCTGGCAGGAAACGCGCTTTACGTGATGAATAACCCGCTCACGCTCGTTACAGACAACCGCAGGGTGATGGAGGTCGGGGGTGACGGTAAGATTGTTTGGTCGTGTGACTCGGTCTACGAACAGAAAGCCGTCGACGCCGCAACTGGCGGCACGTCGGTCACCACTCCGGTCGCAGTCGATCTGCAGCCGCTCAACAAGCCGATGGTCGCCCAGAAGTTCGGCGGGTCCGATTATCTGGTAGTCGACTCCGGCAACGACAGGGTGATCAGAATCGACCGCGGCGGTCAGGTTATGTGGTCGCTGAAGACCTTCTCCGACCCGAAGAACCTGCTGCGCTCCGGCGAGCCGAAGTCGCTGAAATCCCCAGCCGACGCCCGCGCCTGGAGCGAGATCGAGAATGATGGCGGTAACAGGTTCTACGTGCTCCACTGCCTGGTGGTCGACACCGGCAACTTTAGGATACTCGATATAGTCGACCGCTACGTTCTGAACTCCAACGGTCAGGTGCAAGGCCCGGAGCTTGATTCAGCCGACAAGCCCATTGGTCACCAGCTGCGATGGACAACGAACACTACCTACAAAGACAAGAGGTTCGCCTTCAACTCCATTCAGCGCGTGCCGAAATACACTGCAGGCGCGCTGACCGGCGAAGAGATATGGGCGTCAATATCCAACTACGGTCTTGGGACCAACGGAACTCCCAACGACACGCAATCTGTTGGTGGGGGGAACTTGGGCGGCGCGATTGTCGCAATGGATTATAGAACTTCTACATCAAGCGATGGGGCATGGAGTTACAGCAATGGCAGCGCGGTCCTCAGTCAGTTGACTACGCTCTATAGCGGTGGCGTAAAGATACGGCTGTCGGGGCCGCGATACTTCTCAGTGCTCGGTAATACTGGAGAGTTGCTGAT